>NZ_JBTLRC010000004.1:0-511440 GCF_054482835.1 Pantoea sp. S-LA4 | reverse complement strand
CACTATCTTAGTGCAGGGCGAGAAAACGCGGACGTGGTGGTGCTGCTCGCCGGTTTTCCGCAAAGCAGCTATGCGTGGCGAGACGTCATCCCTGGGCTGGCTGACCACTTTCATGTCATTGCGCCTGACCTGCCAGGACAGGGCGACTCGGACTTTCCTGCTGAGGGTTACGATACCGACACGGTGGCGCAGCGGGTGATGGCACTGTTACAGCAGCTGGGCATGACGCGTTTTCATCTGGTGGGGCACGATATTGGTGCCTGGGTGGCCTGGTCGCTGGCGGCGCAGTATCCGCATCACGTCAGCCAGCTGGCGCTGCTGGATGGCGGCATTCCGGGCATTACGCTGCCTGAGTCGCTGCCGTTAGCCGGCGATAACGCATGGAAAACATGGCATTTCGCCTTTCACTGCGTCAGCGACCTGCCGGAAGCGATGATTGCGGGCCGGGAAGGGATTTACCTGGATTGGTTTTTTAATCGTAAAGCGGCCAATCCCCGCCAGATCGACGCGGCCGCGCGGGCTGAATATCTGCGCATTTACCAGCAGCCGGGAGCGTTGCGTGCCGCACTGGCCTATTACCGCGCCGTCGATCAGTCAGCCCGTCAGAACCGCCAGCGCGCGCAGGCCGGGAAGCTGGCGCTGCCGTTACTGGCGGTCAGTGCCGATCGGGGGTCGATTCCGGATATGGCGGCACCATTACGCGCGGTGGCGCACCAGGTCAGCGGTGCGGTTATCGGGGAATGCGGGCACTTTATTCCCGACGAACAGCCGGAAAAACTGGCGGAAATATTAACGGATTTTTTTACTCACTGATCCGCTAAGCGGGTAACCGTGGCAGTGTGCCTGCCGTATCGCCTCAGGCCGCCAGCGCCAGGCTGGCGGCGCTAAGCGGGGATGCTGATATTCTGAGACAGGAAATAATCCAGCCAGCTGACAGCACAGCTGAAACGGCGCCGAACTGACCGCCCGGTCCGATCGATTGCCGGACAGCGTTAAGCCTCAAACGGACGGAGCTGAACACAGTTTGCGCTGTTTTCGGAGGCGGGCAAAAGGGTCTTCTGTAAAGCCCCTGCAAAACTCTTCTGCAAAACGGATTGTTTTTTGACCACCAGACGCTTCCATCCCGGGTCACGATCGTCGTTATATTTATCTGTCATTTCCTGTCTTTTATGACCCAGAAGCGTCCGGGTATCATTTGCATTGTATCTGCCACCAGAAGAACCATTCAGAGTACTATCCGACTGTAGCCGGTTGAATGATAACCGGACACGCTGCGATACCGAGAGTTGCCCCTGGTCTGGCGAACGATCTGGGCTGCCTGCTCTTTGAACCCTGACATTTTCCCCCTAATCAACTCTTCCCACTCAGCTTATGACCATAAGATCGGCTTTCAGATGACCCATAACAGGCAGGTTAGGTTCGTAATACAGCAAATATAGGGGACGCGATAAAGGTTGATGGGAGGAAGATAACGTAAAACCACGTAGCGTAGAGTAAAGATGATAAAAATAACCAAATATAGCGAGGGGAGTTTTCCTATATCTGCGTGTGACACAAGGGAATGTCCGATAATTTATTAGGAATATTCGCAATAAATTTATCTCACGGTGTAAGTCAGGGCGTTAAGCATAAAACATCGCCCGGGAGAATATTCCTATTCAAAGAAAAGAATTTATATTATTTCTTAACATTTCATTTTAATTAATATCAACTTGCGCGGCGTTGTGTTGTTTTATTGTTGCTAATGAAAGTGGTTTTTATTCTTCCTATTTTTCTTCTAAGTCGCTTTATGCGATGAATCCCCTATAAAATATTGTTTTGTCCTTTTGATCTGATCGGTGAGGACGTTTTGTCTTTAATTTCATTGGTGCTCTGTTTTTTATTTTGTTTTTGCGTTCCCATTAGCATAACTAATTGTTTTTAAAGACTTTTATTTTTAGCGTTACTCTTTTTGTCATAATTTGACAAAACTTTTCTTTTTTATATTATTGCCGCCGTCAAATGTATTCGCCTGATCAGGACATGGTATTTTTATTTTGGAATCAGGTGAGTGTGACTTTGTTTTTTGCAATAACGTTAAACAGGAAAATATAAATGAAGTTTTCAAAAATTGCACTGGCAATGGGTTTAAGCATGGCTATGGTTAGCGGTTTCGCAAATGCTGCGGCATCGGGCACTGTTGGTGGTCAGGGTCACGGTACCGTACATTTTAAAGGTGAAATTATTGACTCACCATGCTCAATCTCTCCAGCTACCGCAGATCAGACCGTTGACCTGGGACAGGTATCTAATTCAACACTGGCAAATAACGGTAAATCCTCTCCGGTTCCGTTCGAAATTGCTCTGCAGAATTGCGATATCAACACCTATAAAACGGTCACCGCCACCTGGAGCGGTACCGCAGACACTAACATGCCTGAGGCATGGGGTATTTCAGGTACTGCAAGTGGTGCGGCGATCGTTATCAACGACGCATCTGAAAAACAAATCAAGCTGGGTCAGGAATCTGCAGCAACTACCCTGACGGCGGACGATACCACCATCGCTATGTCTGCTTACCTGCAAGGTGATGGTCAGGCTGTAGTACCGGGTTCATTCTCTGGTGCCGCTGACTTCGTACTCTCTTATCAGTAAGTCTCAGAGTCTTTGAAATCCTACGGTGCTCGCCTACGGGCACCGTCATACACCGACACACCTGAATGATGATGAACAGACACTTTTATGCAGTGATGGTGTTGCTGTGCATGGCACATCCGGTAGTGGCTGCGGGGCATGGGCATATCCGGGTGCAGGGTAGCATTATCGACACCCCCTGCGCGATTGCCACATCGGATGCCGATCAAAGTATAGAACTGGGAAACGTACCTGTCAGTGAATTGATTAATGACGGTCATGGTCCGCAAGTGCCTTTCACTGTGCATTTGGTCAATTGCGTACTCAATCAAAACGCCAGCCAGACGCATCAACCCTGGAAGGATGTGCGGATCACTTTTGAAGGGGCGGCAGACGGTCCGAATTTATTCGCTCTGCAGGGGAGCGGGAGCGGCGAAGGGGTGGCCATTCTGGATGAGCTCGGCACACCGGTTACACCAAATAAACCCGTGCCGACGATAAAAATTGTCCCAGGCAAGATGGCGCTGCATTACCGCATGCAACTGACGGGCGATAGCCATCCACTTCAACCGGGAAGTTATTACACCACCCTGCGATATTTTATGGAGTACGACTAATGAAACCCTTTCGTCATGGCGGCAGGTTTCCCGCGCTAAATCCGCTGACGCAGGCAATTATGCTGGCGCTGGCCCTGAGCGGCACGGCTGGCAGGGTAACGGCGCAAGACAGCCTGCCTGCGTCAGCGGATTCCCTGAGTGAGGAAGCGATACCCGCAGCTGCGGAGGTGACCGAGTTCAACACTGATGTGATGGATGTCAAAGACCGCAGCAACATTGACGTCAGCCACTTTGCCCGTTCCGGATATGTGATGCCGGGTGATTATCCACTGACGCTGAAAGTCAACGGATCTGAAGTCCGCGAAGTGACGGTGACCTTTGCGATTCCGCCAGATGATCCGCACGGCAGCGAACCCTGTCTGACCACAGAGATGGTGGAGTTGCTGGGTTTGAAAGAAGACGTCGCCGGGAAGCTGGCGTGGAAAACACTGAACGGCCAGCAGTGCCTGAATATGGCCTCGGTGCCAGGCATGACCGCTACCGGCGATCTGGGCAGTGGATCACTTCGTGTGTCCGTTCCTCAGGCTTATCTGGAGTACTCCTCGCCTGACTGGGATCCTCCTTCGCGCTGGGATGAGGGCATTGCGGGGCTGCTGTTTGACTATAACCTCAACGCCACGCAGCAGTTTGCAGCCCGTGACGGCGACAGCAGCAGTGTCAGTGGTAACGGGACCGCGGGAGCCAATATTGGCCCATGGCGTCTGCGTGCTGACTGGCAGGGGCAACGGTACAGTACCGGCGGTCACACCAGCCAGAATTTTCAGTGGAGCCGGTATTACCTCTATCGGGCTCTGCCAGGGCTGGGGGCAAAGCTGACGCTCGGTGAGGCCGATCTCGATTCCGGACTGTTTGATAGCTTTCGTTTTGTCGGGGCCAGTGTTGCAACCGATGACAATATGCTGCCGCCTAACCTGCAAGGATATGCGCCTGAGGTAACCGGGGTGGCGAGAACCAACGCGAAGGTCACCATCAGTCAGCAAGGACGGGTGATATACCAGAGCCAGGTGGCACCGGGTCCGTTCCGTATTCAGGAGCTGAGTCAGTCTGTCGCGGGAACGCTGGATGTGCGGGTTGAAGAGCAGGATGGACGCGTACAGACCTTTAAAGTCGATACGGCACAGATCCCTTACCTGACTCGTCCGGGAATGGTGCGCTATAAGCTGGCTACCGGGAAGCCGACAGACTGGAAGCACCGTGTGCAGGGCGATCCGTTCGCCACCGGTGAGTTCTCTTGGGGGGTTTCTAACGGCTGGTCACTGTTTGGCGGTCTGGTGGGCTCAAAGAACTATGCCGCGCTGGCTGTGGGTATTGGGCGTGACTTGCTGGCCTTTGGGGCAGTGTCATTCGACGTGACCGAGTCGCAGGCCACTCTGCCCAACGGGGAGAAAAAACAGGGGGGATCATACCGCCTGAGCTATTCCAAACGGTTTGAAAAAATTGATGGGCAGGTGACCTTTGCGGGTTACCGCTTCGCCGAGAAAGACTTTATGTCGATGAGTGACTATCTGGAGACACGCTTCGATGACCGGTCATGGGGTATGACGCGCGGCCGTCAGAAAGAGCTGTACACCATCACCATGAGCAAGGCTTTACGCGACTACAAAATGAGTCTGTTCGGCAACTATAGCCACCGGACCTACTGGGATCGTCCGGATCAGGATCGCTACAGCGTAACGTTGTCGCAGTACCTCGACATTGGCAGCTGGAAAAATATCAGCATTAGTCTGACCGGATATCGCAGCCAGTACTGGGGAGTTAAAGACGACGGTGCCTACCTGAGCCTGAGCATTCCGTGGAGCAACGGGGGATCCGTCAGCTACAACGCGCAGAGTACCCGCAGCGGCATCTCACAGACCGCTGGCTGGTATGACAGCATTGATAACAACAACAGTTACAGCCTGCAGGCCGGCACCGATGCGAAAAACCGTAAAACAGCCAGTGGCTACCTGACCCATAACGGCGACGTGGCGCGTGGATCACTGAGTGCCAGCTACAGCGAAGGGGAATATAGCTCAGTGGGGCTTTCGGTACAGGGTGGGGCCACCGCCACCCGCCACGGTGCGGCACTGCATCCGGTCAGTACTAACGGCGGAACCCGTCTGATGCTGGATACCGGTGAGGCTGCCGGTGTCCCGCTGAAAAACAGTTCGGTTGTGCAGCACACCAATCACTTTGGTAAGGCGGTCGTTACCGGAATGAATGGCTACTGGCGCAGCAGTGCCGGGGTGGATGTAGACAGTCTTGGCGATGATATGGAAGTCAGTCATCCGCTCACCGAACTGACCATGACCGAGGGAGCCATTGGTTACCGCAAACTGGATGTGATGATGGGCCGCAAGCTGATGGCCGTCATGAAGTTTGCCGATGGCAGCAGCCCGGCGTTCGGTGCGGTAGTCTGGCGCGATACGCATCAGGTAGGCGTAGTGGATGACAACGGCAGCGTGTGGCTGGCGGGCGTTTAACCGGGTGTGCAGATGGAAGTGCGTGAAAATGAAACCCCGGTTTGTCAGTTCAGGGTGCCACAGAAGCTGCCTGCAGCGGATAGCGGATTACCGTTATTCCTGACCTGTCAGACAGTGAAGGCTGGACAGGGACTATCACAACAATCTGACCACTAAATGTCAGGCATAGAGCCTGTTGCCGGAGAGCGGCAGGTAAAAAAGGAAGCACAGGGCGGTGCGGCCAGGGACGGCACTCACACCACTGAATAACAGAGAGACACTCAACATGAAAAGTAAGCTACTTCCTTCTGTGCAGGCTGCGGTTACCGTAGCGCTGATGAGCCTGACGGCTATGCAGGCAGCCAATGCCGCTGTCGCACTTGACCGAACCCGGGTGATTTTTGATGGTAGCCAGAAGAGCATGAGCGTCAACATCCGCAATGATAATACCAAACTGCCGTATCTCGCCCAGGCGTGGGTCGAAGACAGCAACGGGCAAAAAATCCAGTCGCCGTTGATGGCCTTACCGCCTTTGCAGCGTGTTGAACCGGGTGCGAAAAGTCTGGTGAAAATCCAGCTGTCGGCAGATGCCACAGCAAAACTGCCGCAGGATCGTGAGTCGTTGTTTTACTTCAACCTGCGTGAAATCCCGCCAAAGAGCCAGAAGGCAAACGTGCTGCAGCTGGCGCTCCAGACGCGAGTGAAAATGTTTTATCGCCCGACTGCCCTGGTGAAGAAAGGTGCCAGCAGCGAGACACCGTGGCAGGAACAGCTGACCCTGACGCGTCAGGGAGATCGCTATCAGGTGACCAACCCAACGCCGTATTACGTCACGCTGGTACCCGACGGTAAAACAGAGATGAAGCCGCTGATGCTGGCACCACAAAGCTCAGCTGACCTTGGGGTGCGCGCTGCCGCGCTGGGCAGTCAGCCACATATCGCCTACATCAACGACTGGGGCGGCCGGCCGGTGCTGACTTTTAGCTGCAATGGCTCTGTCTGCAAAGTCGCATCAAACACCTCTAAATAATCACGGCAGGCAGAAAACATCCCGGCCCGCCGTGCAGGAATAAGGAAAACAGATATGAAAAAAGAGACATCAGGCACGGGCGCCGGCATGCTGAAATCTGCTCTGACGGGCACGCTGGGAGGCACCCTGCTGCTGAGTGCTGTGATGCTGTTAGCCGGAACCGAAATGAGCGCCGGAGCATCCTTTGAGGACGTGGATAGAGAACATGGCCTGCTGCACGTTTACGGTCAACTGGTCGACTCCCCCTGCCGACTGGTTATGGATTCGCTGGACCAGACGGTTGACCTCGGCACGCTGGCTTCCGGTGATCTCAGCCAGCCTGGCGCGCGCAGTCAGCCAGTACCCTTTAGCGTGCGGCTGCAGGATTGTCTGGTGGCATCCGGGCACCTGATGGATGAGCGCACCGACAGTACGGTTCAGGGGTTGGATCAGCCGGTGGTCAGTGTCGCCTTTACTGCACCGGCAGACTTTAGCAATCCTTCGCTGATGAAGCTTAACGGGGTTGAGGGCATTGCCCTGCGCCTGACCGATAGCCACAACCGTGACATTCGTCTGGGGAGCCATGGTGTCCCTCAACTTCTCACCCCGGGCGATAACAGCCTGGCGTGGACGGTGGTTGCTGAACGTGTTCCGGGGCCGATGGTGCCGGGCGCGTTCCGAGCGGTAGCAGATTTCCGGCTGAGCTATGACTGAGGTTGATATGACAAACCCCATCTTTAAACGCCTCGTGCGCGTCCTGCTGCTTTGCAGTCTGATGACCGTGATTGGTGAAGTGCAGGCGGATAGCGATTCACTGACTATCAACATCAGCGGGACGATCGTGGCAAGCAGTTGCAGCGTGAACAACGGACAGACCGTCAGCGTCGAGTTTGGCGACGTGCAGGTTGATCAGGTTTACTCCGCCACGGCGCAGGTTCCGGTCTCAATCACCTGCGACAGCCCGCCAGCCGGTACCGTAAAAATGAAAATTGTCGGTACGCCGTCATCGTTTGATAACCAGGCACTGACAACGGATGTGCCCGGTCTTGGCATCACATTAAGTAACGTCAGCGCCACGGCTTACGGTGCGCTGGATCTGAACACATTTTATGACGTGAAGCAGGTGTTTGGTCTGTCATCCAATACCGGCAGCTTCAACATTACCGCCGGGTTGACGACAAAGCCTGGGATCAAACTTCCCGGCGGGGAATTTAACGCCTCGGCCACGCTGGTTCTGCAGATGAGCTGAGAAGAGGAGAAAATCATGCTGAAAAAAATAAAGAATCTCGCGGTTAACGTGAGTGCGGTGCTGCTGCTGTCAAGCCTGTTGGCTCCGGCGGCGATGGCTGATGCGACGGTGAAGTTTCACGGAACCCTGATCGCCGGTAGCTGCAGTGCCAGTGCTGTAGATGTCGATTTTGGCGATGTAAAAGTTGATGACATTACAGAAGGGAAGACGCGCACCAACATGGCTGTTTCATCAGGTGCCAGTGCGCAACCTTTCTCGATGACCATTTCCTGCACCAACGGGTTTACCGGCGGAGTGGAGTATCAGTTTAAAGGTAATGCCTCATCCTTTAATAATTTAGCGCTGTCAACCGATGTCCCGAGTTTAGGCGTTATCGTGGCGATTAATGATAGTAATATGTCAAACATTGTACCCAGCACCTGGTATCCGCTGAGTAAAGGGGCAGGAACCTATCAAATGCTGGCCATGCTGGTGAGAGAGCCAGGGGCTAAATTTGCCGGCGGGGATTTTAACGCAACGGCCACGCTGGCGGTGCAAATACCCTGAGGTAATGGAATGGAAATGGTAAACAAAACCTGTAGCGGCTGGTTTTATTCGGTTTTGATTGGCGGATTATTACTTGCGCCTGCGCTGTATGCCGCTCCAATTGAAGGCCCGGCAAAGTTTCACGGTACGCTAAGGGTGGTTGAGTGTTCCATCAATGCCAACAACGGCCGGCAGCTGGTGAATTTTGGTGACGCAGTTGGGATCCATAAAATCGATGGCAAGCGTTATCAGCAACACGTCCCTTTTACGGTGTCGTGCACTAACTATGCGGGGGCTGATGTACCCGACCTGACACTAAAAATTGAAGGCAAGGCCGTCGCATTTGATGAAGCAGCGGTAGAAACGGACGTCAACGGACTGGGCATCCAGCTACAAAGCAATGGCAAGCCACAAAAACTTAATCAGGCCGTTCGCTTCGGCTATAAAGCGGTACCCGTACTGACGGCGGTTCCGGTTAAAGATCCGGCTACAGAGTTAGACGCCCGACCTTTTAGCGCGACGGTGAAACTCACCGTGGAGGTCGCATGAACAGGCTATTTATGTTGCTGGTCTTGTTGAGCGTTATGCTGCATATGCCGGTACAGGCGGCCTCTTCGGATGTGGACTTCAAAGGTACGCTGGTGGCAGAACCCTGTACCGTGGCCACCGGTGGCGACGGCGAGAATGTGCTGGTTGATTTCGGCACCATTCCGGATAAAAACTTTTATTTTTACACCCCCCCGCGCACCTGGCAGTTTCCGTTTCATATTCTGCTAAAGGACTGCGACCTCTCGCTGGGTAGTCAGGTGAAAGTGACCTTTACCGGTACTGAAGATGCAGAACAGCCAGGGCTACTCGCCTTGTTCAGCCGCAATGGTGTTGACCACCTCGCCATTGGTATTCAGGCCGCGGATGGCGGTGATATTGCGGTTAATCAGCAAACTAAAGGATATCCGTTAAATGCCGGCACCACTGAGTTGAAGTTTTCATCTTATATTCAGGCCAGTGATGCAGGGGTGAAAAACAGAACTGTCGGGAAGGGCACCTTTGAAGCTGTGACCACGTTTTTACTGGAATATCCATAGTTTTTTGTTCGCTGACATCAATCAAACCAAGACGCCCCATGACTTAAATATTTATTTTGGGTTTCGTCTTATTTAATTAATCTGGACGTAAAAAATGAACACAAAAAAAATATTAATGGGTATTTTTTTGATTTTAAATATTATCACGCATTCTCGGGCTGCGATGATAACATGGCCCTATGTTTATAAAGTAGGGCCGGCGTCTCAATACTACGAAGCATCTGTCGCCGTTGGAAATATCTTTGTTGATGACAAACTAGCTGATACTAAATTAATGGATATGCCAGATTTTGCAGACAAATGTGATGCTGATTATTGGGGTGGCACGCATTGCCGGCTGGCTATTTTCGCCATTCACACGACAGACGGTACAGGTACCGGGCTCCCTACATTCATTTCACCAAATGATATTAATGGCGCATGGACGCTACGTGAGCTTTCAAGTCACGTTGGTAATATCACAGGTTCATTTTCACAAGCTGGCGGTACGCAGCATGTTTATCCAAAAGATGTATGTTTTGGCGTGGTATTGCATCACATTGGTTTTTATAACAGGTTCTGGACACCGCCATCAATGTCCGGAGCCTGTTTATTCCCGATGCCGAACAATGAAACCTGTTCGTTTAAAAATGCTTCTGTAGATATCCCTTTTGGTGATATTGCCAAAAAGAGTGCCGCGGGAGCAAAGGCAGAAAATAGCGTTAGTCTTTCCTGTACCGCAGCGATGAATATTAGTTTTCAGTCTGTTAATGGCACTAATAGCATTCCCTTGTCCAATGGTATGCAGGCAGGCTTAAAAATCAATAATAAAGAATTAAGTACGACGCACGCGGTTCCGTCGGGGATCAGTGCGCTGAAAATTACTGCAACACTTGAAGGCACGCCAACGGAAGGGGCTTTTTCTGGCTCAGCACCTCTGGTGGTGAACTATCAATAAGTGTTTCGGGAAAAATAAAATGAAAAAATTTATTATTTTCGGGTTTTGTTTGATCACCATGGTGATCATGACGAGCATTGCAGGTTGCAGCGCACGGGAAAATGTGTCGATCAAATCCCAACCCACTACAGAAAGAGAAAAGGTTTCGCCTGAGTCAGTAACAAATGAAGTGAGGTCGTCTTTATCTCCCCTTGCTCAGTGCAATCGCGATCTGGAATCCCTGCGCACCGTCAACATGACCGAATATCGCAAATATCTGGCGCAATACGACGGGCTAATGAAAAGTTCCGCCGGGTTTATGTCGGTGAAAGATGACGTCAGCCCGGAGGTGGCAGAGCTGGCCCGGCCGCGCTTTCAGTACGCGCTGGTCAACCTTTGTTATCGCATCAAGGGCGCGCTGGCCCAGACCCTGATTAACCAGGCTATTGACGTTCGCTAAGGATAACAGCCGTGCGCTGCTTCACTTCACATTTCAGACTGGTTGCCGTTGCTCTCTTTTTGATCCTGCCTGAGTGGGTTGCTGCGGGAACGATCTCTTCATCTGCCGCCGAGTCCCTGTTATCACAGCCGTCTGATGAAAGCTGGAGCCTCGAAGCGATGGTGGCGGCTCATCATCATGCTCAGTCAGCACCGCAACCGGCAACAAATGAAACGGAAACGGGCATTTCTAATCTGAAACAGCCTGGAAAAAGGAAAGAGCAGCCGGTTGCTGATTTAATTTTGCAGCGGCGGATAAATACACTGTCCAGCCAGCATAAAACAGATGTTGAAACCATTAAACAGCTGAACAAGCGACTGGAGGATGCCCTGGCACAGGCCAGCAATCATCCTGCAGCAGTAGCCAGCAGTCAACCTGCAGTAGCAGAAAGTGCCCAGGTAAAAAACCCCGCCTCATCCGAATCACCGGAGGTTGCCGCCCTGCAAGATGCGTTACAACAAAGCCAGCAACAGGTTGCCAGGCTGAACGGTCAGATTAGCGATCTGAACACCGATCTTAAACAGCGGGAGGACAAGCTACAGTTGCTGACTGCTACGGATGTTAAACAGCGTCAGCAACAGCAGCAAAATATTAAGGCGCTTGAGCAAAAACTTTCAGAACGCGATCGGGAACTGTTGATGTTAAAGCAAAATCTGGCGAAAAATCAGGTCGAGCTGATCCATAAAAACAATGCCCTGACCGGAAGTCAAAATACGGTCACAGAGCTTTTAAATTCTCTCAAACAGAAGGAACAGGCAGCCAGCGAGCTGGAACAGGCGCTTAACTGCCGCAGTGATGAGCTGAAACAAGCTGCCATCACGCTGGCAGAACTGCGTGAAAAAATGCACCAGCAAAACACGCCAGACCTGAAAAGCGCGGCGAACCGTCAGGCCTATATTGCCGGAGTGATGATGGCTAAAGGACTTCATGCCCGGCTGGATGACTGGCGCGATGCCGGTATCGATATTGATAATGTCACCTTCCAGGCAGGCATCAAAGATGGCCTGAGCACAGCCGTTCGCCTGAAGCCAAAAGAAGCCGGACGGGCACAGGCTGACTTTGTCAAAGCCGTACAGGTTGCTGTCGCGCAAAAGGTGATGCAGGGGGAGAGAAAAATTCGTTCGCTGGCGACAGGGCGCAAGCCGCTTAAATCGGCAAACGGCATTGTCTGGTATCGGGTACGCAACGGGAAAGCCGTGTCAGCGGGGCAGCCGGTCATGCTCTCGATGACTGAAGAGGTTGTCGACGGAACGGTTATCAGCCGGGTGCCTCCCATGATTTTACGTGCTGACGATGATATGCCTGCAATCGTTAAGGATGGTATGCGTTTGCCCGGCGAAGGGGGAGAGGTCGTTGCCTATGCCCTGGCCAAAACCGTCTATGGTGAACATCCTCTGCCGCCAGGCGTACGTCCTTATACGGTAATGGAATACCACCTGCGAGGAGAGAGGCTGCCTCAGCACAGTATCTGAGCGGAACTGCATCACTGCTTACGTCTGCCTGTCCAGGTGAGTTTGAATGATGTGGTGTTGACCAGCCAAAATGCGCCTATCCTGATAAAACGCCTTTATTTTTAAACGCAGGCCTAAAGATGACAGTAAAGCGCGTAAATTATTTCATCGGTCTGGTGTCGGCTGCCGACTGTAGCCAGCATTTTCGCGGCTGATAACCCTGAATCAGCGCCCGCATTGAGTTGCTGGAAAGAAACCCGCGCGCATAACGCTGAATGAGACTCTGTCTGTTAAAACCGGGCCGGCTGCCGCCCGGTTATGCATAGTGATATCAGTGGTGAGGTATCAGTCTGTCGAAGGGCTTCATCTGATGAAGGGGGCCTCTCTTGCATAGCGTTGAGCGTGCCGGTGCGGACTGCATCATCATCTTCAGACGGCATGAAGTCAGCGAACTGCCGCTGCTGTTCAACCCTGTACCTCCATCTTCTTTGATTGATATTTTTGCATCGGTTAGTATCAATCCCGGTACCAGCTTAAATGAACGCAATTTTTTAAAATCATACTGAATAGTTTACAGCCTGATGTTATTACTGTTGCGGTACATAATTTTAAAACGGCAGAAACCGTCATATTCTGCTGTTCAGGGCATACAGGGACCAGGTGACTGTCTCACGCGAAAGCGTTGGTCATTGTCCTGAAGAACAGGCCACGTTGCCGCCTGTCTTAACTCAGGAAGAACGCTGCAGGCAGAGAAAATACCGTGATCGCGGTCGTAGAATTTAACCGTAAGAGTATCCGGTTTCAACGGGTCGGTTTAAAACGCAAAAAATAGATCCTATCTTTGTTAATCATGGATTCGAAGAGGAATGATGTACATCATCGAAGAGGATTTCTTTTACGATGAAGCCAATAACGCTATCTGGCATCGTTTAAGTGAAAATGAAAAAACACAACTTCCGCTGACAGCCTCACGAATACTGTGCTTGTTGCTGGAAAACCGGGGTAAGGTCATGAGCCGGGAGCATATTTTTGATGAGATATGGAGCAATTACGGTGCTAATGCGTCCAATAATACCTTGAATCAGTATGTTTCCTTGCTCAGAAAAAAATTTGAGCAACTTGGTTTTCAAGGTGAGTTGATCAAAACAATAACCCGCGCGGGCTTTTTAATGCCTGAAGATCTGAAGGTTCAGCAGCTGGGTGTCGTCGGGAAGCCGGTAGCCATTGAGAATAAAAAGCCGGGTAAAAAGATTATTATAACCTCTGCTGTCTGTATACTGGCCATTACGATAATCGGTTACGCATTCATCAATCGTGGTGGATGGGATAAAAGTAATGTTTTCAAAATAGGTAGTGTTGGGCGTTGCAATGTTTATATGCTTTATCAAAACTCGCCTGAAACCGCTGAGGTTAAATTAAGGCTTGCTAAAGAGATGATAGATAAATATGCGCCTTGTATCGGTAATGATGTATATATTTATCATCCTTCCGATGAGGTTATTTTAAATGGCCAGGGTGCAGCATTTATAACCCGGTGTACTTATCAGAAAGATGGCAGTCAAAAATTCGCAGGATGCTATGATGTTTATGAATTTCCAAAGGCTTAGGGCTGTATTTGTCGTAATCATTATTCTGGCGATTACTCTGGTATTTCTTGCGTTGAAGAAAATAAATAATACAGTTGATTGCGTATCAACATTCTATACTGTACCGAATGATGGTGTATGGGAATACTTAAAAGGCACTATGTCCGTTACTTTTTCCAGCAAAGGGCAAGGCAATGTTATGTTTTCCGGCGAAGCGCGTAAAACTGCAGAGACAGGTAAGATATTTTCATTCGAAAGATTTATGCATTTTTCTTTTGAAAAAACTGACCAGAAAAATTATGAGTTGCGCAATGTTGTAGTCTCCAAATATAAAGGCGATGATCTCGATGATGCCGTTTTCACTAAATATATCTACTCGCATACATCTGAGCAGACCGACCACCTGGTTGTCGTTAAACAGAACAACGGCTATCTCATCGGTAATATGGTGGGGCCCCGACATTTATGCGTTAAACGGTAAAGCCATTCAATCAGACCAGCCTGATTCATCAGTAGTCTGAACCTGCAACCGCTAATGAGCAATGCTGTATTGTTCACTCCTCTTTGCCCTACCAATTCAGGAATGCATACTTCCAGAGTTTTATGCTGCTTAATATTATATAAGTGGATTATAAAATTATATTTTAATCGATGTGAAATATAATGAACTGACATGGCCGTTGGCGAGACATAATCGCTCTCATCACCGATACCGTTCGTTACCTGTTGATCTCACCATTTCAAGCATTGTGATGAATCGGTACGAATTTGAGAGGCTCTGGAAAATGAGAAATGCTAGCGTTCGCCATCACATTAATAATTTAGTTATTCCTGACTTTTGGGACGGTAATATCAGAAATAACATCAGATACCTGTCAGATGAAAAGACCGGCAGTGAGTATTATCTGAAACCCCGTATGAATATCTCCTCTGTGGAGATTGATAAAGTAATGATGATTGCCGGCAATGATTACGCCGTGATGGGCGTGCGGCATGTTTTAGCTAATAATCACTCTGTACATCTCAAGGTAACGTCTAAAGAAGCAGAGATTCAGCCTGTAGTTGATGAGTTTAGACCAAAGGTGGTTATATGGATGTTTAACTCCGCTAATGAGTTTTATGAAAGTATTACAGATATTTTGAATGTCCGGAGAAATCATAATAAAATTAAACAGATTATTATTAGTGAGGAGTTGCCTGCCACTTTTTGCGGCGAGGATGTTATTGTAGAAGGGGTTTCATTAATTCCCTCTACAGTGAGCGTTCAGCAATTGGCGGAGATGATTTCATCATGCCTTGTACAAAAACAATTTAAGCATTTTTTTGTCAGGAAATGGATGAGTAAACGGCAGTTTCGGGTTATGGCGGAACTGGGGAAAGGCAAAAAAACCAGTGATGTATCGCGTGTGTTAAATATTGATTGCAAAACAGTCCTCGCCCATAAATATAAAGCCGTCAATAAGCTCGGCATCAGCAATCGTAAAGAAGAAGCCTGGGCTATGCGGGCGATAACACAACTGTATACAGCCATACCCTGTCTGGAGAAATTATGTAGAAGAACCGCCGGGTGCTGATTTTTTAACAGACTTTACTGATAATGATAAATATTCTGGCAATAAAATTATATTAATTACCGGCAGGTTTTTGGCTGGTGGGTGGATAGCTGAATATTGTATGCTGCACTGCTCATCTGAACACGCGGCGATCAGGTGCGAAATTGTTTGAGCTTTCTGTAATCATAACTAACCTGGCATAGATAAACTGGCGCAGAACAGCCAGCTTCAGAAGATGCTAGTGACGGTTTAATAACGCGGTGGCGTTATGAGCGTCAATCTTTAAATGCCACAACACGAAAAAAATATGCCCGATGTTTATTATCGCTTTCCGCGCTTAAGGCAACTTAACATCCCAACTGAACTGAAAAATGAAGATAATCCGGAAGATGCAACGAAAATGGGCAGCGGAGTTGAAGCTGTTTTGTCTCTCACGCGGCGCATTTACGCTGGCTCTCATAACACTTTACCTGTTTTTTATTCTGCCGATTTATTTTGAAAATAATGGCGGAACAGGGCTGGAAATGCCTCAGAACATCCTTGCATGGAGTGTGATGCTTTTGTGCATTTTATCTGCTCTCCTGAATGTGTTGCGAACCGGAGAGATCCTGATATCACGTTTCATGTTCATCGCCTTTTTGGCAGTAGCTATGCTGTTGCTGCCGTGGTTCTGGACATCATCAGTTTTGTGGCGAGAGCATGCCGTGCCACGTCTGGCAGGAATCGCTGGAGCGCTGCTATTTTGTCTGGCTCTCTGTCAGGTGAGCCTAACGTCGTCTAAGCGACGCATTTTACTTGCTTTGGTGGTTTTATCTTCTCTGCTGCAGGCTGGCGAAGCCATGATGCAGGCCTGGTTGCCGGAGATCGCCCTGCGTTTGATGGATTTTTATGGCACTTCACCCTATGGCATTTTTCAGCAGCGTAACCTGCTGGCAAGCTGGCTGGCTACGGGCGCAGCAGTAACGCTCTATCTTGCGCTTACCGCAACCACACGCAGAAGCACATTTGTTTGGCTACTTCCCTCGTATCCGCTATGCGCGGCGATAACGCTTAGCCAAAGCCGTACCGGGATGATCGGTGTGATTTTATCCATGCTACTGACCGGATTTGCCGACTGGCGACGCCAGCCGCGAATCGATCCTAAAGCGGCTCTGTGGAAAGGCGGGTTAATTGTCTCGTTAGCAGGATGCTGTTCAGCCATTGGCTTATGGGCAATGCCCGCAGGGCAGCACGCCGATTTGATACACCAAAAATCTACTGTTGAACGTGTTCTGATGCTTGAAGCGACCGCTGAAATGATTGGACAGCATCCGTGGGCCGGCAGCGGATTGGGTAGCTTCGAAGCGCAATTCCCACTGGCGGTAGTGACCCTGGGTTTAGTACAAAAGAGTGACACTGTTACTCACCCGCATAATGAAGCGTTGTATGTCTGGGCCGAAGGCGGAATCATTGCCATGGCAGGCTTGCTGTTATTGGCCGGTATCTGGATATGGCCACTCATCCTGCGGCTGCGTGACTCACTCTATCTGGATAAGTCTGGCTGGCTGTTACCACTGACGGGTCTGCCTGTCGTGATCCACATGATGCTGGAGTATCCACTCTATCTTTCAACACCTCATCTCATGCTGCTGCTTGTATTGTTTCGTATAAGTTTACCCGACTCAGTTCTGCAGCCTGTCAACGTATCCCGCTTTGGACGTGCAGTAACGATTCCGTTTTTGTTGGGTGGTTTGGTGATTCTTGTTGGGCTGAAAGCAGGTTTTATTACGCAATCGATGCTGACCCAGGCCGAAGCGGAGATGAATCAGGGATCGCTACCCACGTTACCGATGGCGAGCTGGCGAACAATGACGCAGGCAGAACGGCTGGACTACGATCAACACCTACTGATAGCCAATACGCCTGGATTTTTGCAAAGATCTCAGGCGATAGGGGAATTTTACATCTGGGGAGAAAAGTGGCTCGCGGTTCATAACAACCCTGAGGTCACTGCAGCAATGATGATCATTGCGCAACGCCGGGGAGACCACACGACTTATGAACGTCTGCGCGCCAATGCAGCACGTGTGTTCATCCATGATGAACGATTTATGCAAGGGCATGAATAATAAACACTGAATGAACTTTAACGGTAAACATCGGGGCTGATCCGCAGGTAATCTGCTCGTCTCTTGCAAAGCGGACGTCCGGAATGGTTTTTTGACCTATAACGGATACCCTGCCGCTTCAACAGGAGGACCGTTAGTCTTGAGTATCAGAAATAATACAGGTCAGTAAGTAAGAGCGGCTTTCCCTTCTACCTTTTGTTACAAGTCCTTTTTTAATGGCTTGTTCTGCATTGTAAATTTTACGGGCAGACTCTGATGAAGTTATTTCACTCGGTTCCTAAGGCGTAAGGGTGGTACATGATGCATAAATTTACCGCAGGAGTCCGTTATAGCCTTCATCCTCCTGCAGAATTCTTCTTGCCTGATCGGGTTTAATAAAATCTGCTTTCATTCATAGCAGCGGCTGGATTACTTAACGTTCCGGATAAGCGATCTACCTGGACTGGTTCTTTAACCGTAAAGCGACCAGTCCGCACCGGATAGATGCGGCGGCGCGCGCTGAATATCTGCGCCTTTATCAGCAGCCCGGCGCGCTGCGGGCCGGGCTGGCTTACTGCCGGGCGGTTGAGCAGTCGGCCGGCCAGTCAGAATCACCAGCGCGCGCAGGCTGGAAAGCTGGCGCTGCCGCTGCAGGCGGTCAGTGCCGAACAGGGTTCAATACCGGATATGGCGACCCCGCTGCGTACAGTGGCTGAGCAGGTCAGCGGTGCGGTTATCGGGAAATGCGGGCATTTTATTCCCGACGAACAGCCGGAAAAATTGGCGGAAATATTAACGGATTTTTTTACTCACTGATCCGCTAAGCGGCTAGCCGTGGCAGTGTGCCTGCCGTATCGCCTCAGGCCGCCAGCGCCAGGCTGGCGGCGCTAAGCGGGGATGCTGATATTCTGATGCTGATTAAACAGGCTCAGGGTCGGTCCGGTTTTGAGCTGTTTTCTTCAGCCAGAAAATCTTTCTCATCAGCCCGGCAGAGGACGAAAATTCTGTTCTCCTTCAATAAATCGCTGCTGACGTAAATGTGCTTGTCAATTAACGCTAACCTGCCATGCTGGGCCCCCTTTTACCGGGGATGGCCCTAATGTGTATTCATGAGGTTCGCTAAATTTCAATGTCCGTTCTGCGGTGACAGGAAGTTTACCTATTCTCTCCTGTCTGACATGAAGAAAGGTGCTCACGGAGCAGTCTGTTTTGGATGCGGCAGGCCGGTAACCGTGGCAAATTTTCAGAGGCTTACGCTGGTCAAAAAATAGCGTAATCCGACAGAGGTTTTGTTAATTATTTTCAGCCAGTGAACCAGTGAAAATGGTTAATCAGCGTTTCCTCAACCTGATTAACTGCCAAATATAGGTTTTATAGAGTATTTCCCATGAAAAACGTTGTGTTAAGCATGCTTGCCAAAATCTCTAAAATTGATGCGGCAACCAAACAGTTAACTGCCCGCGTCGAGGCTCAATCGCTTCTGATCAGCGCGCTGGTGCTTGCAGTGAGTAAGCAGGGCGGTGTGACTGAAATGATGGAAAGCGCCGGAAAGGCCATCAATACGATTATTGAGTCCGTGGATACCGATGAGGTGCTGAAATCGGATGCGGCCATTCTGCTGCACGAACTGCAGGACTTACTCATGATGGCCCGGACTGTTGATGGTGCCGCGGCTGAAATCGATCAGGATGGGCTTTCTGACATCACCGGCGTTTCTGCCGCAGAGGATGTGCAGCGTAAAAACGAGCAGTAGCCGGATACCTGCCGGGCTAACCGCCGCTTATTACTCCCGCAATCTCTGTACCAACGACTATCAACGTTTCCCGGGGAGAAGCCCCGGGAAACGAGCCCGCGTAGTGTGCACGCCATTAAGCATTACGACGGTTACGTACTTGACCGTGCCACATCCGGTAGCAGGCAACCTGGGTAAGCAGACAGAACCTTCTGCGCGGTAGCGTATCAACAGGTTGCTGCACCAACCATAATCTGCCTGTGCTACTCCGCTTCCGTCCCGACCGCTTTACTCACACCCTATTGGCCGTTGCCCGCTTATAACACCTCTCCGGCCGGTTTAACTCAGCAGATCGCATTGGCAACTGATGCCGGAACGTTCAGCGCCTTAGTAAATATCAGCGCTAAGGCGATGATCGATAACCGGTTCCACAGACCAGCAAGAGCCTCGTGGCGATCCGTGACGGGCATCATGGCAGGAAGGATCTTAAAGCCGCCTGTCAGAGTATTTTTTGGCAGGCCAGTAAGCGTCTGGCATAGTTAAGGCTGAATCGCTTTACCCTGCTCATCAAGCAGATCGGTCAGGAGTGCCGTGCCATCGCTCCCGACGCGGAATGCCCCGTAACGTGCCTGCGCGAAACGCTCGCCATGGCCTTCCTGAAAGAACCAGGCGTTGGTGCCGACGGTCAGCGAGCCAGAATGTTGATGGTATTTCACCCGTAGCTGATTCGCCTGCAGAGGCTCACCGTGATCAAACCGGGCCTGAGTCGCATGACGCTGCGCATCGAGGTCAACAATCAGCGTCCCGCTGGTGGGCAGGCAGGGCGCTGACAGGGTCGCGCCGCAGGTCTCAGCCTGCTGATACAACCTCAGTTCCAGAGGTCGGGTCAGGGCATAATTCAGCGCCATGTAATCACCCTGCATCAGGGATCGCGGGTCAACCGGCGCAAGGGGTAAAATCATGACCGCGCCCTGTTTCAGCACCTGCTCTTTTTGCCAGATGCTGACATTGACGGCCACCAGCGCCAGCGCTATCACTGCGCCTGCCAGCCATCGGCTCTGTTTACGCATTCTCACTGGCACCTCCGATCGGTGCGGGTAACACTTTTTTGACTCCCCATACCAGCCCCAGTAAAACCAGACCACCGACCATCAGCAGCAGGGATTTTTGCAGCAGAGTAACCGCCAGGAAGTAATACCAGCCAATGACATACAGCACCATGAAACCGCCACTGACCACCAGTAATCCCTGACTTCCCTGATAACGCGCCATCAGAATCAACCACAGGCCCAGTCCAATACCCGGTGCATAGAGGGCGACAGCCCCGCAGATCAGGGCGGCGGGCAGTGTGATAATCGAAAACAGCGACTGGCCATTCCTTTTCTGACTGAGTGCACTCAGCACTAAGCCTGCCGCGATCCCTGTGCCTGTCGCAGACTGAAGCGTAGTCAACTGCGCAGTTGACCAGATGAAATCCGTGAGATACGCCGCGTTTATCCCGAGGAAACTCAGCAACATCAGACCAGCCGGGATGCCATACAGCAGGGGATGTACCGCGTCAGCGTACAGCCCTGCCTGTAACCTCAGCTGATGACTGACGATCCACAGCCACCAACACGTTATCGCCGCCACCACTCCGCAAACAGCAAGGCGGCCAGCCGTCGGCGACAGGGACAGCCGGGCCAGAGAATGGCCCGCCAGCACCAGAAAAAAGGTCAGGGCAGTGATGGCCATAAATCGATAAGTGCGGTCGGGCATAGCCACCGCCATCGCGGCCAGGATCGGCACTGCACATAGTGAACTGAGCATAAGGAAGCTGACGTCATTGCTGTGGATTTGCAGCAGAACGCCGGATATCAGCCCGCAGGTCGCCGCAATTGCCCATGCCAGCCCGAGGTGATGTTTACCGTCACGCTGACTGTGCAGCAGGCCGCGCGCAATGACGGCGAGCAGCAGTGAAGGAAGAATAAGGGTGGCGGCATTCGGTTGGTCGAGTAAGTCAGCGGTATAGAGCAGCAGTATCAGCAGTAACAGAATGATGATCGCTGCGATCCAGCCACCGACGCTTAGCGCCAGCCTCAGATACCAGGGCAGGTCGGAGGCGAGATCGCGTTGCTGAATTTCTTCAATCTGCGAGGCGCTTAGCAAACCCTGCTGACGCAACGTGTCTGTCAGTAAGGTCAGCCTGGCCGGAACCGGATCGATCGGCTCCTTTTCAACCATTTTGCGTTGCCACTTCAGCAGGATAGAACCATTTACCGCCAGCCAGAATGCCATCAGGGCACCGGTCAAAAACAGATCGCCCGTATCGTAGGCGTAAAGAAATAACCGCATGATTAGCGCACAACCAACAACAGTCAGACTGGCGATGCCCAGCGTCAGCATGCAGAGATCCTGATAGCGGTAACGGTACAGGTAATAACCTGCCAGCAGGGTGATCGCCCAGCCGACCGTGATGTAAGTAAAGTGGTTGTTACCGTCCCAGTCAGAAATGTTCCCGGCCACGATGGTGGTCAGCAGCAGCAGTAAAAATCCAGCCATCACCCGTGAGAACCAGCGACTTGCCAGCCAGCTCTCAGGATGATGCGTTATCGCCCGCCAGGCCAGCGCTTCCCTGATAATCAGGCAGGCGGCCAGCAGCGCCAGATATCCGTGAAGCACCGCCGACGGGAGTCGGGTGAAGCTGTCAGACACGGCGAGATCCAGCAGTGAGGTCGGCATCGTGGTGTAATAGAGCTGGAACGCCAGGTTAGCGACCAGCCAGCTGCAAAACCACAGGCTGTTTTGCCGGGCAATCAGCGCCAGCGGCAGAAGAACGCATAACCAGGCCCGGAATAGCTCCCAGCTGTCAGCCCCGGTCTGATAAATCTGCCCATAAAGCGCAAACAGGGCACCGAAACTTAACCCTGCTGCCAGCAATGCGCTGCGTGCCAGCGTGCTGTACCAGCGCCACCAGACCACCACCGCCAGCGCGACAATCAGCAGTTCAGCAAGGGCAAATTTCGCCATCTTCGGCAGCCACGCCCAGTTCCAGGCAATAAAGAACACCGATCCGGCAACCAGTGACAGTAATCCCAGACAGCAAAGAACCGGGATAAGAAACTGACGCCATTGAGCATCTGACGGTCTGATACCACAAAAAGCATAGATGCGCTGGCAGGTCTCCGGGGTCAGGCTTCCTCCTTTCACCAGGCGTGCAGTCTGACGGCAAAGATACTCTGCCGTGCGTGACGGCATACCGGTTATGCCCTCAGGTGCAATCTCCCTCATACTTTCCCTGCCTCTGTTTGCGGAGTTACTTTTAATGTTAACGACGGGTCTTCCCTGCGATCAATCCGCGTGTCGGTGAGTAACACTCTGCTGAGCGGCAGAGCCGCGGATAAGTTTGCTGAATAAATGTAATCATCTTTTCGCGGACATAACAGCGTCAATCAAAGGCGACTGGTGGACCCGGATTGCAGGATGATTCAACAAACCTCTTCTGCATGCCGGGAATCATACCGCAACTGAGCCTGCTCCATTTCCGCACCATGTTTTAGCGCCCATCCATACAGCGCACTAAAAGGCTCCTGAAGCGTCTGTGCCAGTGATGTAAGACTGTACTCCACACTCACCGGCGAAGTCGGCAGTACCTTTCGATGCACCAATCCATTGCGCTCAAGCCGTTTAAGCGCATCAGACAAGGCTTTGTGCGTAATCCCATCCAGTCGGCGACGGAGTTCATTGAAGCGCACGGGTTCACTACAAAGTACGGTGAGAATTAAAATTGACCATTTATTGGTGATGTTCTCCAGCACCGGTCGGGTTTTTCCTATTTCTGTCAGGTCATTACTCTCAATTTGAGCCATAGCGATATATTCCTCGATACCTGATATAAACAAAGTGCGTAATTGTTATTAAGTATAAAAATTATATCATCTGTTTTCCATCCCGACAGGAGTGAGCAGATGCGTAGATTAGAGAATAAAGTTGCCCTGATACTCGGCGGAGCAAAAGGCATTGGTCTGGCTATCAGCCAGCGATTTGCCAGTGAAGGTGCAACGACCTGGCTGACCTCGCGCCGAAATGAAGAGTTAGAAGCAGCCAGCCACACCATAAAGGGCACCGCCAGGCCCGTTCGTGCTGATGTCAGCCAGATAAGCGAACTGACGCGGATAGTTGATGTAATCAGGGCAGAGTCTGGCCAGATAGATGTGCTGGTCATCAATGCCGGAATGGCGGAATACTCGACGATTGATGACGTCACCCCGGCACATTTTGATGCTATTTTCGGCCTGAATGTGCGCTCACCGCTTTTTGCTATGCAGGCAGCACTTCCCCTGATGAAGAAGGGCGCGAGCGTCGTTTTGATCGGGTCGATTGCCGATGTGATTGGCACGCCGGGATATGGCGTATATGGCGCCAGTAAAGCAGCACTTCGTTCTTTTGCCCGCACATGGACAAAAGAACTCTCCGACCGTGGCATTCGAATAAATGTTGTCGCCCCTGGCCCCATCGATACGGAAATGATGCTTGCGGCCTCTGAAGAGCTACGTAATGGGATAATCAGCACCATTCCGTTATCAAGAATGGGCAGACCTGAAGAAGTTGCCAGTGCTGCACTATTCCTCGCAAGCGATGAAAGCAGTTATATAGCCGGAGCAGAAATCTGTGTGGATGGGGGGATGACGCAAGTATGATCAATGACGTTCAGTTTTATTAACACCAGAGAAAGGCTGAATGAGAGACGAACCGGGCTATTACCCGGTTTTTATCTTTCGCCAAAGCGGGTCGCTGTCAGTGGCTAGGCAGGCAGAGGTCCGGACGCGCGGTATGAATCGACCAGGGCATCGAAAAGCGAAATATCCGAGCGACTTCTGGCCAGAAGCTGGGCACCGACAATAGCTGCGAAAATTGCACGTGCTCTGGATTCACTCTCACCTGATTCGCACACCTTCGCAGCCACCAGAAGTTTACTAAGCCATGTAATGTTTACTTCAGCAAATTTCTGAATTTCATTGGTCATTTCAACGGGTAAAGTATCGGTTTCAGCGCCCATAAAACTGCCCAGGCAGAGACGATTGTCGGCCTCAAGCGATCTGCGGAAGATTTCAGGAAAGCGATGCAGCGCGTCAAGCGGGGACGGGCTTTCTGATTCGATCATCTCCAGCGCGAGCGCGCCGTCCTCCCAATATCGTCTGGCAACGGCAATACCCAGATCGGCTTTGCTGGGAAAATGGTAGTAAATACTCGCCGCTTTGATACCAACAGCTTCCGCGAGATCGCGGAAATTCAAACCATTGTAGCCCTGCGATTGGGCAATTTTTTTGGCCGCCAACAAAATGGCTTCCTTAGAATTGACGCTCATCTTTGTGCCTTTCGTCCAGGGACGATCTCTTCAATAAAGAAGGCTATTTTACAGCAAATACCTACCGTGTGACAGGTAGATTGTCAGGCAGAGCACTGCGTTCACTGCGACCAGGGTGCTCAGGCAGACGCCGTTCCTTCATGGTTCAGAAAGCGGCATCGCCAGCCGATACTAGCGGGACCACTACGGTCACCGGGAAAGTTAAAGGATGGCGATCCCGGCGTACCGGCGTTTTCATTGAGAAGCTATTACCGGGCTGGCGAATCCAGCTCAGGAATGCCGCTGCTGCGATCGGCGTAGGCTGCCTGGAAAGCAGGACGTTTTGTCCAGCGCTGCCAGTACGCATCCAGGAACTCAAAACGCTCGTCCAGTGGTGTGGCATTGACCGGGAATTTCGAGAAGGCGATGGCGGTTGCCAGCGTAATGTCCGAGAAGGTCGGGGCATCGCCGCCGAGCAGCCATTCGCGGCCGTCTGACAGATGACGATTGACCAGTGCGGCGTGAGCCAACGCTTCCTTACGGCAGTGTTCGCCCCAGGCCTCATTTTTGGTCAGTTCCAGCTTGAAGCCGAGGCCGGTATGCAACACGTGGAATGCTGTAACGATGCGGTACAGGATGTGCACCCAAACCCGGTTATCCCACATGTTATCCAGACCCTGTTCCAGTGCGGTCTCTCCCATGATCTTGCGACCGGGATACTCCTGGTCAAGATAACGAACGATGGCAGCCGTTTCGGAAATATAGCTACCGTCAGCCAGTTGCAGAGTGGGCGTTTCGCCCCACGGGTTCATATTCAGATGACGCCAGCCACGCTGTTCTCCCACAGGGGACATATCATAAATGGTTTCGGCAAAATGGTCAGCGATGCCTTTTTCGTGCATGAACAGACGCAGACGCTGTGGGTTCGGAAAGGCTGAAGGCGAAGTGAAAAGCTGAAGTTTAGTTGTCATGGTCGGCATCCTGAAAGTTGGGGTTGAGTTGCCTAACAAACGTTAGGTAGATAAACCTTAGCTGCCGATTCGATGTGCGTCAACACCTATCTAACACTTGTTAGGTAAATCTTTTATGTGCCGTTCCGTTTGCTACGCTATTTCAGCGTCTGCCTGGCTGAAGGCGGGGGCAGAATGACGCCAGATGGTCGAGCGAATGAATGACGGGTCAGGTCGAATGCTCACGGATGTTCAGGTGAGTGGCACGAGGTGAGGTTAACGCGATAGCTGATGCAGACTATACGATTCCGCAGAGGCACCGGCGGGGATGAGGCAGGGTCGGCTTACAGCGAACGATGGCCTGAACCGCCCGGTGTTCGCTTAATGCTGATCCGAAACCCGTTTTAACGGGTACGCAGGCTGAATCAGCGGAATTAATTTCAGACACGCATCGCTGTTTTTACCGTGTCCACGAACAGTCGCAATGCAACAGGCATATGGCGATTTTGCAGAAAGTAGAGTGCGATACCCTGCGACGCAATCGTCCAGTCTTCCAGTAAAGTAACCAGCCGCTTCGTGTCGAGAGCCTGCCGGGCGTAGGGCTCTGGCACATAGGCCACAGCTAATCCTGCGACAGCCGCTTCCACCATTAAAGCGCTACTGTCGAGGGTCAGGCTGCGCGGCACATCCAGCGCAAACTGTTGCTCATGCTGCTGATATTCCCAGTGATAACGTTTGCCGCCAGGCAGACGCTGGCGCAAACAGGCATGTTGCATAATATCCTGCGGATGCGCGACTTCGGGCCGATCTGCCAGGTCACCGGCCTGCAGGCGATCCTGACTGAGCGAGAAATGCAGCGTCGGCACCCGCAGCACCCAGTCCGTATTGACGTTTCTCATCATCGGGATGGCCTGCACTTAGTGAGCAATCGCGCGCAGAGTGGCAGAGTCCGGTCCCATAACGCGGCAGGCCAGCGGATAAGGCGAGTAGGGGCTTAACACCCGTTGTGTCAGCCGGACGCATGCTTCTGACGCCAGTCCGTGAGCCGCTGCATCCCGCGCTGGCCTGCGCGGTGGCTGAACCGCTCAGCAAAGTAACGCTGCTGAACTGCGGGCATTTTATTGCCGACCAACAGCCGCAAAAATTAGCGCAATATTAACAGGCATGTTTAATTCAACTGTCCGGTAACCGGCTTTCATCACCATATAAGTAGTGAAAGTAATGTCATCTTGCGGATTATTAATATTATTGCTGATCTGCCCGATTCTCATTCAATCTTCCTGAGGTTATTTCTATCTCATTGATTTTAAAACGACTGCGACCGGCTTTTGCGCGTTGCTTTCTGCGTCATGCTGTGAATAAATAAACGGTCGCAAACACCAGAAATCATGATCACATAAAAAAAGAGTCTGCATTACGATGCCGACCCAATATTGCCGGGGCTGCTATGAATCAGGATAAAGCACTGCTGGCCAGAGAAATAAAAGCCAGAACGGAACAACTGGAATCGCATTTAGTGGCGATTCGACGCGATATTCATGCCCACCCGGAATTAGGCTTCGATACGCTGCGTACCGCCAGCCTGGTAACACAACAGTTACAGGCGCTGGGGCTGACGCCACAAACCGGCATCGGCCGCAGCGGCGTGATGGTGGATATCGACGGCGCTGAGCCGGGGAAAACCCTGCTGCTTCGCGCCGATATGGATGCGTTACCGATCCACGAACAGACCGGGCTGCCTTTTGCCAGCGTCTGGCCCGGCAAAATGCACGCCTGCGGGCATGACATTCACACCGCCACCCTGCTGGGCGTAGCAGCGATTCTGCCGCATTATCGTCAGCAGCTAAAAGGGAGAGTCAGGCTGATTTTCCAGCCCGCCGAAGAAACCCCGGACAGCGGCGCGCAGGCGATGATCGCTGACGGTGCGGCGGAAGGCATCGACTGGGCGATTACTCTGCACAATAAGCCTGAACTGGCGGCTGGTGAAGTAGCGTTAACCCGCGGCGCCAGTACCGCGTCCAGTGACGAATTTGACGTGACGGTGCATGGCGTTTCAACCCACGCCGCGCGCCCGCACATGGGCAGCGATCCGATTATTGCCACCGTGCATCTCATCAGTCAGCTACAAACTATCATCTCGCGCGAACGCGATCCGGCCCACTCGGCGGTGTTAACCATCGGCCACATTCAGGGCGGCACCACCCACAATATTATTCCTGACAGCTGCCTGTTTCAGGGCACTATCCGCACCAAATCGCCTGCGGTACGTGCCGACATGGAAGCGGCATTCAAACGGATGTGTGAGGGCGTGGCGCTGGCGCAAAATGTGCGCGTGGAGGTTAACTTCCAGCGTGGCGTACCACCGCTGATGAATGACGATCGGCTAATCGATGCGCTGGAGCAGATTCTGTCGCACCAGTTCGATAAGCCGATTATCGCGCAGCCCAGCGACAGCTTTGGTGCCGAAGATTTTTCGCTGTTTACCGAACGGGCGCCGGGTTGCCAGATCCACATCGGGTCTGCCACGCCGGGCCGTGACGATCATCTGCACAATTCCGACTATCAACCGGATGAACGCAGCATTGCCGCCGGGACGCAGGCGCTGACCCGCCTTGCGATTGATCTGCTCTCTTAATAAAAAAAATGAGGTTTCTATGATGATGCACAACCGTCTGTTTGCGGCTTCCCTGACCGTGGCATTACTGGCGACGTCTGCTGTCAGCCAGGCAAAAGATTTTGGCACCCTGAAATTTGCCACCGAGGCGGCTTATCCCCCGTTTAACCAGACCACTCCGAGCGGCAAAATCGTCGGCTATGAGCCGGATATGGTGGCGGAGCTGGCTAAGCGCGCCGGTTTCAAATATGAAATCATTGCCCAGAAATGGTCCGGCATGATCCCAGGCCTGATCGACGGTAAATATGATGCGGTCATTGATGCCGTTACCGTTACCCCCAAGCGCGCCGAAGCGATCGATTTTACCCATCAGTACACCGTCAGCGTCTCCAGCTTTGTGACCTCTAAAACCTCGCCGCTGGCAACTCTGCCAGGCAGCGGCACGGTGGTCACGGCCGATGATGAAGCGGGCATGAAAAAAGCGATTGAGGATCTGAAAACCACCTTTAAGGGCAAAACCATCGCGGTGCAGGTCGCCACCATTCAGGCTGACTTCCTGCAAAAATATCTCGGCGATGTTGCCACTATCCGTACCTATCAGGCGGGCCCGGAGACCTTCGCTGACCTGATGAATGGCCGGGTTGATGCGGTAATGGCGTCACGCACCAACCTCAACGCCTTTGTGAAAAAACATGCTGAGGCGATCAGCAGCAGCGGCTACGGCTTCTCTGGCGGCGTACTGGGTGCCGGCTCAGCGATTGGCCTGCGTAAAGGCAACAGTGAACTGCAGCAGGTGCTGAACCAGGCGCTGGAATCGATGATCAAAGACGGCACGCTGAGCAAACTGTCGATGAAATGGTTCGGCGAAGACGTCGCACCCAAAGCGTAACCGCTGATGTTGATGAATATTGACTGGCAGATACTTGGCTTTGGCGACGAAGGGTGGGGCGGTGTGCTGCTTAACGCCGCCGCCGTCACGGTCAGCGTCTCGCTCTGTGCCTGGCTGCTGGGTGCGGTGCTCGGCAGCGTACTGTGCTGGATGCAGATTGCCGGCTCGCGCTGGCAGCAACGGCTGGCGGCCAGCTACATTACCCTGTTTCGCGGCGTGCCGGAATTGCTGGTGATCTACCTGTTCTATTTTGGCGGACGGCAGGTGGTATCGACCGTCGGCACCGCGCTGGGCTTCCAGGGGCCGTTTGACGTGAACGGCTTTGTGGCAGGCGCGATTGCCATCGGGCTGATCTCCGGCGCCTACCAGAGCGGTGTGTTTCGTGGCGCCTTTTACGCCATCCCGAAAGGCACGCTGGAAGCGGCAACGGTCACCGGGATGGGGCGCTTAATGATGTTCCGCCGCATTATCGTCCCGCAGGCGTTGCGTACCGCGCTGCCGGGAATGGGTAACCAGTGGCAATCGGTGATCAAAGAGTCGGCGCTGGTGTCGGTGACCGGGCTGGTGGAAACCATGAATCAGGTGTCAACCGCCGCCAACTCCACGCAGATGTCGTTTTTCTTCTACAGCGTCGGCGCGGTGATCTACCTGATCATCACCACCTGTTCTGACATGGTTTTCCGCTACGTGGAAAAATTTGCGATGCGCGGTCAACAGCGCGTAAAGGAATAAGGAGTCCACGTGGATATCACTTTTTTACAGCAAACGCTGCTGGCACTGCTGAAAGGGCTACCGCTGACGATTAATCTCGCCCTGTTGTCGCTGCTGGGCGGCGGCCTGCTGGCGCTGCTGCTCAACCTGCTGCGCATGACGCGGGTCGGCAGCCTGTTCTGCCGTTTCTATGTCTGGCTGTTTCGCGGTACGCCCCTGTTGATTCAGATTTTCATGGTCTATTACGGACTCGGCAGCTTACCGGCGGTGCGGGAAAGTCTGTTCTGGCCGCTGCTGCGCGATCCATACTGGTGCGGGTTACTGGCGTTGATCCTCAACGATGCGGCCTACACCTCTGAAATTCTGCGCGGTGGGCTGCGCGCCGTCAGCCAGCAGTCGCTGGAAGCGGCAAAGGTTTCGGGTATGGGGTCATACAAAATCTTCACCCGGATTACCTTACCGATCGCCATTCGCCAGGCATTACCGGCCTACAGCAACGAAATAATCTCGATGATTAAAGCCACCTCGCTGGTCAGCACCATCAGCCTGATGGAGATGACCGGGATTGCCGATTCGATTGTCTCGTCAACCTTTCGGGCGCTGGAAGTGTTCCTCAGTGCTGCGGTTATCTACCTGATACTGACCATGCTGGTCAGCAAAGGCGTATCGATGCTGGAACGTCGTTTATCACCTTACTATTTTGGAGCGCGTTCATGACGGCACCGACTATCATGCTGAGTCATCTCAGAAAGAGTTATGCGGGACATGAAGTGCTGCACGACATTAGCCTGACGGCGCAGGATGGCGATGTGATTTCGCTGATCGGCGCCAGCGGCTCCGGCAAAAGCACCCTGTTACGCTGCATCCCGTTTCTTGAAGTGCCGCAGGCCGGGGAGATCGCAGTGGGTGAGGTGACGGTCACGCTGGATAATGCTGATGAAAAACTGAACCGTGAGCAGCGTCGCCGCATCAAACTGATGCGTATGCAGCTCGGTTTTGTCTTCCAGAGTTTCAATCTGTGGCCGCACAAAACGGTGATGCAGAACATCATCGAAGCGCCGATTCACGTCCAGAAGCGCAGCCATAAAGAGGCGCTGGAAGAGGCGGAGGCATTGCTGCATAAAGTGGGGTTGTACGCGAAGCGCGACGCCTGGCCGTCGCAGCTTTCCGGCGGACAACAGCAGCGTGTGGCGATTGCCCGTGCGCTGGCGCAGCAGCCAAAAGCGATCCTGTTTGATGAGCCCACATCGGCACTTGATCCGGAGCTGGTAGGCGAAGTGCTGCGGGTGATCCGTAGCCTGGCGGAAGAGGGACGCACCATGATTATCGTCACTCATGAGATGGGCTTTGCGCGGGAAGTGTCCAATAAAGCGATTTTCCTGCATCAGGGCATGATTGAAGAGTCCGGCGCGCCGGAGCAGGTGTTCCTCGATCCCATCTCGCCGCGCTGTCGCGCGTTTGTTAACAGCCACTTTGAGCGTAATGCGGGTTAAACCTGCAGGATTACATCAAGTCGCAGACATTGCGTCAGGCCTCTTTCAGAGGCCGCTCTGAATTCCTGCAGGCCATCACAAACCTATCTGGACGACACCGTTTCAGCTATTGATACTCTTTTCGGACCGCTCATTGCTGGGCTGGTCGGGGAATTTTGTTGCCTGAAGGGAAACACCTTGCTATATTGTTTCCCGTTGAGAAACAGGAGTGATCAACGTGATTAAAAGCTGGAAGCATAAGGGATTGCAAAGGCTATACGAAAAAGGTGACACGAGCGGTCTGCAGGCAAAAGATATTGATCGGATCATGCTGCGGCTGATGGTGCTGGATAATGCCATGACAATTAATGAATTCAGGCACTTTCAGGGGTTCAACTTTCATACACTGAAAGGTGACAAATGCCATCTTTACGCGATAACCGTGCGTGCTAACTGGCGCATCACTTTCGAATTTCTCGACGGTGATGTCTATATTCTGAACCTTGAGGATTATCACTAATGACAATGATTAACCCACCCCATCCGGGAGGATTGATTACGGAATACCTCGACGATCATCAGATGAGTCTGCGCAGTCTGGCCCGCCATATTGGCGTCTCACCATCGGCGCTGAGTAAGGTGGCAGCCGGTAAAACCGCGATCAGCCCCGAAATGGCGCTCCGGCTTGAAGCCGGTTTGGGCATTGCGGCCCGGCTCTGGCTGGCGATGCAGGCATCCTACGATCTTAATCGGGCGCGCGAGTGGGTTGATCTCTCTGGCGTCAAACTCTTATCCCCTGCTGATAAACAACTGGCGCAGTGAGCCTGCCAGCTGGCTGCGTGATGGTTTGGCTCTGAAACGATCGTTATTTCTACCCGGCGTTATCGGGCTGACCGCCGACTGCTGACATACTTGCAGCGGTTGTGATCGATCATCGGCCCTTCACTTGACGAACCTGCCCGCTTAACTTAAAACTAGAACCCGTCAGGGGAGTCTCGCCAGAGAGACTGAGAGGCTAATAGCGCAGCGCGCGGCTTAGCGACCCTTTGAACCTGACCCAGTTGATACTGGCGTAGGAAGACGGGCATCCGCTCTTTGCAGATGCTTGCCGCAAGGGCATCGCCATTCATGCTCTCGCTTTTTTCCCTTCTGGTATCCCGGGTCTTCGCGTAGTTACGACGAGGCCACTATGAACCATCCTATCCTGAATGACGCAACGCCCGCAGGGCGGACAGCATGAGCCGCTGGTCGGTACTCGGCAGTGGTGTGGCCGGGCTGTGCGTAGCCACGCTGCTGGCAGAGCGCGGTGAAACAGTTGAAGTCATTACCCGTCCTGAATGTCTTGCGGCCTCTCACTGGGCTGGCGGGATGCTGGCGCCCTGGTGCGAAGCGGAGAGTGCGCCGCCGCAGGTCATTGAGTGGGGTCAGCACGCCGCGGCCTGGTGGGCGCAGCGGATTGAGGGCGTTGTGCAGCACGGCACGCTGGTGGTTGCGCCGCCGCGCGACAGCCGCGAACTGATCCGCTTCGCCAGTCTGACTCATCAGCACCAATGGGTCACGCCCGGTGAAATTGAACCGGCGCTGGAAAATCGTTTTGCTCGCGGGCTATTTTTTGCCGCTGAAGCCCATCTCGATCCGCGCAGTGCGCTAAAGCAATTGCAGCAGCGTTTGCTGGCGGCCGACGTGTCCTTTCATTCCGGCGCGCCCGGCGGTCAGATTATTGATTGCCGGGGCATCCACGCCGCCGAGATGCAACCCGCGCTGCGGGCGGTGCGCGGCGAAATGCTGATCCTGCACGCGCCTGACCTCACTCTTTCCCGTCCCGTTCGCCTGCTGCATCCGCGCTTCCCCTGTTATCTGGTGCCGCGTGCCGATGGGGTCTTTATGCTGGGCGCCACTATGGTGGAGAGCCATGACAGTAGCCCGATCAGCGCGCGTGCCATGATGGAACTGCTCAGCGCCGCCTATACCCTGCATCCGGCCCTGGCCGAAGCGCGCGTGCTGGAGAGCGGCACCGGCCTGCGTCCCGCTTACCGCCACAACCTGCCCGAAGTCCGCTATCAAAACGGGGTTTTCTCGATCAATGGACTTTATCGCCACGGCTTCCTGCTGGCGCCGATGATGGCTGAACAATTTATCCAGCAACTGACTCAGGAGATGACTCATGCGAATTGAACTGAATGGACGCGGCATCGATACCGCGGCGCGCACAGTAGCCGAACTGTTGCAGGAGCAGCAGATCGATCCGGCCACGGTTGCCACGGCGCTGAACGGTGAATTTGTGCCGCGCGCCCGTTACGCCAGCCAGCGTCTCGAAGCCGGGAATCAGCTGGAAGTGCTGTCACCGATGCAGGGAGGTTAAGCATGTTTTATCAACATACGCCATCATCGCGGTTTTTACTGGGCACGGCAGGCTATCCGTCGCCCGCTATTCTGCAGCAGGCGATTGCGGCTTCGGAGACAGAGATCATCACCGTGAGTTTACGGCGCGAAGGCAGCGCGGGCGGCGCTTTCCGTGAACTGTTGCAACAGCTCAACACCCGCATTCTGCCAAATACCGCCGGTTGCCACACCGTTAAAGAGGCGGTAACCACTGCGCTGATGGCGCGTGAACTGTTTGGCACGCCGTGGATTAAGCTGGAAGTGATTGGCCACGCCGATACCTTGCAGCCCGATCCCTTTGCGCTGGTAGAGGCGGCGCGCATTCTCTGCGCCGAGGGTTTTCAGGTCTTTCCCTATACCACTGAAGATCTGATTGTCGGCGAAAAACTGCTTGAGGCGGGCTGTGAAGTGCTGATGCCGTGGGGCGCGCCGATTGGCTCGGGACAGGGTCTGCGTAATATTGAAGGGCTGAAAACGATGCGCGCCTGGTTCAGGGATGTGCCGCTGATTATTGATGCGGGCATCGGTGCGCCCAGCCAGGCGGCGCAGGCGATGGAGATGGGATTCGATGGCGTTCTGCTCAACACCGCGGTGGCGAAAGCACGCGATCCGGTGCAGATGGCGACGGCATTCTCCGCCGCTATCGCGGCCGGACATCAGGCATATCAGGCCGGTCTGATGGAGCAACGCGATATGGCCGCCGCATCCACCCCGATTTTCGGGCTGGCACAGTTCAGCTAAGGAGCCGTGATGGATCGTTATCAGCGACAAACCATGTTGCCGGAAATCGGCGAAACGGGGCAGCAGCGCTTACGCGCGGCACGGGTGCTGGTGGTCGGCGCAGGCGGACTCGGTTCAACCGTGCTGCCGTTGCTGGCTGGTGCGGGCGTGGGGTTTATCCGTCTTTACGATGGCGATCGGGTTGAGCTGCATAATCTGCATCGCCAGACGCTGTTCGGCATGGCGGATATCGGTGAGCCAAAAGTGTCAGCCGCCCGTCGGGCGCTGATTCAGCGCAATCCTGACTGTGAGGTAGACGCGCGGGCGCAGGTGTTAACGGCCAGCCTGCTGCCAGAGGCGCTCGACGCGATCGATCTGGTTATTGATGCGGCTGATAACTTCGCGATTACCTATCAGCTGTCGGATGCCTGTCTGCTGCGAAGCCTGCCGCTGGTCTGTGCGTCGGTACTGGGTCGCAAAGGGTACGTCGGCGGTTTCTGCGGCGGTGCGCCCGGCTATCGTGCGCTGTTTCCGCAACTGCCCACCACGGCAGGCAACTGCAACACGGCGGGCGTGATGGGACCGGCGGTGGCGACGCTGGGCGCTTTGCAGGCGCAGATGGCGCTGAGCCTGTTGCTGAAGCTGACGCCCTCTCCGCTGGGTTGCATGATCCACTGTGATTTTATCAACTGGCATCTGCGGCAGTTTCGCTTTGATGATGCGCCGGAACCGGCAGTGCCTGGCATACCTTTTATCGATCTGCCGATGCTGACCGCCAGGGACTGTATTGTTGAATTGCGCAGCCGGGAGGAAGCGCCGGTCAGCGTGGCAGAGAAGGTGCAGCGAATCCTGCCGCAGCAGATAGCGGACTGGCAGCCGCCCGCGGATCAACGCATCGTGCTGGTGTGCGCCAGCGGGATGCGTGCGGCACAGGCGGCGGAGCTGTTACAGGCACGCGGTTTCCCGCGCCTGGCACTGATGGCGGCCAACAGCCTGTAGCGCAAATCAGCCGAAGTGAATCAGATCACTTCAACCAGCTGGAAGGTTTCAAACACCAGTTCCATCTCAGGATGGAAATAGCCTTCCCGCTGGAAAAAGCGCTGATGCTCCTGTTGCCAGTATTCCAGACTGAGATCGCCTTCGCCTTCCAGCATCGCCATCTCAGGCGTGACGCGGTCAAAGCGGGTCAGGAACAGACCGGTAGTGCGGATCACGCAGACCGGCCGCTGTTCACCATTGAGGATAATGCTGTGACGGCCCGGTTCAGGTTTGTCTTCATCATCCTGCCAGCTGTGCAGTGAACCACAGCTGGCAACTTTTTTTCCGGCAATCACCAGCGTCGCCAGCTGGCTGGCGAGTTCAGGTGAGTCGCCGAGCGATGCCGCATTTGCATCCGGATATTTGTCTTGCAGTTGTTCCAGCGTCATTGCCATCAGGAAATCCTCGATTCAGGGCAGCATCTGGCGACGGTTCTGCGCATTACGACGGGTAAGCGCGAAGCAGGCCAGCGGGACCGGTAGAGTAAACAGCAGCAGTAACCACAGCAGGACATAAACCGCGTCCACACCATCATTCTGCAAATTGTTGTACAGCTTAACCGGCATCCCCTGCGGAAAATAGGCAAAAATCATCACGATACCAAATTCCCCCATTGCCCGAACCCAGGCCAGTGCCACTGCGGTGGCTAAGCCTGACGATGCCAGCGGTAAGGATAACCGCCAGAAGCGTTGCCACGGCGAGGCGCCCAGCGTCCGGCCTGCCTCCAGAATCACCACCGGCACGTCGGCAAAGGCGGCGCGTGCCGCCATCACAAAATAGGGCAGGGCGCCGTACCACTGTGCCAGCACAAAGGCGGCAGGATTGTTGGTCAGCGCAATACCGGCCCGCGCCAGCAGTGAACCGGCCGGGCTGTAAGGTCCCCAGGCGCTGACCAGTAAGATGCCCATCGCCAGCGGTGGCGTCAGCAGCGGGATCAGCACCAGCAATTCAGCCACCAGCCGGGGTTTACCACGCGCCTGCGCCAGCCACCAGGCCAGCGGCAGGCCACTGAGGATCACCAGCATCAGGGAAACGGCACCGAGAACCAGCGAGGTGGCAATGGCGTTGCTGTCACCCCACGCCAGCCGGAAGTGAGTCCAGTGAGTCAGGCCGATCAACGTGACAAACGGGACGGCCAGCATCAGCAAGGCGGGCAGAGAGAGCCACAGTGCAGTGGCCGGCGGTCGTCTCATGGCCAGATCGCATCACCTTTGGCGGCGGCGTAACCATATTGCTGAAACAGCTGCTGACCCTGTGGGCTGCGCAAAAAATCGATAAAAGCCTGACCGGTCTGTTCGCCGTGTGGGGCGTTTTTCAGCACCGCTGCGTAATAGACCAGCGGTTGGGTATGCAGCGTTTTGTCATGGCCCTGACTGTCTTTCAGCGTGAAACTCACGGTGTCGTACCACTGTTTCGCCTCGGCCGGATTGCTGAGATTGATGGCGTCCGGCAGGGACAGATAAGGCAGGTGCGCTGAACGCACTTCACTTTCATAACCCGCTGCCGCATCCACCTGACCGCTTTCCAGCCGCGTCAGCAAGCCGCCTTCAAGGTTAACCTGCGCCGGATTTTGCACCCCGCCCATAATCTTCTCTGCCATACCCGGCTTCTGGTAAAACTTCTCTGCCAGCAGCAGGGTAAAAACAATATTCTGACCTTTAGGATCGTTGACCGGATCGGTGCGGCCAAATTTTAGTCCCGGCGTCGCCAGCAGATCCAGCCAGCGGCTATCGTTGCCGTTTAACGCAGCAAACTGTTGGGCATATTTTCCTTTCGGGTTATAGGCAATCACCATGCGGGTGCTGGCAACCGGAACCGCGTTATCGATCAGTCCGGCCTGTTTCAGAATGCGCATCGGACCCGGCGTAATCGAAACAAACACATCGGCGGTCAGTTTCTTACTGGCCAGCAGGCGTGCCATTCCGTAAGCGCCCTGTCCCTGACCCTGATAATGGCTGTTCTGCTGACGGGCGAAGGCGGGCCCAAGACCTTCATCCATCACCTTGCCCATTGAGCCCGCATAGGTAACGTGAATATCGTTACCGGCGAGCGCCGATGCGGTTAAACCCATTCCCAGTAAAAGCGCCGAATATCGTAATAAAGCCATGTCGTTTCTCGTTATATAAAAAAGTAGATAGCGATTATCGGAACTGAAACAACGACAGGCAAGCGGGAAATTATTGCGAAATATAGCCCGGCGTCGGGTGGTCTGAATTTCAGCCAGGAAAAGGCAGGTTGATCGGATCATGCCGCCAACTTGTATTGATGAGATATGAACACCTGAATGGTTGTCAGAAAGCACTGAATTTTTCGCCCGATGCACAAACGGGTAGCGATCGGTCGCGAACCCGTCATCACAGCACAGGAACCAGCTAAAAAGTCAGCCACATCATTCAGTTACGCGCGCAGAAAAACTGTTAAAAAAATCGCCGTTTGAACCGAACTGGCGGCGTAAAACGAGACAACGCGCGACAAAAAGATTTAAACTCATCGGCTTTTGGAATTCTGACGGCCTGGCCCGGCGCAAGCGTTAAGAAGCAGCTATAGTTATCACCAGACTTCAGAGCCATTAACTTGCAGACCCGATGCTGCGATACATTCCGCTATACCTTTGCCCGGAGCCAAATAGCGTTAAAAGAGGTTAATTTTGCAGACAGATCTCTCCTGGAAAACTCTTCACCACATCATTAATCAGACCATCTCTGACATGCTGGATGAACATCAGTCGATTAACGTCTTGTCTCTGCGGGCGAGGCTGCGCGAACTGGCTGAAAAGGAAGAAGATGAGATGCTGGTGTTGTGTTACTGGCAGGCGAGCAAAATTCTGATGCGATTACCGGCCACCGTGACGGCCAGCCAGCTGATGTCCGCGGCGCGTCATGCTTTCCGCACTCCCCTTAATCACGACCCGCTCTGACCGCTCTCGCGCAGCATCCGCTGTGCGGCAGAAAAATTCCGCATTTAACCGATGAAAGCTGCACATTAACAGCAGCTTATGACGGCTGTCTGTTGCTAAGCTGACCCTTGAGTTGCCCACGTTATCCCCCGGCGATGCATTCATCCGTTGATTGAGGAAAGAGAATGAGTATCAAAAGTTATGCCGCTCTTCATCCCGGCGAAGCGCTACAGCCCTATGAATACCAGCCCGGACCGCTGCAGTCAGAAGAGGTTGAGGTCGCGGTAGAATACTGCGGCATCTGTCACTCCGATCTCTCAATGATTGATAATGCCTGGGGCGGATCGACCTATCCGCTGGTGGCGGGACATGAGGTGATTGGCCGCATCGTGGTATTGGGCGACGGTGCGCAGCAAAAAGGGCTGCATATTGGTCAGCGCGTCGGCATCGGCTGGACGGCGAAGAGTTGCCACTATTGCGATGCCTGCCTGAGCGGCGATCAGGTTAACTGTCGGCGGGGAAAAGTCTCCACCATTAATAATCATGGCGGATTTGCCGAACGACTGCGGGCGGACTGGCAATGGGTGATCCCGCTACCTGAGGCGCTGGATGCCGCCAGCGCAGGCCCGCTGTTATGTGGCGGCATGACGGTGTTTAAACCGCTGCTGATGCACAACATCACAGCCCTTAGTCATGTCGGGGTCATTGGTATCGGCGGCCTGGGTCACATGGCGATCAAAATTCTGCGCGCGCTGGGGGCCGAGGTTACCGCATTCAGCTCGACAAGCGAAAAGACGCCGTCAGTGCTGGCGCTGGGGGCAAATCAGGTGGTCGACAGCCGCGATCCTCAGGCGCTGACTGCGCTGGCGGGGCAGTTTGATTTAATCATTAACACCGTTGCGGTCGATCTTGACTGGCAGCCCTATTTTACCGCCCTGGCGCCGCATGGAAAATTTCATACGCTGGGTGCGGTGATGACGCCGTTCAGCGTGCCCGCCTTTAACCTGATTGTCGGCGATCGCAGCCTGAGCGGTTCTTCTACCGGATCGCCGGTTCAGCTCCGGGCGCTGTTAAAACTGGCGACCCGCGCCGATATCGCGCCGGTAGTGGAGTATTTTCCGATGTCGCAAATCAATCAGGCGCTCGACCATCTGCGTGCCGGGAAAGCCCATTATCGCATCGTACTGAAGGCGGATTTTTAATTCTGACGCCTGAGTTTGCGGCTGCTTCGTTCAGGCGCCGCTGTTTTTCCTGAACTCTGTTAAAATTGACCTTTACGCCACTTTGCAGGATGCATGTTCGGGAGAAACTATGTTGTGGATTTGGAATGCCCTGATTGTTCTGGCCACCGTTATTGGCATGGAGATAACGGCTGCGCTGGCACACAGATATATCATGCATGGCTGGGGTTGGGGCTGGCATCTTTCACATCACGAGCCGCACAAAGGCTGGTTTGAACTCAACGATATGTACGCGGTGTTGTTCGCCGGGCTGGCGATTCTGCTGATTTATCTCGGCAGCATCGGCTTCTGGCCGCTGCAGTGGATCGGCGCGGGCATGACGGTATATGGCCTGCTCTATTTTATGGTGCATGACGGGCTGGTGCATCAGCGCTGGCCGTTTCGCTATATTCCGCGTCGCGGCTATTTCCGCCGTCTCTATATGGCGCACCGGATGCATCACGCAGTGCGCGGTAAAGAGGGCTGCGTGTCGTTTGGCTTCCTGTACGCGCCGCCGCTGTCAAAGCTGCAGGCGACGCTACGGGAACGTCACGGCGCTAAAGCGGGCGCTGCCAGAGATGTGCCGGACGAGGAGCATGACGCGCCAGCCGGGAAGTAATCGCCTGGCCTGAAGCCGCCACCAGCAGCGCCAGTTTCTCGGGTGTGCTGGTGGACTGGCGCTGATCCCACGCCTGCTGACCCGCCTCATCGACCTTCATCCCAATCTTACGGTACACCTGCTTTGCCGTGGCGATCGCCCATGCCGAGCGCAACGGTAAGCCGGCTAAACCCGCGGTGGCGGAGTGATAATAGGGTTCCGCGTGCTGCACCAGCCGCCGCGCAATCCGGCTCAATGCCTGACGATGTTCAGGCGCGGCCAGGTTTTCTGTGGTTAATCCTTCTTCAGCCAGCCACGCCGCGGGCAGATAGCAGCGGCCCGCTTGCGCATCGTCGACAATGTCGCGCGCAATATTGGTCAGCTGAAAGGCCAGGCCTAAATCGCAGGCACGATCGAGCGTTGGCTTATCGCGTACGCCCATGATCTGCGCCATCATCAGACCCACCACGCCCGCTACGTGATAGCAGTAGCGCAGGGTATCATCCAGCGTCTGATAACGCGCACCGCGCACGTCCATCGCAAAACCGGCCAGATGATCAAAGGCATAAGCAGGCAGGATATCGTGCGCCATCGCGACTTCCTGAAACGCGGCAAAGGCCGGTTCATGCATCTGCGAGCCGGCGTAAGCCTGGCGCGTTTTCATCTCCAGCTGCGCCAGCCGCTGTTCAGGTGATTGCAGCGAAGGGGTATCGTTGCTGAAACCCAGTACCTGATCGTCAATCACGTCATCACAGTGGCGGCACCACGCATAAAGCATCAACACGCTGCGCCGGGTTTTGGCATCAAACAACTTCGAGGCGGTGGCAAAACTTTTCGATCCCACCTCCATGGTTTCAACGGCATGATCGAGTAATGACGCATTATTCAAGCCAGATCCTCCAGCATTAATCCCGCTGTCGCTTTCGCCGATCCAATCACGCCGGGAATGCCCGCGCCAGGATGGGTACCTGCGCCAACCAGATAGAGATTGTTGATATGCTTATCGCGGTTGTGCGGCCGGAACCAGGCACTCTGAGTCAGGATCGGCTCCACCGAGAAGGCGGAGCCCTGATACGCATTCAGCTCATCGCGGAAATCAAACGGCGTGAACATCCGATGCGTCACCAGCTGGCTGCGCAGGCCTGGCATGTAGTGCTGCTCAAGATAGTCAAAGATACGGTCGCGCAGTTTCGGGCCTTCGACGGCCCAGTCGAGATCGGCGGTGCCGAGATGCGGCACCGGCGCCAGCACGTAGTAACTGCCGCAGCCCGGCGGGGCAAGCGACGGATCGGTGACGCACGGCGCATGCAGGTAAAGTGAAAAGTCCTCAGCCAGACCATCGCGATTGAAAATTTCATCGATTAATTCGCGATAGCGCGGCCCAAAGCAAACGGTGTGGTGCGCGAGCTGATCGTGATGATGATTCAGGCCAAAGTAGAGCACAAACAGCGAGTTACTCATTCGTTTGCCCTGCAGGGTTTCTCCCTGCGCGACCGATGCCGGGTGCTGACTCAGCAGATCGCGGTAGGTATGGACCACGTCGGCATTGGAAGCCACAGCGGTGGTTGGCAATACCCGCCCGTCCTGAAGGTGAACCGCAGTGATCTTATCTCCGGCGGTTTCCAGTCGGGCGACTTTGGCATTCAGCTCCACTTCCCCACCCAGATCTTCAAACAGCTTCACCATGCCCTGTACCAGCGCACCGGTACCACCGCGCGGGAACCAGACGCCCCATTCACGCTCCAGCGCATGGATCAGGGTATAAATCGACGAGGTGGCAAACGGATTTCCACCCACCAGCAGCGAGTGAAAAGAGAACGCCTGGCGCAGATGCTCATCTTCGATGTAGCTCGCGACCTTGCTGTAAACACTGCGCCACGCCTGCAATTTAGCCAGCTGTGGCGCGGCGCGCAGCATATCGCGGAAGGATAAAAACGGCACGGTGCCGAGCTTCAGATAACCCTCGGCAAACACCGCGCGCGAATAGGCGAGGAAGCGGCGATAGCCTTCAACGTCACGCGGATTGAAAGCGGCAATCTGTGCCTCCAGCGCTGGCTGGTCATTGTCGTAGCTGAAGACCTTGCCAGACTCCCAGCACAGGCGATAAAACGGTTTCACCGGCAGCAGTTCGACATAATCGGAAAGCTGCTTACCGGCCAGCGTGAACAGCTCTTCGATGGCGCTGGGATCGGTAATGACCGTCGGGCCAGCGTCGAAGGTATAGCCCTGATCCTGATAAACATAGGCCCGACCGCCTGGCTTATCGCGCTGCTCCAGCAGTCGGGTCGGGATGTCTGCAGCCTGAAGGCGGATCGCCAGCGCCAGGCCACCAAAGCCTGCGCCAATAACTGTGGTTCTTTTCATTGCATCGCCTGTTGACGGTGAGGAGTCATAACAGCCTGTAACGCAGCCAGTACGGGAACCGGTGGCTTGCCGCTTAAAATGCGCAGCCGATCAGGCAAAGTGAGTTTTCCCGCATAAAAACGGGCGATCAGGCCTTCCGGCAGGCCGTAAAAACGTTGCATCACCTGCCAGCGCTGGTCAGCCGGACCGGCCAGAAACAGCATCCGGTTCAGCATGCGAAAGAAGCGCTGTTGCTGCCAGGCCTGGCTGGCGAAGTGTTGAATAGTGGCGTGCAGCGTATCCGGGTTAAAGGTGGTCATCTGCGCCAGCCGATCGGCCAGCGCCACCGCCAGCGGCAGGGAGTAACCGGTGGTGGGATGAAACAGCCCGGCGCGCAATCCGCTGCACGGCAGATCGCGGGTCTGCCAGAAGGCGTCAATGTCGCCGGTCAGGGTAATCGGCAGCGCACCCTGTTCTTCACGCAGCAGCCGCGTTAACTGCCAGCCCTGACGAGCAGCATAGTCGCGAATATTTTGCCGCGCGCGATCGGCGCTCAGCGTGGCGTCATCAATATAGTGGGTATCTTCAATCAGCAGGGTATCGGCTGAGAAGGGCAGGCTATAGACAAAGCGGTAACCTGCCTGTTGATCGACCGTTGCATCCATAATGATCGGCGTGGTGAGACCGTGCGGCTGGCTCAGTTGCCACTCCTGCCCGACAAACGCCTGAAATCCCATGCGTAACGCCGCATCCGGCTGATAACCCCGGCCATCAATCACGGCGCTGGCCTCCAGCACACGGCCATCGGCCAGGGTTACCGAGCGTGACGCCACGCTTTCAACCGCGGTGTTCAGCAACAGATGCTGTTGAAAACGATCGCGCATCACCTCCGCGAAGCGCTCGGCGGTCACGCAAAAATAACCGCTGTTCAGGCTGCGGTGGCGCTGGGGAAAACGCACCTGATAGCCCGGCCAGTGATGAACCACCAGCGGGGCGATCCAGCGGTGCTGGGTTTCGCTGAGATCCTCGGCGTGAAACGACCAGGTATGATTAGCACCGGGCTGGCTCTCAGCCTCAATCAGCAGAATACGCAGTGACGGATGTTGCTGGCGCAGGCGTAACGCGATTAAGCCATTCGCCAGCCCGCCGCCGACCAGAATCAGATCATACGACGGCATAATCCCTCCGGCTCAAAACGGGCCTGCGGGTCAGCATCGCCTGTTCGACAATGTCTGCTGCCAGCGCGGTGCCGCCCGCCGTGGTAACGGCGTGACGCATCCGGCTCATCTGTTGCCGGTAGCTGTCGTCATCGAGCAGCGCCTGCAGTTGCCGGGCCATAGCGTGGCTGGTGGCGAAACGGGAAACGCGCCGGCCCACGCCGTGATAAACGATGCGTGCGGCAACGCCAGGCTGATCAAAAGCCAGCGGAATCGCCAGCAGCGGCGTCAGATGATTGATGGCGTCCAGCACGGTATTCATGCCGCCGTGGGTTATCACCAGATCCGCCTGGGATAAGGCGGCAGCCTGGTCGGCGAAATCGACCACCTGCGTCTGGCTGCTACGCGCCAGCTTCTCGGCCTGAAACGGTGTCAGGCGACCACAGTGCGCCAGCAGCAGCTGGGCATCCAGCTCCTGACAGGCGCGGACGACAGTTTTGAATAAGCCGTAACGGTGTCCCTGCAGCGTGCCGAGCGAGGCAAAAATACGCGGCTTATCGCCGTGTGGAAAGTAGCGTGGCGCAGGTGATGACGGCGGCTTAATGGCGCGCAGTGGACCGACCGCGTGAAAATGGTCTGGCAGCGCCTGGCGCGGAAAATCAAATTCCGGAACCAGCTGGCTGATCTGGGCCAGCGGTGAAAAACAGTGATGCAGTTTTTCCCGCGGCGCTAATCCCAGCGCATGGGCATTGCGGGCGATGACCCGATCGTGACGCCGCATCAGCCAGTCATAAATTTTTTCACTGGTGCGATAACGCTCGCGCGCCGCATCGCTGGTGCCATAGTCAAACGGCATCACCGCCAGCGGAAAATCGGCTTCACGGTTAAGCGGCAGGGCGCAGGCCACCGACACATAGGGCAGATCCAGCGCTTCCGCCGCCAGCGCGCCGGCCGGTTCCATCTGATCAACAATCACCCCATCCACCGCCAGCGTGTTAAGCACCACCGGCAGTTCACGACACAACATATCGCTGGTACGGGCCATTTCGTTGATCAGTTTCAGCATTGACGGACCCAGCGGATGCGCCGCCAGTTGCAGCGTATGCGCCAGGCTGCCGGCCGGATGGCTGGCTAGTCCCAGCGGGAAAAAACCGATATCACTGTCGTTGAGTAATGCCCTGACGTCAGTTTGCTGGATAAACGTCACGCGATGACCGCGTGCAATCAAGGCCTGGCTGAGATGCTGAAGCGCCCGGACGTGGCTGAAGAAAGGCGGCGCAATCACCGCAAAGTGGCTCATGCAGCATCCTTAACTGACGGCAGCGAGTTTTTTCTCAAACCAGGCCTGAATGAAATGTTGTGTGGCGTAACCGTCATGGCAGGCCAGCAGAAGATGTTCGCTAGCGCAACGCAGATGGTCTCGCAGGCGTTTTTCCACCGCCTGAGCACCCAGCAGATTGACCAGCGTCGATTTGCCCGCGTCCTGATTGATATCTTTACCGGTATCACCCATGCCATCGGTTAAATCATCCAGCAGCTGAAAGGCCTGCCCGAGATTGAGTGAGAAGCGATGAAGCTGCTCGCGCACGTCATCTGACGCACCGGCGGCAATGGAGGCCATCTGCATCGAGGCACAAAACAGGGTGCTGGTTTTAAAGTGATTGGTCATCAGAATGGCGTCAGCGCTGCGTGGTTTATCCCCTTCGGACAGGTCTTTAAACTGGCCCTGCACCAGCCCCTGCATCCCGATTGCATGGGAGAGTTCGCTGACCGCCTGCGTTCGGGCGCTGGCCGACAGGCTTTCCGCCGTCGCAATCACACCAAAGGCTTTGCTCAGCAGCGCGACCGCCGCCAGAATCGCCACATGCTCACCATACTGGCAATGAATGGTAGGACGTCCGCGCCGCATCAGCGCGTCATCCATACAGGGCATATCATCCAGAATAAGCGAAGCGGCGTGGACCATCTCAACCGCACAGGCGAGATCCAGCAGGCCGGTCGGACTGGCTTTACAGCCGAGATCGCGTGCCGCCAGCAGCAGCAGCATCGGACGAATACGTTTACCCGGTGCCAGCGCGCCTTCGCGCATTGCCGCACCAACAAAATCACGTTCACCTTCAACCGGCAACAAGGCGTCGAGCCGTTGCTCAATATCGTTCAACAGATTTGCTGCATCGCTGTGTGTGGAATTGACGTGTTTTTCTGCGCAGACCGTCATTAAGGCTGTCCTTATCTACAGAGGAATTCACAGCAGGTCGAAATGATTCGATGCCATCTTTAATAATCGTCCCCGGCTGCCATAGCATAGTTGGCAGGTTTTCAAAGAACGGCGGGTAAATCCATTCAAACAATAGTAGTTGAGGATCGCGAAAAAGTTGGGAAATTCAGCAGCATTCAGCGTTTCTTTACCTGAATTTTCACCTGGCACAGACGCCGGATTAGCCGAGTAAACGACGCAGCTCGCTGATTATCCCGGCGACCTCTTCAGCGCTTAATGCACCATCTTTAGCGAAGCGAACTCTGCCCTGACGATCAATCACCGCGACCGCCGCGTTGCCCGGTTTGAGCTGCCAGCTGTGGGCTGTCACGCCGCTGTTATCAATAATAAACTGCTGCCACGGCGCGGCTTTCTTGCTTGAGGCGATGCTGCGAACCACAAACAGACCGCTGCCGGGCAGGGCATCGTCGGTATTCACAATGGTGGTGGTCTGGAAACCCTGACGCGGCAAATTCGCCTGCTGGATCGCCTCGATTAATCCTGCGCTCTGCTCTTTGGCCGACAGGCGACCCGCAACATGAATAATTAACCTGACTTTACCGGTCAGGGTCTGGCTATTCCAGCGCTGGTAATTAATCTCGTCATGCTCGATGACCATCTCGCCTTTATCGGCAATGTAAACCGGGGGAACCGGCTGACCGGGAACCAGAGTATGTGCGCAACTTAATGCTGAAACAAATAGCAGACTCATCAATCCATAACGGCGCACGGTATCCTCACTTCTTGGTGGTTTGGCGGTCGGCTGCGGGCAATTTCAGTAACAGGCAGATGATTAGTAACACATCTCTGTTTCAGATCAATAAAAGCATTTAAGAAATGGACCGAAAATGCAGGCTGGTAATCCGTTCAGGAGGTGAGAGATGAGTACAGCATTAATGACATTACCTGAATTTGCCCGTTATATTGGCATCGAAACACCGACGCTGGCGCGTGCGTTTTGTTGCCGTGGATCGCTGGCCGGCGTGCCGCTGCCCCAGGCGATGGATGATGCGCCGCTGACTCAGCGTCACTGGCTGCGCGACGATGTGCGGCAGTTCAACCATATATTCAGGCGGGTTCAGGCGATGCAGCAGCAACGGTCGCAGTAACGCCGCGATCAGAACCAAAGGTTATTAGCGCGGGAACGATTCCCGCGCAGGGTTATACCACGCTGTCAGGTTTAACCAGAAAGCAGATCAGGTTGGCGTCACGGTCACCAACAATTTCCAGCGCGTCATCAACGCCACTGACGGCGTCACCGCGAGACAGTCGCTCCTCACCAATCCGAATCACGCCCTCCAGCACCGTCATGTAAGCGACGAAACCCGGCAGCGACGGCACCTCAAGCGTATGACCACGCTCCAGCAGCGCGTCGTAGATGTACGCATCCTGCCGCAGCTCCAGCGGGGCGTCAGAGGTTTCCGGCCCTGCCAGCTCGGTCCAGCCGTTGGCCATAATACCCTGATCGCGCTCCAGCACCTGGGTCATGCCTTCGCCGCCGCGCTCAGCCGGTCGGATCACCGCCTGCAACAGTTCCGCCTCATACAGCGGAACCGACTCTTCATACTGTACGCCATCACCGGCGTTGACCAGCATCACCCGCTTAGCAGAGAGTGAGGTGCTTTCACCGTTACTGTCCTGATGGCGCATCGATCCGCGCCACAGATAGGTAAAGACCTCTTCATCGCGATGCAGCTGCATCGGAATACGGGCATCGAGTTTCAGCGTCATCAGGTCAACGCTGACCAGTGGGCTTAACGCCTCGCCGGGGCGCTGGCGGCGTACGGTAAAAGGTCCGTACTCAAACAGTTGTTCAGGATTAGCACGCACGATGTTCATGATGGGCTCTTTTATAAGGGGTCGATAACAATGATGATAGCGGTTACGCAGGGAATGAGAAGCCGGCAGATTTGCCGGGCCTCGTCAGTTAATTTGAATAACGGATTGCCCGCCGTTGAGACGGGCAACCGGTTTTATTTGCCTTGTTCGTCGCTTTCGCCCAGGAAGAAATACCACAGCGGAATCGATAACAGACCGGTGAAAACCGTGGAGTAAAGCAGGATCATCATCGCCTGGGTGATGTACATGGTCAGCGACCAGCTGCTGAACGGGATCTGATACTGATCGATGACACCGCCGATCATCGCGTTCGCCATCACGGTTATGACAATCAGCGCCAGTACCGTCACGCTGCGCAGAAAATAGCGCATCTCTTTGCGTTTATTGGCGAAGCGCGCCTGAATAATCGCCAGCGGTGACTGCTTATCCGGCGCAGTATCGACGCGCTGTTCCGTTGCGCGCTGCGCACGACGCCAGCGCTGGATATCGATCAGCACCATAATCAGCAGGCTGATCCCCATCAGCGGCAGCGCGTAGCCCAGTGCCAGTACCAGAATCAGGCTGGCACCCTGAACGTAGCGCGGCAGCGCCAGCCAGGCTGACAGCAGCGTCTGCGACGGGCTAATCTGCGGCACGGCCGGACGACGCATCCACCACATACGGTAGCCCAGCACGATCATCGCACAGAGTCCGAAACCGAACAGTGCCAGAATCAGCTGGTTGGGCAGGCCAAACAGCACGCCCATGTGCGCATCCACGCCCCAGCGGGTCAGTTTTGCCACCAGCGGGAAGTGAGCAAACTCCACCCGATCGACCAGGCTGAAATCGTTGGGATTGATCGAGACCGCATCGACCTGGCTCGGCCAGCTGCGATCAATCTCAGAGATGGTCCACGCCTGATCAGCTTTTTTCGGCTGACGTAACTCCAGCTTGCTGGCGTGCAGACCGGCGTCACGCGCGGCGTCCAGTGCGCGATCCCAGTTGGCATCCGGCTGATTTGGCATCACGGGCGCGGCTTTTCTGGCCGGCATCGCCATATCGGCCATTGTCATGCCTTCACTATTTCCGCGGTGGTCAGCATGGGGATCGGCGGCCGCAGCAGGCGCGTCACCGTTCAGCGCGGTGGTAACCTGCGGCGTCATCCAGCCCAGATCGCTACGCATTTTTTCAATATTGCTGCCGGCCCACTGTGACCAGGTCAGCCCGGTGACAGAGAAGAACACCAGCCCGATCGCCAGCACCAGTCCCAGCGTAACGTGCCAGTGACGGGTCGCGGCGAAACCGCGACGCGGTTTTCTGGCGGCACGTCGGGGCCGGGTTCCCAGCCACAGCACGATCCCCCCAAGTGCCGCGACCCACAGCCAGGAGGCAGCGAGTTCGCTGTAGTTACGGCCTGCGTCGCCCAGCAGTAACCCGCGATGTAGCTGATCGAGCCACATCCGCAGCGGCAATACACCGCTGGTGCCATACACCGTCATATCACCCTTAACCTGCAGCGTGTAGGGATCGATAAACAGCGAGCGGGATTCCGACGGGCCGAGGTCGCGGCCGGTGAACTGCACCCGGGTGGTATCCTGCGGACCGGGGGCCGGACGAACGGCGTAAATGCGGGCGTTTTCACCTGCGCGCTGGCGGGCAGCGGCGATCTGCGCCGACAGCGGTTTTGCCACGCCCTGCGCATCCGTGGTTAAGGCGTCATGGTAGATCGCCTGCTCAAGCTGCGGCGTCAGAACGTAAAGCGTGCCGGTCAGCGCGGCGACAAAAATGAAAGGCGCAATGAACAGGCCAATATAGAAATGCAGGCGGCGAAACAGATTCAACACCGTGCCGTGCGGTGCAGGTGTTATTTCATGAGAAGAGGACATAGATTCCACACTTTTCAAAAGACAGAACAGAGCTTCTGACGCCATAACGCGTAAGAAGTCGGGGTCAAAAAACAGTGAGGTTCAGCGTCGGCAACGGAGGCGCACGGGGACGATGGGTACGCAGAAAACGTCGCCGCCGCGGTGGATTGATTGCGGGCGGCGGCGGTGTCCGGCAGATCAGACACATCCACCAGATAAGCGGGGTAAACACCCACAGCATCAGCGGGACATGAATCAGTAAATCACAGTAGCCACAGGCGAAACCCGGCTCCATCATCATGTCGTGACCTGGCATCGACATGTCGCTGTGCTGCGCCATCATCGTCCTGTCGCTGTGATGATGCATCATCGGCATCTCGTCACTGATGGCGGACAGACGCTGCTGGCTGGCGTGATGCTCTGCCAGATTTTTGGATACCATCGGCGCAACAAACAACAGCAGCACGGCCAGGATCGCAATACCGGCAGTGAGTCGTTGTCTGAAGGCAGTTCTATGCATGATTTACATCAGGGTCAGGGGTCACCATTGAGGGCGGCAGTGTAACGCGAAGGGGGTAAAAGGGTTAAATAAAGTGGCGATAATCCTGAAAAAATTCGCACAGTTTGAACATATTCACTTTAATTCCGCTGTCATTTAACCTGTTCGTTACTCATGAAATACATAAGACTAACATTGCTGCGCAACCAGACGCTGACTGGAGGCGCTTATTGCTGTTAACAAAGGATGAAATATGAAAATCGTGATGCTGGATGGTGAAACGTTACCGCTGCCGCTAACCGCACCGCCAGGCTGCAGTGACTGGCAGGTGCGTGGTCATACCGCAGAAAACGCCATCGTAACGGCGCTGCAGGATGCCACGGTGGCGATCACCAACAAAGTGCCGCTGCGTGCCGCCACGCTGGAGCAACTCCCGTCGCTGCGGTTTATCTGCGTTGCGGCGACCGGCTATGACTGTATCGATATTGATGCCTGTCGCGCGCGCGGCATCGTGGTAAGCAACGTGCCGGGCTACTCGACACAGAGCGTGTCGGAAGGCGTGATTGCCGCCATTTTTGCCCTGCGTCGTCAGTTACTGGATTACGCCACCAGCACGCGTACCGCGTGGCCTGAAGCGCAACATTTTTGTCTGCATCGCCAGCCGATTCAGGACATAGGCGGCGCGACGCTGGGCATTATCGGCAAAGGTGACATTGGTCAGGCCACCGGAAAACTGGCGCAGGCGTTGGGCATGAAGGTTCAGTTCGCCGAGCGCAAAGGCAGTACGTCGCTGCGTGACGGCTATGTCAGTTTTGAACAGGTGCTGGCGACCAGCGATATCCTCTCGCTGCACTGTCCGCTGAGCGAACAGACCCGACAGCTGATCGACCGTGAGGCGTTAAGTCAAATGAAGCCGCAGGCGCTGTTGATCAACACCGCGCGCGGCGGGCTGATCAACGAGGAGGATCTGGCAGAGGCGCTGCAACAGGGCCGGATTGGAGGAGCAGCGCTCGACGTACTGAGCAGCGAACCGCCTGCCGCCGATAATCCGCTGCTGCGGCCTGGCCTGACTAATCTGCTGCTTACGCCGCATATCGCCTGGGCCAGTCAGAGCGGCGTGCACAATCTTTTGCAGGGCATCACTGCGAATCTGGTGGCCTTTAGTCTGGGCCAGCCGATCAATGTGGTGAGCTGATTCAGAAAATCGAACGACCCAGTTTATCGGTCAGACACTCCAGCGCGGCAGTTCCGGCCAGCGAATTGCCCGCGCTATCCAGTCCGGGTGACCAGACCGCGATGCTCATCTCTCCGGGAATGACCGCAATAATCCCGCCGCCGACACCTGACTTTGCGGGCATACCGACGCGCCAGGCAAACTCGCCTGCGCCATCATACATGCCGCTGGTGATCATCAGGGCGTTAATCTGCCGTGCCTGACGAGGGGTAATCATCCGGCTGCCATCCAGCGTCACTCCCTGATTCGCCAGATAGACAAAACTGCGCGCCAGTTCGATACAGTTCATCGACAGCGAGCAGTAGTGGAAATAGGTTTGCATCACGCTGGTGACGTCGTTATCAAAATTCCCGAACGATTTCATCAGCCAGGCGATGGCGGCGTTGCGCGCGGAATGCTCGAACTCGGAGCGGGCGACGTGGCGATCGTAATTGATATCCGGCTGCTGACTCAGCTGACGCACGATCTCCAGCATCCGCTGACGCGGGGCGGTCAGGCGGCTCTCCAGCAGGTCGCAAATCACCAGCGCACCGGCATTGATAAACGGATTGCGCGGCTTGCCCTGTTCCAGTTCAAGCTGCACCAGCGAATTAAACGGCTGGCCCGACGGCTCCTTGCCGACCCGCTGCCAGATTTCGCTGTCGTCATAGCGGGTCAGCGCGACGGTCAGTGACAGCGCTTTGGAGATCGACTGAATCGAAAAGCGGGTTTCCGCATCGCCCGCCTGATACAGCGTGCCGTCGCGCAGGCAGACGGCAATCCCTAAGTGGTCAGCGGCAACGTCCGCCAGCGCCGGAATGTAATTGGCCACTTTCCCCTGATGCACCAGTGGACGCACCTGGTCCAGCACTTCCTGTAGCAGTTCATGACTCAGATCGGACACGCACGCTTCTCCCGTCGATAATGGCTGGCCGGGATGATGAGTCTCCGCGGCCAGCGAATCAAGGCTAATTTTTGCCGCTGTGAACCATGCCGAAGCGCAGCTTCAGCTGATGGGCTTCGACTGAGCGGCGAGCGGAGCCAGCAACATCTGCAGCAGGCTCAGCCCGGTCAGCAAGGTGAAGGGTAAGGTCCAGTTGCCGCTGTAGTCGTGCAGTACGCCAAAAAACAGCGGCCCGAGCGCCGCCAGCGCGTACCCGACGCACTGCGCCATACCCGACAGCTGTGATGCCTGGCGGTGGTTACGGGCCCGCAGATTAAATAATGAGAGGCAGAGTACCAGCGACGCGCCCGCGCCGAGCCCGGCCAGCGTCAGCCAGGCCAGCGCCGCCTGCGGCAGCAACAGCAGGCCCAGCATCCCGAGAAAGATGGCGGTGGAGGCAATAAAGGCGGTCAGCCGGGCATCCCTGACCCGCTTCAGCGCCACCATGCAGCCAAGATTGGCGACGATCGCTATCGCCTGATACCAGAACAGCAGCCATCCCGCAGCAGCCTGACTAAAACCATTGGCCTGGGCATAGAGCGTGAACCAGTCAATCAGGGTATAAAACGCCAGCGACTGCAGCGCCATAAACAGCGCAATCTGCCAGCCACCGGGCGACCGCCAGGGATGACGATGCGCCACCGTATCTGAGGCGGGCGGCAGCGTGGTGGCGTGACGGCGTAACAGCGGCAGCCAGGCGATCAGCGCCACCAGCCCCGGCAGCGCCCAGACCACCAGCGACAGACGCCAGCCCGCCGGCGACAGCTGACTCAGCGGCACCGCCACGCCCGACGCCAGGCTGGCGGTAATTGACATGGTGGCGGCATAAAGACCGATATATTTCGCGGTGCGGGCGGTAAAGTCGCGCTTGATCAACGGCGGAAGCAGCACGTTCGCTGCCGCGATGCCGGCACTCAGCAGCAGCGTGCCGCCCCATAATGCCGCTTCGGCAGGCAGCCAGCGCATCAGTGAACCCACAGTAATCAGGCACAGCGCGCCCCATAAACTGCGTTCCAGCCCGATACGGTTGCCCAGCCAGGCCGCCAGCGGCGCCAGCACAGCAAACAGCATCAGCGGGATAAAGTTAAACAGGCCCGCTTCACCGGCGGTCAGGCCAAACGTCAGGCGAATATCCTGCAGCACCGGACCCACAGCGGTTATCGGCGCACGCAGGTTAGCGGCAGTGAGTAGCAGAACGAACAGAAAAAAAGCGGCACTGGAAAAGCGCGGCTGAGAGGTGGAAACGTGTTGAGCTGGGGTCATCAGGATAATCGTCACGGGCAGCATTGCTGCGGGGGCGTTGATTAACGTTAACGCTTACGCATCAGAATTGATGTCTGGACGCTACTTTACTGACCGCTCTTACCGCTGTAAAGCCTTGTTATCCGTTCATATTTGCGCCGTCACGCTTTAAGCCACCTGCACGCCATGATGCAGCAGCAGGTGGCGGCGCAGCGGTTCAGTGAAATTCAGGTTCCGGGAAGTGGCCGCAGTCGTTTTGGCTGGGATTGGTACCGGGTGGGCAGGTTTGCTGGCGGGTTTCACCGGCGGGCACCGGTTTTTCATTACCCGGTTGGGCACTACAGGCGGTCAGGGCAGTGATCACCATCATCAGGCTGAGAAAACGCATATCCGCTCCTTAATTGAGATTTTCATGAGCAAACAAACGTCGGTGGCCAGGCGATATCCGGCCAGAGGCGTATACCCTCAGTGTGGTGGGAAAGGGTAAATTGTCAATTAAAACAGGGCAAACATCAGCGCGACCGGGAAACTCATCGGCCAGGTTGCGCCGACTAAAAATGCGCTCAGCAGTTTAATGCTCAGTTTATCTTTAGCGATAAAGAAGGTGATCAGCGTAGCGACCAATGCAACAACGGCATAAAAAATTAGCATACCCTGGTACAGTGTCATCGATCTCTCCGCAGCGTCATTAAGGTTTTCGCAGCGCATGATGCGGATTTTTGTGATCCAGATCAAGTCAAACACCCTTAAAAATCTAAAGAAACTGCACGCTAAACGGGGCAGTAAAATGAGGAAAGATCGGGCGATTTCAGGCTGAAACCGGGCGGTTAAAAAGCGGTTGAGGCGTTGCCGGCTGCCGTTGGCTGAGGTGAAAGCGTTGTGGCGAAGCAGAATTAAGGAACCGGCCCGCAACAGCAGGCGGACCGGTTTACATGCCACCCGCAGCGCGGGCGGCAACAATCGACGTTAGCTCTGAAGATACAGCGCCATCACCTCGTCCAGATTTGGCTCACGCGGGTTACCACCGGTACAGACATCATCCAGCGCCGCCTGGGCCAGCGCGGCAATATCCGCATCCTGCAGGCCAACTTCCCGCAGTGAGCGTGGAATGCCGACATCACGGCAGAGCTGCCTGACCGCTTCCACCGCCGCCTGCCGCGCCTGATCGAGCGACATCGAATCCACCTGCTTCACGCCCATTGCGCGGGCGATATCGCGATATTTCTCGCCGGTTGCCGGCGCATTCCACGCCATCACCTGCGGCAGCAAAATCGCGTTGGCCACGCCGTGCGGCACGTTATAAAACGCGCCCAGCGGATGCGCCATGCCGTGCACCAGCCCCAGCCCGACGTTGGAGAATCCCATGCCGGCCACATATTGTCCCAGCGCCATCTGCTCCACCGCGTCGATGTTGCCCGCCACCGAGTCACGCAGCGAGTGGCTGATAATCTCGATCGCCTTGAGGTGCAGCATATCGGTTAACGCCCAGGCACCACGGGTAATGTAACCTTCTATCGCGTGCGTCAGGGCATCAATGCCGGTCGCAGCTTTGAGCGAGGCGGGCATACTGGCCATCATCTCGGCATCAATAATCGCCACTTTAGGAATGTCATGCGGATCAACGCAGACAAATTTGCGGCGGTTCTCTTCGTCGGTGATGACGTAGTTAATCGTCACTTCCGCCGCCGTACCAGCGGTGGTCGGAATGGCAATAATCGGCACGCAGGGGTGGCGAGTGGGCGTGACGCCTTCAAGGCTGCGCACATCTTCAAACTCAGGATTATTGATAATGATGCCGATCGCTTTGCTGGTGTCCTGCGGTGAACCGCCGCCAATGGCGATCAGATAGTCGGCACCCGACCGTTTAAAACATTCCACTCCTGCCTGTACCACCCGAATGGTAGGGTTCGGGACAACCTCATCATAGAGTGCCCAGTCGAGCTGATGTTGCGCCAGTAAATCGGTCACCCGCTTGAGTGCACCGGCTGCCACCAGCGCTTTATCCGTGACGATTAGCGCTTTACGCATACCACGACGCTGAACCTCTTCCGGTAAATGGCGTAACGCACCTGCGCCAAACCAGGCGGTCTCATTCAGAATCATACGTTGGGTCATCAAAACATCCTCTGTTAACAAATGAATTTTTACCTTCCGTGTTTAATCAGTGCAGTTCTGCGCATAAGCTCTCAGAAAAAGGTAAAGACATTTGATAAAAATCAATCAATTAACGAAAAGTGTTTCGACTGGCGGGCAGACGTGCTGCAGACCGCCCGGTGTGTCGTGTGCCGAACTGTCTGATTTCTGCGCTTAGCGGCGTGAATTTCCCCACGTCTTCTTTGGCTGTGCAACACTTCGTCAGGAGCAAACCGACACTTTCAGAAGAGGAAAAGCCATGACCCGGTTCGTAATGAACAAAAAGGATGACCTTGTTGATAGCGCGTTAGATGGCATGATTTACGCCAGCCCGTGGGGCAATCTGGTGCGGCTGGCGGTTGCGCCACGCATCCGTATCGTGATGCGCAAAGATTGGCAGAAACAGCAGGTTGCGCTGATTTCCGGTGGCGGATCGGGCCATGAACCGGCGCACGTCGGGTTTATTGGTAAAGGGATGCTGACCGCTGCGGTGTGCGGCGATCTGTTTGCCTCGCCAAGCGTTGATGCGGTGTATAACGCCATTATCAATCTGACCGGTGACGCGGGCTGCCTGCTGATCGTCAAAAATTACACCGGTGATCGGCTCAACTTTGGCCTGGCGGCGGAGAAAGCGCGTAAGGCGGGCTTTAAGGTCAATATGGTGATTGTGGGTGATGATGTCGCTTTGCCCGACAATCCTCAGCCGCGTGGAGTCGCCGGGACTCTGCTGGTGCATAAAGTGGCCGGTTTTGTCGCTGAACGCGGTGACGATCTGGCGGCAGTGACCGAGGCCGCTGAGTCCGCCAGCCAGGCGATCGCCAGCATGGGCGTGGCGCTGTCGAGCTGTCATCTGCCGGATGAACAGAGCGGTGAGCGCGTGCCGGAGGGCAGCGTTGAAATGGGGCTGGGTATCCATGGTGAACCGGGCGTGGACGTGCTGAAAACGCAGAACAGCGAGCAAATTGTGCAGCATCTGCTGGAGAAAGTGATGCAGAAGGGCGATGCGCAACAGCCGCGGGCGCTGCTGGTCAATAATCTCGGCGGCATGTCGGCGCTGGAGATGAGCCTGGTCACCCGTGACCTGATTGCTTCGCCACTTAGCCAGCAGGTCAGCTATCTGATTGGACCCGCGCCGCTGATGACGGCGCTGGATATGAAAGGCTATTCCGTCACCAGCATGACGCTGACACCTCTGTTTGAAGAGGCGCTTTGCGCGCCGGTAGAGGTCACGGGCTGGGTGAAGGCGATTAAACTCAGTCCATTACAGCCGGTTAGCGCAGAGAAGCAGGTGACGGAACAGGCCGCCACGCCTTCAGAGAATCCGGCTGTCGCCCGCATAGTGAACCGCATTTGTGAAACCCTGATCGCCAGTGAAAGTGAACTGAACCAGTTGGATGCGCAGGTGGGCGACGGGGACACCGGATCGACCTTCGCCGCCGGTGCGCGCCAGATCCAGCGCGAATGTGCGGACAACCAGCTGCCGCTCAACACATTACCCGATCTGCTCGCGGTTACCGGAGAACGGCTGGCCACGGTGATGGGCGGTTCCAGCGGCGTGCTGATGGCCATTTTCTTTACCGCCGCTGCGCAGCAACTGGCCGAAGGCGATGCCCTGCCCGCCGCGTTGCAGCAGGGGCTGGAAAAAATGAAGCAGTATGGTGGGGCGCAACAGGGCGATCGTACCCTGATCGATGCGCTGCAACCGGCGATTGAAGCGATGATGGCAGGCAAATCGCTGGCGGAGGTAGCTGCCGCGGCGCAACAGGGCAGCGACGCCACGGCGACTATGGGGCAAGCCAAAGCGGGACGCTCATCCTACCTCAACAGCGACAATCTTAATGGCGTACCCGATCCTGGTGCCGTGGCGGTAGCGCGGGTGTTTGCCGCTCTGAACAAGGGTTAACGCTGGCGGCGCGGTTAAGCAAGCAATCGCGCCTGTAAAAAGGCCAGTAACTGACGGTTTACCTCACTGCGCTGACGGTGCTGGGGGTAAACCGCATTCAGCGCCAGCGACGGCGGATGAAACGGTTCCAGCACCGTCACCAGTTCGCCCCGTTGCAGCGCCTGACCAACAATGAACTCGGGCAGCAGGACCAGCCCTAAGCCCGCCAGCGCCGCATCCCGTAACACTTCACCGTTGTTGCTGACCATCGGCCCCTGTACCGCCAGCCATTTCCCTTTGCCGCTGACCTGTAACTCCCAGCCGTTCTGACCTTCCCGGCCATAGCGCAGACAGGCGTGTTGCAGCAGTTCATCCGGCTGTTGTGGCGTGCCGGCCCGGGCCAGATAGGCCGGACTGCCGCAAATGACCCGTTTCAGCCCGCCTAACGGACGGGCAATCAGCGTGGAGTCGGCCAGTGCGCCAATGCGGATCGCCATATCAACCCCTTCACCAATCACATCGACATAGCGGTCGGCCAGTTCAATCTGAAACTGCAGTGCCGGATGCTGGCTGAGAAACTCCGCGATCAGCGGCGAAAGATGATTCATGCCATAGGACATCGGCAGATTAATGCGAAAGCTGCCGCGCAGCGTCTGACGCTGTTCCGATACCGCCAGCTCCGCTTCCTGAATGTCATCGAGAATGCGCTGGGCGTGTTGTGCGAACAGCAGACCGGCATCGGTTACCGACAGTTTGCGGGTATTACGAATCAGCAGGCGTGCGCCAAGCGAGGCTTCCAGCGCGGCCATACGGCGACTCACATACTGCTTCGATAACATTAACTGGTCAGCCGCTGCGGTAAAGTTGCCTGCATGAATGACGGCGACGTAGATCCGGAGGTCTTCGATCTGCATTGTTCCTGCTTCCGGGCGTCAAGGCTGTGCATTGCCTTGTTTATTAATCAGAAGCGTTAACTTATATCGATTAAATCGCCAAAGGACAACGGCGTCGCGATCGGCAGGGCAGAGCAGACCGATCCCGGCGTTAAAGCCGCTAAATCTTTCAAAACCGTTATATTTAAGCAGCAGCAACCGGCAACAAGCCGCCAGACTGCTGCAAATTACCCTGATAAAACCCTGTAAAGGAGCGACTGGTGAAGAAATTACTCTGTGCAATGATGCTGGCAACGCTGCCTGTGACTACCCTGGCAGCATCGGTATTTACGTTGCAGTCAAAAGATTTCAACGATAATGCGCTGCTGGATAAAAAGTTTGCCGGTGCGAATAAAAGTAATCCGTCCTGCACCGGCGAGAACATTTCGCCGGAACTTAACTGGTCTGCCGTTCCTGCCGGCACCCGCAGTCTGGCCCTGCTGATGACCGATCCGGTGGGCGCTAAAGGGCTGGGCGTGACGCATATGGTGGCCTATAACATTGCGCCAGATCGCAACGCCTTTGCTCAGGGTGAGCTGACGCAGGGCAAAGGATATACCGGCGGCAAAAATACTCCCGGCACTCAACACTACTACGGGCCCTGTCCTCCGGCGGGCAGCGGTCTGCATCACTATAACTTCGTGCTGATTGCGACCGATCTGCCGGCCGGCCAGCTCAAAGCCGGGTTAACCCATCAGGAGCTGCTGAGCCAGCTTAAAGGGCACGCGATTGGCGCGGCCAGTACCGTGGGCCGCTTCAGTAATGAGTAACATTCGGTGAACAGGCTGCCGCCAGGGGCGTAACGGCACGGCAGCCCAGGCGGTGAGTCGTCGCTGAAAATCTCGCGGATGCGCTGGGCGATATAAGCGGTATAGGTTTCCAGCGCAAAAGGGCCACTTTCCAGCCTCTCAACCACCGCCTGCGGGTTATCGCGCTGCCGCGCCATGCAGATAGTGCCACTTAACGGCTTCCGGCGTCAGGATGGCGTTGCGGATCACCTCATCATTGGCTTCAGTCGGCTCGTCCCAGTAAGCCCGCACCGGCGCCCAGGCGTCACCCGGCCCTTACAGATCAGCGTTGCCGTTTTGTGAGATCAATCCGCTGACCCGTTCGGGATAAGCCAGCGCCAGCCGCACCGTAATCGGAAACAGAGATCGCATAGCGCTCAAGCCCTAACGCATTGACCAAGGCGGTCGGCGTCTGGCCAGAGGCATCGAAAGTCTACGGATAGTGGCGCTCTGCGGGCATGTCGGTAAAGCCGAAAACGGGCAGAGGTGAATAATGTGGAATTTATCAGCCAGCAGCGGAATTAAATCGCGGAACTGATGAGACAAGGTGGGAAAAGCGTGCAGCAACAGCAGGGCAGGCAGCGCCCGTTTCAGGCAGGCGAATCCGGCGGGGAAGTCACGGACGACAGAGAAAAAAACACCCTGCTAAAGCAGGGTGTCGGTCAGGTTATTTAGCCGGTGTCGCTGCGGGCTTGTGGCGTTTGCGCAGCTTATCAATCAGGCGCTGCGCTTCGGCTTGAGTGGCCACCGCAGGCGATGAGCCGCTCAGCGGCTGACGAGCGGTTTCACGCACCGTCAGGATAGTGATCAGACCAATCACACCGGCGCCCATCATATAGTAAGCGGGCATCATGTTGTTTTTGGTGGTATCCACCAGCCAGGCGGTGATCAGCGGCGTGGTGCCACCGAACAGCGATACGGACAGGTTAAAACCGATCGCCAGTGCGCTGTAGCGAATGTCCGTGGTAAACAGCGCAGGCAGCGTCGAGGGCATGGTGCCGCTGAAGCAGGTGTGCAGCACGCCCAGAATCAGCAGCCCGCCGAATACCGCCCACATATTACCGGAGCCGATCAGCATAAAGCTGGGGATTGCCAGCAGGATCAGACCCACTGCACCAAAACCAATGACCGGACGACGACCAATGCGGTCGGTCCAGCGTCCCCACAGCAGCGTCAGCGGCATCATCACAAACATCGCTACCATCACCAGCAGCAGGCCGCTCAGTTCAGGCAGACCCAGTACCCCGGTCAGATAGCTCGGCATGTAGGAGGTCAGCATATAGTTCGAGACGTTAAACAGCAGCACCAGGCCGATACATTTCAGCATCGGCGCGCGGTATTTGCTCAGCATCTGCATCAGCGTCAGACGCGGCTTGCTCTGCTCCAGCGCCTCCTGTTTTTCCATATGCTGCTGGAAGGCTGGCGTCTCTTCCAGTTTCAGACGGACATAGAGCCCGAACAGACCCAGCGGCGCGGCGATAAAGAACGGCACGCGCCAGCCCCATGACATCATCGCTTCATTCGACATCAGGGTTGTCATCACCGTGACCAGACTGGCGCCCAGCAGATACCCGCCGATGGTGCCAAACTCCAGGAAGCTGCCCATAAAACCACGGCGTTTATCGGTGGAGTATTCCGCGATAAAGGTCGCTGCACCACCATATTCACCGCCGGTAGAGAAGCCCTGAATCAGACGCGCCACCAGCAACAGGATCGGGGCCATGATGCCTATCGACGAATAGGCCGGGATCAGCCCGATACAGAAGGTGCCGATCGACATCATGATCATGGTCATCGCCAGCACTTTCTGCCGGCCGATACGGTCGCCGAGCGGGCCAAACACCAGGCCGCCGATCGGACGTACCAGGAAGGCCGCAGCGAAAGTACCAAAAGTGGCGATCAACTGAACCGCGTTATTGGCATCCGGAAAGAAAACTTTGCCGATAATCACGGCGAGATAGCTGTACACGCCGAAATCAAACCACTCCATCGCATTACCCAATGCGGCAGCGCCCACGGCACGCTTCAGCATGTCGTTATCGATCACGGTAATGTCATCAACAGTCAGCTCTTTTTGCTTCCTGTTCCAGAAGTGTTTCTTTGGATGTTCAGACGATGAGTTTCTGGTGTCCATATTCTCCTCAAATGCTTCAAATAAAGGAGTCTTATAGCTTTCGCAGCCGCAAAATAATGTTCAGAAGAAACCGTGGAAATGAAAGCTATAAGAAGCCGAATAATAGTTAAGCGAAGCGGCTGGTAACCGCAGCCGCCAAACCTTAGACCATTATTGTAAGTTATTGCAAGTTTTCGGAGTAAATAACCGCAGTTCCTGACAAATGCAGCAGGGTCTGTTTGTTCACCCCTGCTTACGCTTATCAATATTTTGTAACCAAACTGCAAATTTTATTATCAAAATGGCTGGCGCTGATTATTAATGTTCCGCATCAGATCAGCCAAATAATTTTAGCGCCGCAACGCGATCCAGGGCGCGCATAATTAAATCCGTCTCTGCAGTAAGGCTGATGCGAATATAGTGTTCACCCGCCGGACCGAATCCTTCACCAGGCGCGACCAGCAGATGCGCCTGCGCCAGTAACAGGGCGGCAAACTGCTTACCGGTCATGCCGGATGGCGTGGCAAGCCAGAGAAAAAAGGTGCCCTGACGGGACCGCACCGGCCAGCGCAGGTCGGCCAGCTTAGCCAGCACCTGCACCCGTCGCTGATGCCAGCATTCGGTCAGTTGCCCGATCTGTTCAGACGGTAGCCCCAGCGCGGTGATGGCGGCATCCTGCACGGCACCATAGACCGTGCTGTAACTGTGGGTATGCAACTTTTTAAACGCCGCGATGATCGAGGCATTGCCAACGGCAAAGCCAATCCGCCAGCCAGCCATCAGAAAGCTCTTCGACAGAGTATAAATTTCCACTCCCCATGCTTTAGCGTCAGGCTGAGCGAGCAGGCTGATCGGCTGTTCGCCGCGCTGGCTGCCGAGAGTGGCATAGGCAAAGTCGTGCACCAGCGGCACATGGTGCTGACGGGCAAACGCCAGCGCGGCGGCAAACAGCGCGGGCGTTGCCAGTGCGCCGGTCGGGTTATGCGGATAGTTCAGCAACAGCAGCCCGGCACGCGCCGCTATTTGCGCCGGGACGGCCTGGAAGTCAGGCAGGAAATCGTGGCGCGCCTCCAGCGGAATGCCGTAAAAATCCGCATTCGCCTGGCGGGCCGCTGAGCGATAAAGCGGATAGCAGGGATCGGTGGAAATCAGCACCTCGCCCGGGTTGAGCAGCGCGCGCGGCAGGCCGTTAACCGCAATATGCGCTCCCTGAAACACCGCAATTTCGCTGTCAGGATCGAGCGTCACGCCGTACTGCCGCTGATAAAAGTCAGCAATCGCCCGGCGCAGAGCAGGTTTGCCCCAGAAAGAGGGGTATTCATGATTTTCAGGCTGCGCCGCGGCTGCCTGCAGGGAAGCAATAATGTCGGGTGGTGTCGGCTGGCGCGGACTGCCCGAAGAGAGATCGATTAACGGCAGGTGCGGGTCATCGAACTGCGCCGCCTGCTTTTCCAACAGACTGAAAAGGTTTTCCTCCAGCCCTGCCACCATGTCCGATGCTGCAAACTCCGCCATAATATCCCCGAAAAGTGTCTGCTAAACGGCAGAGCATGACACAGCCGGGTTATTCCTTTTTAGCAGAAATAACACTATCGATTGCCGTTAAATGAATTTCCGGCAGACAACTATCGTTAGCATAAAAAAGCCAAAGCGACGGGCGGGTTTTAACTATTCCTGATTACAGCGGCTGTGATTAAATCAATTTTTCTCACAATAATGAATAAGGTTTTTTTATGCGCATCAGTTTTAAGGGAACGTGGTATTTAATGGTTGCCGCCGCAACGCTCATTTCCGCCGCCCATGCTGCGGAAGAAAAAGTGATTCGGATTGGCTTTAATCCCGGCCCCTATAAAGAGCAGTTTGAAAAGGGTGTTGCGCCCTGGCTAATTAAGCAGGGATATAAAATCGAATATAAAGATTTCAGCGATGGTATTCAGGTTAATGACGCGGTACACCGTGGCACTATCGATGCCAATATTATGCAGCATCCGGTCTATCTTAAATCGGTTAATGATCGGCTCGGCATCGATAATGTTGGCATTGTCCAGGTGCCGACGCCACCGATGGGGCTCTATTCTGAGCGCGTCAAACAACTGCCCACGCCAGCGCCGGGTATGACGGTTTCGGTGCCTAATCAGCCCTCTAATGAATATCGCGCCGCGCTACTGCTACAGAGCATCGGCTGGCTGAAGATCACGCCTGACAGCGACGCAGCGACATTTTCACAGAAAAACATCAGCGAAAACCCGTACAAGATCGTGCTGAAAGAGATGGACAACGCGCAGCAGGTGCGGGCGTTGCCGGACGTCGATTTTGGCGTGATTCAGGGCAATTTCGCCGTATCAAGCGGCATGAAGCTGAGTTCAGCGCTGAAGCTGGAAGCACCGACCAGCCAGTTTATTAACGTGGTGACCGTCGCCGGTAAGAATAAACAGGCGGCGTTTGCCCGCGATATTATTGCCGGCTATCACTCAGCGGCATTCAGACAGTATATCGTCAGCGATCCGCAATATAGCGGCTATCTGCTGCCAGATTATTTCAAATGAGCCAGCCAACTATCGTCTTTCGCCAGGTGAGCAAAACCTTCTCACGTAATGGCGTTGAGGTTAAGGCGCTGGATAACGTCAACCTGACCATTAATCAGGGCGACATTTTCGGCGTTATCGGCACCAGCGGGGCCGGAAAAAGTACCCTGCTGCGGTTGATCAATCATCTGGAAACGCCGACCACAGGCACGGTTGAGGTGCAGGGCGAAGCGTTACAGGGCGTCAGTAAAGCGCGTCTGAATCAGGTCAAAAAGCAGATTGGCATGATTTTCCAGCATTTCAATTTACTGAATGCCCGCACGGTTTTTCATAACGTGGCGATCCCGCTGATTTTACAGGGGCGGGATAAGGCATTTATTACCGCACGGGTCGACGAACTGCTGGCGTTCGTCAACCTCAGCGACAAGGCCCACAGTTATCCGGATGAACTCTCCGGCGGTCAGAAACAGCGCGTCGGGATTGCCCGCGCGCTGGCAACTAATCCCGCCATTCTGCTGTGCGACGAAGCCACCTCAGCGCTGGACCCACAGACCACGGTGCAGATTTTGCTGCTGCTGCAGGAGATCAACCAGCGCTACGGCATCACCATCGTTCTGATCACGCATGAGATGTCGGTGGTGCAGAAAATCTGCAACAAGGTGGCGGTGATGGCGCAAGGGCGGATTGCTGAACAGGGTGAAGTGCTGGCGCTGTTTGCCGATCCGCAACAGTCGGTCAGCGCCAGCTTTGTGCAATCGGTGATCCACGATCGGCTGCCACAGCAGACGCTGGCGCTGCTGAGCCAGCAGCCGAATCTGCAGTCCCTGCGGCTGGAGTTCGTCGGCAGCACCGCTCAGCAGCCGATTATCCATCATCTGATCCGCAATTTTGCCGTCGAGGTCAATATCCTGTTCGCCAATATGTCGGAAGTGCAGCGCACCATTCTCGGCTTCATGATCGTTCAGCTCAGCGGGGAGCCGGCACAGATCGCGGCGGCAAAGGATTTTCTGACCGCAACAGGAGTGAAAATTAGTCATGTCTGATCTGTTTGATACGGCGGTTACCGGCGACCAGTTTTTGATCGCCTTGCAGGACACGCTGGTGATGGTGGGCGTATCGCTGGGGTTTGGTTCGCTGCTCGGCCTGCCGCTGGGCGTGATTCTGGTGATTTGCCGTCCCGGCGGCATCATGCCGAACCGGCTGGTGCATCAAATCCTCAATCCGCTGGTGAATATTATCCGTTCACTGCCGTTTATTATTCTGCTGATTACTATTCTGCCGCTGACGCGGCTGCTGGTGAACACCACTATCGGCACCGCCGGAGCCATCGTCCCGCTGGTGATTTTTATCGCGCCCTACATTTCCCGGCTGGTGGAGAGTGCACTGCTGGAGGTCGATGAGGGCATTCTTGAATCCGCTAACGCCATGGGTGCCACCACCTTTCAGACCATCTGGTACTTCATGTTGCCGGAAGCGGCCGCCTCTCTGGTACTCGCGCTGACCACGGCCACCATCGGCTTGCTGGGCGCGACCGCAATGGCCGGCACGGTAGGCGGCGGTGGGATAGGGGATCTGGCGATCACCTACGGCTACCAACGCTTTGATGCCTTTGCCACCCTTACCACCGCGCTGGTGCTGATCGTTATCGTTCAGCTATTACAAACCCTGGGGACGCGCCTGTCGCGTCGTATTCGCCGCGAGTAGCCAATGAAAAACAGTGATTTAGCCGTAATGCACTGGGGGACTTATCACGTCACCACCGAAGAGGGGCGGCTGACGGCGGTAACCCCAGTGGCGTGGGATCGCAATCCTTCTCTGATTGGTCAGTCGCTGCCGGACGCGATACACAGTGACACGCGGGTGAAGTATCCGGCGGTGCGGCTGGGTTACCTGCAGGGTAAGCCCGCATCGCGCCAGTCACGCGGCAAAGAGCCGTTTGTTGAGGTGAGCTGGGATCACGCGTTACAGCTGGTGGCGGATGAGCTGGCACGGGTGCGGCAGCAGCACGGCAATCAGGCCATTTATGCGGGCTCTTACGGCTGGTCGAGTGCCGGACGTTTTCATCATGCGCAGAGTCAGTTGCACCGCTTCTTCAACGGTTTTGGCGGCTATACCGCCAGCACCAACACCTACAGCATTGCCGCCGGTGAACGCACCTTACCGCATATCCTCGGCGATCTGGACACGCTGCAGCGTCAGCACACCCACTGGCCGGTACTGGCGCAGCATTGCGAACTGTTTGTCGCGATCGGCGGATTGCCGCTGCGCAATGCTCAGGTCAATGGCGGCGGGGCCAGCGATCATGCGCTGGCGCACTGGCTGACGACGCTGCGCCACAACGGCACCCGCTTTATCAATATCAGCCCGGTCAGAAACGATTTGTCGGCGGTGCCGGATGCGGAATGGCTGGCGATTCAGCCGGGCTCCGATACCGCGCTGTTGCTGGCTATCGGTCAGGTGCTGATTGCGGAATCCCGCTATGACGCCGACTTTGTTGCCCGCTACACGGTGGGATTCGAGGAGTATGCCGCTTATCTGACTGGCGAGCGGGACGGCGTGGTAAAAACCCCGGAATGGGCCGCGCCGCTGACCGGATTAGCGGCGGCGCAGATCCGCCAGCTGGCGCGGCAGATGGCGGAAAGCAAAACCATGGTCAACATTGCCTGGTCGGTGCAGCGTGCGCGACAGGGTGAACAGGCGTTCTGGGCGGCGGTCGCGACGACGGCGCTGCTGGGCCAGATTGGCACCGCGGGTGGCGGGCTGGGTTTTGGCTATGCCTCCACCAATCTGGCGGGTGCGGCCCGGCGTCAGTTTTCCGGTCCCCGGCTGCCTGCCGGTCACAATCCGGTGCAGCAGAACATTCCGGTGGCCCGTATTGCGGACATGCTGCTGAATCCTGGCGGCAGCTATGCGTTTGATGGTCAGCAGCGGACCTACCCGGATATCCGGCTGGTCTACTGGGCGGGCGGCAACGTTTTCCATCACCATCAGGACCTTAATAAGCTGATCCGCGCCTGGCAGCAGCCGGATACCATTATCGTGCATGAGCAGTTCTGGACTGCCCAGGCGAAGTTTGCCGATATCGTGCTGCCCGCCAGCACTTCGCTGGAGCGCGAAGATATCGGTAGCGCCAGCAATGATGGTTTTATGATCGCCATGGCGCAGCATCTGCCCCCGTTTGCCGGATCGCAGTCTGACTATGCGATTTTTGCGGCGCTGGCGGAACGGCTGGGCTTCGCCGGGCATTTCACCGAAGGACGCGATGTACGCCAGTGGTTAGCGGCCATTTACGAGGCATCGCGCCCACGCGCTGCGGAGCAGGGCATTATGCTGCCCGACTTCGAAACGTTCCGGGCCGCCGGCAAGCTGGAATATCCGCTGCCCGATACGCCACAGATCCTGTTGCAGGCGTTTCGTGACGATCCTGATGCCGCCCCGCTGACCACGCCTTCGGGCCGGATTGAGCTGTTTTCGCAGACGGTTGCCGGTTTTGGCTACGCCGAAGCGCCAGGGTTTGCCTGGTGGGACCCGGACGAATATCAGGCGCAGCAGCAGGAGAAGCAGCAGTGGCCACTGCATCTGCTCTCCAGCCAGCCGCGTACCCGGCTGCACAGTCAGTACGATCACGGGCGTATCAGCCAGCAAACCAAAATTGCCGGACGCGAGCCGCTATGGATGCACCCGGATGACGCCGCACCGCGCGGCATCAGCGAAAACAGCATTGTGAAGGTGTTTAATGGGCGCGGCGCGGTGCTGGCCGGTGTGCATCTGACGCGGGATATCCGGCCTGGTGTGGTGCAGATGTCGACCGGCGCCTGGTATGACCCGCTGGATAAGGAGAGCGACCAGCCGCTGGATAAACACGGCAATCCTAACGTGCTGACCCGTGATTGCGGCAGCTCGCGGCTCGGGCAGGGATGCAGCGCCCAGACCTGCTTTGTCGATATCGAGCGTTATGACGCGCCGCTACCCGCTATCACCGCCTGGCAGCCGCCGGAATTTGTCCGGTGGCCCGCAGAATAATCACTGAATATTGAGACGGTTAAGAATAATCGCGATATTCCCGCCGTCTGAATATCGATTGCAGGATTAGTTGGTAGTTAAACCCTGGATGAACTGGCAAGGTTAATTCATTCCATGCCAACAGGGTGTTAATAATGAGTGAGTCAGCGTCATCATCATTACCGATCATTGATTTCGCGCTATTGTCCGGTAATAAACAGCAGCAGCAACAGTGTCTGGAAAAATTAGGCCAGGCAGCGCGCGATGTCGGTTTCTTTTATTTAATTAATCACGGCATAGATACTGAATTATTAAATGCGGTACAGCGCGTCGCCCGGGATTTTTTTGCGTTACCCGAGCAGGACAAATTATCGGTCAGAATGGCTAATTCGCCCCATTTTCGCGGCTATAACCTTGCCGGTGTTGAAATTACCCGTAGCCAGCCTGATTTCCGCGAACAGTTTGATATTGGTGCTGAACGCGAGGCGCTGCCGGTGACTGCGGATTCTCCCGCCTGGCAGCGGATGCAGGGACCGAACCAGTGGCCCGCCGCGCTGCCTGAGCTACAAACGGTGGTGACCCACTGGCAGCAGGAGATGACTTCGGTGGCGCTGGAACTGCTGCGGGCCTTTGCCGAAGCGCTGGACCTGCCGCGTCACGCCTTCGACAACCTCTATGGCGACTACCCCAACGAACACATCAAGCTGATCCGCTATCCTGGCCGCACCGACAGCGAATCGCGTCAGGGCGTAGGTGCGCACAAAGACTCCGGTTTTCTGACGCTGCTGCTGCAGGACGACCAGCCAGGCTTGCAGGTGGAAGTCACGCCCGATCGCTGGGTTGACGCCTCGCCGCTGCCCGGCGCTTTTGTGGTGAATATCGGCGAACTGCTGGAGCTGGCGACCAACGGCTACCTTCGCGCTACCGTGCATCGGGTGGTATCGCCTCAGCAGGCCAGTGAACGACTCTCTATCGCCTTCTTCCTGGGCGCGCAACTGGATGCCGTTGTACCGATCTATCAGTTGCCGCCGTCGCTGGCCCGGCTGGCGCAGGGACCGAGCAGCGATCCCCAGAATCCGCTGTTACGTGAAGTAGGCTGGAACTACCTCAAAGGCCGGTTACGTTCCCATCCGGAAGTCGCCCAGCGTTTCTACCCTGAACAAACTCAACACTGATAATAAGAGATAAATGATGATGAAAAAGCGCTTCTTAGCCCTTGCCGGGCTGACTTTACTGATTGCTCAGAGTTTGCAGGCGGCGCCATTACGCATCGCGGCCGATCCGGTACCACACGCGGAAATTCTGGAGTATGTCAAAACCCTCGATCCGGCACTCGATTTCAAAATCGTCGAGCTGAGCGGTGGCGTCAATGCCAACGAGCTGCTGGCATCAGGTGATGTCGACGCCAACTATTTCCAGCATCTGCCTTATCTGAAAGATCAGGAAAAAGCGCTGGGGAAAACCTTCGCGGTGGCGGCCAGTGTGCACATTGAGCCGCTGGGCATTTACTCGCATAAAGTGAAAAGCCTGTCGGCCCTGCCGCAGGGTGCCAGCATCGCGGTGCCGAACAACACCACCAACCTGAGCCGGGCGCTGTGGCTGTTGCAGGACAAGGGGCTGATTAAACTGGCTGCGCAGGGCGAAGCGGGATCAACGCTGGTGACGCCAAAAGATATCAGCGACAACCCGAAGCAGATCAAAATCATTGAGATTGAGTCGCCGCAGCTGCCCCGGGCGCTGGATGATGTGGATGCGGCGGTCATTAACGGCAACTACGCGCTGGAGGCGGGGCTGACGCCCGCGAAAGATGCGCTGGGACTGGAGTCAGCGAATCACAATCCGTATGCCAACCTGCTGGTGACCACGCCTGAGCTGGCGAAAGATCCGCGTATTCTGCAGCTGGCGAAAGACCTGCGCTCACCGCAGGTGGCTGACTTCATCCGCAAAAATTATCACGGCTCGGTGATCCCGGTGGCGGACCCGCAGCATGATTAAACTTTCTCATCTCAGCAAACACTATCCCGGCGCGGCAACCCCCGCGCTGGATGATCTGTCGCTGACCATCGAAGAGGGGACGATTTTTGGCATTTTAGGCCGCAGCGGTGCCGGAAAAAGTACGCTGCTGCGTTGCCTGAACCGGCTGGAGAGTCCCTCCAGCGGCCAGATTGAGATTGATGGGCAGGATATTGCCGCCATGAGCCTGGCGCAGTTGCGCCAGCAGCGGCAGCAGATGGGGATGATCTTTCAGCACTTTAATCTGCTGCACTCGCGCAACGTACACGACAACATCGACCTGCCGCTGGAGATCGCCGGTATAGCGCCCGCCGCGCGGCGTCAGCGGGTCAGTGAACTGCTGCAACTGGTGGGGCTGGAGCACTTTGCCCGCGCCTGGCCGTCGCAGCTTTCAGGCGGGCAGAAACAGCGGGTTGGTATCGCCCGCGCGCTGGCGGCCAGGCCGCGTTATCTGCTGTGTGATGAAGCAACCAGCGCGCTTGACCCGGAAACCACCGCATCGATTCTGGATTTACTGGCGGATATCCAGCAGCGGCTGAATATCACCATTGTGCTCATTACCCATGAGATGACGGTGGTAAAACGCATCTGCGACGGTGCCGCGCTGCTTGAACAGGGTCGGCTGGTGGAGAGCGGTTCACTGAGTCAGATCATGGCACGTGAAGAGGGACGGCTGCGGCAGATGTTGCTGAAGGATGGCGCAGCGGACCGGGCTTTTATCGAAAAATATCAGCGTGGAGCCTTAACCCGATGCGTAGCCTGACCAGCGATCGTTTTCAGCAACTGCTGCTGAACGCCACCGGAGAAACGCTCTATATGGTGCTGCTGGCGGCGCTGTTTACCGTGGCGATCGGTTTACCGGTTGGCGTCTTACTGTTTCTGACTCGCCCGCAAGGCATTCTGCCCAACCGGCCAGTTTCATGGCTGCTGAATGCGCTGGTGAATACCGGCCGGGCGCTGCCGTTTGTGGTGCTGTTGATCGCGCTGATTCCGTTTACCCGCTTGCTGGTCGGCACCACGCTGGGCAGTACCGCCGCAATTGTGCCGATTACCCTTGGAGCCTTTCCTTTCTTTGCCCGCATCGTCGAGAACGCGCTGGATGAGGTGGATCGCGGACGGATTGAAGCAGTGGTGTCGATGGGCGGCACGCTGTGGCATATCGTCAGCCGCGTGCTGCTGCCGGAAGCGTTACCGGCGCTGGTGGCGGGCATTACCCTGACCATTGTGATGCTGATTGGTTTCTCGGCGATGGCCGGTGTGGTGGGCGGCGGTGGATTAGGCGATCTGGCGATCCGTTACGGTTATCAGCGTTTTGACAATCAGATCATGGCCGCCACCATCGTGGTGCTGCTGGCGCTGGTGATGCTGATTCAAAAACTGGGCGATCGGCTGGTCCGCTCGCTGGCCTATCGTCGCTAAGGAGCACTGATGTTTCGTGTTATGTCACCGAAAGGCTATCTGCAACGTCCCGGCCTGCGGGCTGAGGTGGGTGAAATCATCCGGCCGCTGGCCACGCACATTCATATCCTGACCTCGCCGCGCGCCTGGCAGGCGGTCAACCCTGAGCTGAGTATCAGCCTGGAGCGGGCCGGCATACGCTGGCAGCTCGACTACCTATCGGGAGAATGCACCGATGCGGCGATTGCCGATCTGCAGCAGCAGGTGCTGACGCACGGCGCATCGCTGATTCTGGCGATCGGCGGCGGCCGGGTGCTGGACTGCGCCAAAGCGGTCAATGATGCGTTGCCGCAGGTACGGCTGGTGAATATGGCGACGGTGGCGGCGACCTGCGCCGCCTGGTCACCGCTGGCGATTATTTATAATCAACAGGGCGGTCATCTGCGCAGCCAGCCGCTCAGCCATATGCCGGAGTGGATTCTGGTGGATAGCGAGGTGATTGCCACCAGTGATGTGCGTTATCTGCGGGCCGGCATGGTGGATGCGCTGGCGAAATGGATTGAGTTTGAACCCTATCAGCGCCAGAGGCCGCACCAGCTGGCGCTGGATTTAAAAGTCAACGCCGCGCGGCAGGCGCTGGAGTGGTGCGATCGCTGGGGCGAGGCGGCCGTAGAGGCTAACATCGCCCGGCAGGTGACACCGGCGCTGGAGAAGATTATCGAAGCCAACATTGTGCTGGCTGGCCTGGCAAACAGCATTCAGGACAGCATGGCAACGCCTGGCTTTGCACATGTGATCCACGATCGGCTGACGCATCAGCCTGAACTTCATCACTGGCTGCACGGTGAAAAGGTGGGCTTCAGCCTGCTGGTGCATTCATTGATCGAGCAGGATAACGGGCAGGTTGAGCCTTCACTGCTGTCGCTACTGCGGCGTTTCAACAGCCCGCTGACGCTGCCCGACACTCTCACTGACGCTGCGCTGCGGCAGATCGCCCAGGATATTCATTTCCCCGCTGCCAGCCTGGCAGATCTCCCTTTCAGCATCGACGCGCATAAGCTGGAACAGGCGTTGCGGGCGACCGCTGAACAGGCGCGACGCTGATTCCCCAATAAAAATGGCGGCCCGCAGGCCGCCGAATCCTCAACCACAACAGATGTTGTGTAAGCAGTGGCAACGTACAATGATGATCGTTTACCCTTTCACGCCCCCAGCGGTCAGGCCGCTGACCAGCCAGCGCTGCGCCAGCAGGAATACCAGCGTGATAGGAATGGCCGAGAGCACCGCCGCGGCGGCAAAATCGCCCCATAGATAGTTTTGCGGATTCAGGTATTGCTGCATCCCCACCGCCAGGGTGTAACTGTTCACATCACGCAGCAGCAGCGACGCGACCGGTACCTCAGTGACCGCCGCGATAAACGCCAGAATAAACACCACCGCCAGAATCGGCACCGACAGCGGCAGCAGCACCAGCCGGAACGCCTGCCACGGCGTGGCGCCATCCAGCGCGGCGGCTTCTTCCAGCGAACCGTCGATGGTTTCGAAATAGCCCTTAATGGTCCAGACATGCAGTGCAATGCCGCCCAGATAGGCGAAGATCACCCCACCGTGGGTATTCAGCCCGATAAAGGGCAGATACTGGCCGAGCCGATCGAACAAGGCATACAGCGCCACCAGCGACAGCACCGCCGGGAACATCTGGAAAATCAGCATTCCTTTCAGCAGGCTGGCGCGACCGGTAAAGCGCATACGAGCAAACGCATAAGCACAGGTGGTGGAGAGCGCCACAATGCCCAGCGCACTGATGGCGGCAATCTTGACCGAGTTCCACAGCCACAGCAGCACCGGGAAGGGCGGCGGCGTCACCCGCCCATCCGCATGTTCCACGCTAAAGCCCAGCGCCAGCCGCCAGTGCTCCCAGGAGATCTGCTCCGGGATCAGACTGCCGGTGGCGAAGTTGCCGGCACGCAGCGAAATGGCGATGACCATCAGCAGGGGAAACAGGATTGCGGCAATAAATAACAGCAGCAGCAGGTGCGTCATCAGCAGACGCAGCCGTTGCGATTTGGGTTGTACCATAGCCATAACAACTCCTCAGAGCCTGGTCCATCAGGCTATTTTATTTGTCAGTCTGAAGCGGGGCAGTGCTCACAATCCTCACCTCCCAGCTTCCGGTTGTTCCGCGCTCTTCGCGTCCGGACTGCCTGCAACCATGACGCCTGTTGGGCCAGGCCGTTAGTCGAATTTCATCCGCGACGCTTTGAGGTTAACCACCGCCAGCGCACCCACCAGCAGGAAGATCAGGGTAGCGATCGCCGCCGCCAGTCCAAAGTCCTGGCCGCCGCCGCCTTCAAAGGCGATGCGCCAGGTGTAGTTGACCAGCAGATCGGTATAGCCCGCTGGCGTGGTGGTCCCGATGCGATCCGGTCCGCCGTTGGTCAGCAACTGCACCAGCACAAAGTTATTAAAGTTAAAGGCGAAGCTGGCGATCATCAGCGGCATTAACGGCTTGAGCAGCAGCGGCAGCGTAATCAGGAAGAAGTTCTGCAACGGTCCGGCACCGTCCATCGCCGAGGCTTCATAGAGATCGTCCGGAATCGCCTTCAGCAGTCCCATACAGAGAATCATCATGTAGGGATAACCGAGCCAGGTGTTGACGATAATCAGCATGGTGCGTGCCAGCGTCGGATCGCTGAACCAGGCGGGCTTAACGCCAAACAGTGCGCTGAGCATCACGTTGATCTCGCCAAAGCTCTGGTTGAACAGCCCCTTAAAGATCAGGATCGAGATAAACGCCGGTACTGCATAAGGCAGGATCAGCATCACCCGATAAATCGCTTTGCCGCGCAGCGCCTCCCACTGCACCAGACAGGCCAGCACCATGCCGACCGCCACGGTCAGCACCACGGTGATCAGCGAGAACAGCAGCGTCCAGCCAAAGATCGCCAGGAACGGCTTCTGAATCCCTTCGTCGGTAAACACCCGCACGAAATTCTTCCAGCCGGTGTTGACGGTGAAGCCAGGGCTCAGGGTTTCATTCGCCCAGCTGCCGTCGGCATTAATCGCCTGATAAAAACCGGTTTGTGGGTTAGCGCGATAATGCACGCCGCTCTGCTGGTTGGTCAGTTCATCCTGCGCGCCCATCCGATAGAGCGGCTGGGTCCCGGAGAACTGGCGCAGCGAGCTCATGCGCAGCTGGCGGCCATCCGGCAACTCCGCACTGATCTGACTCAGCGCCTGGCGATTACCGGTGATCACCCGCAGCGTGGCGCGTTCGCCAGCCGGTTGCGCGGCGGGCTGCATTTTCAGCTGCTGTTCACCGCCAAAACGGAACGGCGGCGAGACAAAATGCTGTTCGCCCTGCTTCAGCACCAGTTGCCAGCGGTCGCCCGCCGGGTAGAGCGAGAAATTAACCGCCTCGCCCGACTGGAAAGAACGGCTCATCAGCACCTGCTGCGCCCGTTCAAAGGTCAGCTGGTTAGTGCTGCTGTAGTTGGTGAAAGCGATAGCGATGGTACAGGCGAGGGGAAACAGCACAAACAGCGCCATTCCCGCCACGCCGGGATAGACATAGCGCCAGGCGTAGGCGCGGCGATTAGCGTAAATCCACAGGCCGAGCGCACTGAGAATCAGCGTCAGCAGTGCAAACAGATACTCGCCCTGTGCGTACATCAGCACCAGCAGATAGCCGACCAGCAGACAGCAGATCCCGATGAGAACGCTTTTAATCAACAGACCCGGCGTTTTCGGTTTTCCTGACATGATGCGGTTTTCCTTAACGGTCACTCAAGCCGGGTTGCCCCGGCCGTAAAGGGTGAATTACTTTTTCAGGCGCGCCTGGGCATCTTTCAGTGCGGCATCCACGCTCTGACGACCGCCCAGCGCATTCAGGGTGGCGGTGCGCATCGCGTACCAGAACGCGGCCATTTGTGGAATGTTCGGCATGATATCGCCGTGACGGGCGTTGCTCATGGTGGCGGCAATGCGGGAATCTTTCTCCAGCGTCTGCTGGAATGATTTCAGCGCCACGGCACCCAGCGGCTTGTCTTTGTTAACCGCATCCAGTCCGGCATCGGTCAGCAGGTAGTTTTCCAGGAACTCTTTCGCCAGCTCTTTGTTCGGGCTGGCGGCGTTGATCCCGGCACTCAGCACGCCGACAAAGGCTTTTGACGGTTTGCCGTTCAGCGTGGGTAACTCAGCCACGCCATAGTCGATGCCGCTTTTATCGATGTTGCTCCACGCCCAGGGACCGTTAATGGTCATGGCGGTTTCCCCTTTGTTGAAGGCGGCTTCAGCAATCGAATAGTCGGTGTCAGCATTCAGGGTTTTGGCTTTGACCTGATCGACCAGGAACTGCATACCCGCTTTGGCACCGGCGTTATCCACCCCGACATCTTTCACGTCATAGCGTCCGTCATTCAGCTTAAAGGCGTAAGCGCCACCGGCGGCCAGCAGCGGCCAGGTGAAGTAGGGTTCCTGCAGGTTAAACATGATGGCGCTTTTGCCTTTGGCGCGCAGTTGCTTATCGAGCCCGGCAATCTCTTCCCAGGTTTTCGGCGGTTGTGGCAGCAGCTTTTTGTTGTAGATCAGCGACAGGGATTCAACCGAAATCGGATAACCGATCAGCTTGCCGTCGAAGCGCACCGCATCCCAGGTGAAAGGGAAGATTTTTTGCTGGAAGCTGGCGTCCGGGCTGATCTCAGCCAGCAGGCCGGATTGGGCGTAGCCGCCAAAGCGGTCATGCGCCCAGAAGATGATATCCGGGCCATCGCCGGTGGCGGCAACCTGCGGATACTTCTCTTCCATCTTGTCAGGATGCTCCACCGTCACTTTAATGCCGGTCTCCTGTTCAAACTTCTTACCGACCTCGGCCAGGCCGTTATAGCCTTTGTCGCCGTTGATCCAGATGACCAACTTGCCTTCCTCAATTTTTGCCACTGCGGATGCTGAAAACAGCACGGCAGAGAGGGCAGAGAGGGCCAGAATTCGTGCACCGGTTTTCATCGTCATAAGTCCATCCTGTTTGCGGAAGCGGTGATTGCTCTACCGGCAACATTGTGCGCATCCGTCACCGCTTCTCATCCTCCTTCGCTCTACGCCCTGTAGCTGAGGGGTGTGATCGCGCTGGCAAAAAGCGGGCGAAGCGGCCGGATACGGGCTAAAAATTCCGGCAGGTCTGCGTTAGCGATCACAAAAAACAGCCAGCGGCCGCCTGCTGCCGCGTCAGCCGCGCTTTCTCCTCCTCCCGTCTCCTCCCCCAGCAGGTTGCGCTGCGGCGGAGGATGTTAGCCCCGCCATCGTTGCGCATAGTAAGCCCCGCAACCCGTCTGCCGAGAGCAGACACGAATGAGCAGCTAAGAGGGAAGGGATCATGGCGAGCGTTGTGCTACGCAATGTCACAAAAGCCTGGGGCGATACGGTGGTGTCGAAAGATATCGATCTCACTATTCGTGAAGGGGAATTTGTCGTTTTTGTTGGCCCATCAGGCTGTGGCAAATCAACACTGCTGCGCATGATTGCCGGACTGGAAACCATCACCAGCGGGGAGCTGCTGATTGGTGACCGCCGCATGAATGAGGTGCCGCCAGCCGAGCGTGGTATCGGCATGGTGTTTCAATCCTATGCGCTCTATCCGCACCTGTCGGTGGCGGAAAACATGTCTTTTGGCCTGAAGCTGGCCGGGGTGAAAAAAGCGGAAATTCATCAGCGGGTGAATCAGGTGGCGGAGATTCTGCAACTGGCCCATCTGCTGGACCGTCGCCCTAAAGCGTTATCCGGCGGGCAGCGTCAGCGCGTGGCGATTGGCCGGACGCTGGTGGCGGAACCGCGGGTTTTCCTGCTGGATGAGCCGCTCTCCAACCTCGATGCGGCGCTGCGCGTCCAGATGCGAATTGAGATCTCGCGTCTGCATAAGCGCCTGAAGCGCACCATGATTTACGTTACGCACGATCAGATCGAAGCGATGACGCTGGCCGATAAGATTGTGGTGCTTGATGCCGGGCGCATCGCGCAGGTGGGCAAGCCGCTGGAGCTCTATCACTATCCCGCCAATCGCTTCGTTGCCGGCTTTATCGGCTCACCGAAAATGAATTTCCTGCCGGTCAAAGTGACCGCCACCGCCATCGATCAGGTGCAGGTCCGGCTGCCAAATCAGCAACTGGTCTGGCTGCCGGTCGACAGCGCAGGCGTGCAGATCGGCAGCAACATGTCACTGGGCATCCGCCCTGAACATCTGCTCTCCAGCGATATCGCTGACGTCACCCTTGAAGGTGAAGTGCAGGTGGTGGAGCAACTGGGACATGAAACCCAGATCCACATCCAGATTCCCGCCATTCGTCAAAACCTGGTCTACCGCCAGGAGGACGTCGTGCTGGTAAAAGAGGGCGCCATCCTCGGTATCGGCCTGCCGCCCGAGCGCTGTCACCTGTTCCGCGAGGACGGGAGCGCCTGTCGCAGACTGTATCAGGAGCCGGGTGTATAGCCCTGCCAAAACAATAAAAGCAATGACCTCAGGAGATAGAAAATGTTAACTCTGCGCAAACTTCCCCTCGCCGTTGCCGTCGCGGTGGGAACCCTCTCCGCCCCGACGATGGCGGTTGATTTTACCGGGTACGCCCGTTCCGGCATCGGCTGGACCGGCAGCGGTGGTGAACAGCAATGTTTTCAGGCCACCGGTGCTCAAAGTAAATACCGTCTGGGTAACGAATGCGAAACCTACGCCGAATTAAAATTAGGTCAGGAAGTGTGGAAAGAGGGCGATAAGAGCTTCTATTTCGACACCAACGTGGCCTACTCCGTGGCGCAGCAGAATGACTGGGAAGCGACCTCACCGGCCTTCCGTGAAGCCAACGTGAAGGGAAAAAACCTGATCGAGGCGCTGCCCGGTTCCACCATCTGGGCCGGTAAGCGTTTCTATCAGCGTCATGACGTTCACATGATCGACTTCTACTACTGGGATATCTCCGGTCCGGGTGCCGGTCTGGAAGATGTGGATCTCGGTTTCGGTAAGCTGTCATTCGCCGCGACCCGCTCGTCTGAAGCGGGCGGCTCTTACACCTTCTCCAGCGATCGTATCCGTGACTTCGCCACCAGCACCGCCAACGACGTGTTCGACGTGCGTCTGGCCGGGCTGGAAACCAACACCAACGGCGTGCTGGAACTGGGGGTCGACTACGGTCGTGCCAACGCCCGTGACGACTACCGTCTGGAAGATGGCGCCTCGAAAGATGGCTGGATGTTCACGGCTGAACATACCCAGAGCATGCTGAAGGGCTACAACAAATTTGTGCTGCAGTATGCCACCGATGCGCTGACCTCGCAGGGCAAAGGCGTGCCGCAGGGTACCAGTCTCAACAACAACGGCGACATGTATCGCATCCTCGACCACGGCGCAATCTCGCTGGCGGAACGCTGGGATCTGATGTATGTGGCGATGTATCAGAATATCGATCTGGATAATAACCGCGGCACCGAGTGGTACACCGTCGGCGTGCGCCCGATGTACAAATGGACGCCGATCATGAGCACCCTGCTGGAGCTGGGCTACGACAACGTGAAGTCGCAGCAGGCTAACGAGCGCAACGGCCAGTATAAAGTGACGCTGGCGCAGCAGTGGCAGGCCGGTGACAGCATCTGGTCCCGTCCGGCGCTGCGCGTGTTCGCGACCTACGCCAAATGGGATGAGAAGTGGGGCTACAGCAAAGACAGTTCCGGCGATCTCACCACCTTCGCCTCTGCAGACAGTACCGGTAACGGCATCCTGACTAACAGCCGTGGCGATAACGACGAGATTACCTTCGGTGCGCAGATGGAAATCTGGTGGTAAGCCGACGCTCTCCAGCACAGGCGCGGTTGCGCGCCTGACAGAACTTTTGGGTCACGGTGCGCCATTGCCTGGTTCGCGTCGTGGCCTGCAATAAGGTAGGCATAATGAAAATGAAAAAACTGGCTGCACTCTGCCTGAGCGCGGCGTTACTGGCCGGACATGCTCTTCCCGCCCTGGCGGATGTCAATCTGGTGCCGCAGGATCTCTCGTCCGCACCGGTGGTGGCGCCCGAAACGCTGCAACGCCTGAGCTGGCAACCGCTGGCTGCCTCTCAGACCCAGACTATCCAGCTGGCGAACAGCGGACAGTCGCTGAATGCCCCGCACATCGCCGGATCGGTGGCGGCCTTTAGTCTGCCAGCCAACATCGGTGAACTGACGGTGACGCTGAGCAGCGAAGTGGCGAACAATCAGGTTTTCGCCCCGAACGTGCTGGTGCTGGATGAAAATATGCGGCCCGCCGCCTGGTTCCCGAGCCGCTACTTCACCTACCAGAAACCGGGCGTGATGGCGGCGGACCGGCTGGAAGGGGTGATGAAACTGACGCCAGCGCTGGGCCAGCAAAAAATTTACCTGCTGGTGTTTACCACCGAACAGGATCTGACACAGACCACCACGCTGCTTGATCCGGCCAAGGCTTACGCGCAGGGCACCGGTCACGCGGTGCCGGATATTCCCGATCCGATTGCGCGCCACAGCAGTCAAGGGACGCTGAAGCTGAAGCTGCAGACCAGTTCCGGATCATCAATTCTGGTCGGCCCGCTGTTTGGCTCTTCCGGTCCGGGTCCGGTCACGGTCGGCAACACCGCTCCGGCGGCGGCCTATCGTACTGCGCCTGCAGCGGCCCCCGCACCGGCGGCAAAAGCGGAACCGATCATGAGTGACACGGAAAGTTACTTTAATCAGAAGATTAAACAGGCAGTGGATAGCGGCAATATCGATAAGGCGCTGAAGCTGCTGGATGAAGCCGAGCGGCTGGGATCAACTTCCGCCCGGCAGACCTTTATCAGTAGTGTTAAAGGCAAGGGGTGAAGCGGCCCCGACAATACTGATGTTGTCCCACCTGGTGCGCTGCGGCGCACCTTTTTTATGCGGCAGAAATCCCCTGTCTGAGGAGTCTTTCAGCTGTTATCCCGGGTGACTACTCTGCCTGTTTTTTGATACCCCAGCCGATTAAGCGTTGGACCAGCGCTTAATAATGGATAGTCTCGTACTGCCGAAGACAGATCATAATCCTTGTGTTGTACCTTTGTTATGTACATTTCAGAACAGTATTGATGGGGGTTTTATGCGCACCTTTACCACAACTCAGGCCCGGCAAAATATTGCTGAGGTTATGGAAAAAGCTACCGCTGGTGAGCCGGTTGAGATCACCCGGCGTGATGGTTCTTCTGCCGTGCTGATTAGCCGCAATGACTTTAATGCGTGGCAAGAGGCGAAACTGGATGCTGAATTTGCCAGCATCATGGGACGACATGACCGCACCATTAAGGCGCTGGCCGATCGGTGAAATGGGTCAGCGCGCAGAGGTGATAAGCTTCCATAATCGCTTGTTGACCCTGCTGCCGGGCGTCCCAGGCATGCCTGATCCCGAAAGGGCAGAGGAGATTATCCATCGGCTACAAATCAGCTTTATTAAATATTTATGCACTGGCCGCACTCTACCTGGTTGCTATCGCCCGTGGACATATTTTCAATGATGGCAATAAACGAACAGCTTTTTTCGTTGTGATGGTGTTTTTAAACCGTAACGGTATTGCTATCCGGGATGAAGATGACGAACTTGAGGAGTTAACCGTCTCGGCCGCGACTGGCGCTGTTACGCCCGATCAGGTTGCCGCTGTTTTACGCCGTTTATCAGATGCGCCTTATATCCCCGTCCTTCAGGGCGGGGATATAAGGCGCGGTTTTCCGACTAACCTGGTGTTTGTTGCTGCTCAATGTATTGCCGGATGATCAATATTGGCGCTCCGCCACAACTGCTTGCAAAATAACTCGGTGTCCACAAAACGCCTTTGTAGTAATAGCGTTGGGCGATGTCCGGCCTGTCACGGCGAAGCAGCCTGCTGGATACGCCCTTAAGACTGTTGACCAGATTCGATACTGCGAGCTTTGGCGGATAGTTGATCAGTAAATGCACGTGATCGCATTCGCCGTCCATCTCAACCAGTTCAACATCAAAATCAGCGCATACGCTGGCAAAGTAGCTGCGTAGCTTTTCGATAGCATCCAGATCAAATATCTTTCGTCGATATTTGGTGACGAATACCAAGTGAACGTGCATCAGGAAAACGCAGTGTCTTCCCCGGCGAATATCAGTTTCTTTTGTCATAGACCAAAGTATAATGATAGTCATGAAACGACTTCAAGCCTTCAAATTCCAGTTAAGGCCAAATGGCCAGCAGGAGCGCGATATGCGGCGCTTCGCAGGGGCTTGTCGGTTCGTTTTTAACCGTGCGCTGGCACTTCAGAATGAAAACCATGACGCGGGGAATAAATATATCCCCTACACCAAAATGGCTTCATGGCTCATTGAGTGTAAATCTGCGCCTGAAACGCAATGGTTGAAAGAATCACCCTCGCAGCCGTTGCAGCAGTCACTGAAAGATCTGGAGCGCGGCTACAAAAATTTCTTCCAGAAGCGTGCTGCATTCCCTCGTTTCAAGAAACGCGGCCAAAACGATGCATTCCGCTACCCGCAAGGCGTGAAGCTCGATCAGGCCAACCATCGTATATCGCTTCCAAAGTTGGGATGGGTACGCTATCGCAATAGCCGTGAAGTCATCGGCGAAGTGAAAAACGTCACGGTCAGCCAGTCATGCGGTAAATGGTACGTCAGTATCCAGACGGAATATGAAGTAGCTGATCCGGTTCACAACGCAGAGTCAATAGTCGGACTGGATGCCGGAGTCACGAAACTCGCCACGCTTTCAGATGGCACGGTATATCAGCCCGTCAACAGTTTTAAAGCAAGCCAGCGCAAGCTGGCAGTGCTCCAGAAACAATTAAGTCGCAAAGAAAAGTTCAGTGTAAACTGGCAGAAGCAGAAGCGAAAAATCCAGCGTCTTCACTCGCATATTGCCAATGTCCGGCGCGACTACCTTCACAAAGTCACCAGTGAAATCAGCAAAAACCACGCGATGATCGTCATTGAGGATTTGAAGGTCAGTAACATGTCGAAATCGGCAAAAGGCACGGCAGAGCAGCCAGGGCGAAATGTTCGAGCCAAATCTGGCCTGAACCGCTCGATACTGGATCAGGGTTGGTATGAAATGCGTCGTCAGCTTGAGTACAAGCAGCTCTGGCGCGGTGGTCAGGTACTTGCCATACCTCCGGCATACACAAGCCAGCGTTGCGCCTGCTGCGGTCATACAGCGAAGGATAATCGTCAGTCACAAAGTAAATTCGAGTGCCAGATATGCGGCTACACCGCGAATGCTGATATCAACGGTGCTCGTAATATTTTAGCGGCAGGACATGCCGTGCTTGCCTGTGGAGGGATGGTGCAGTCAGGCCGCCCGTTGAAGCAGGAACCCACCGAGGCGAGTCAGGCTCTGGTCTGAACGCGGCAGGAATCCCCGTCCTTTAGGGCGGGGAGGATGTCAACTCTTAACAAGGCTTTTCCGGCGAGCCGTCAGATCACGCAGCAGCGTGTCGGTAGCGGGATCGCTGAACAGCGTTTCCAGCGTGGCGCTGAGCTTGCGTCGCCAGTTCGGATACTCGTCGCTGGTGCCGGGAATATTGACCGGTGCCGCCATATCCAGCCAGTCCTCCGGTTGCAGACCCAGCAACGCACTGTGGCTGTCCGCCAGATAACGCTGCATCGCCCGGTTCAGCGCTTTGCTCATCTGGGTACGACGGGCATCGCGTCCGGCACGTTTGGGCAGCGCGCCGACCCGATGCAGGCTGTTGAGCAACGCCTGCTTCGCCCGCAACCGATCCTGATATAACCCCGCCAGCACCACTTTGTCAGGATAGAGGCCGAGCTTCGCCCCAAGAGTAAGATCGTCGCTTTGCCACCAGCCGCGCAGCGTTGGTAAATCGTGGGTGGTGGCGACGGCCATCGCCTGACGCGGCCACTCGGCCGGCGGACGAAAACCCTGCGCGGAGGCCTGCTCAAAATAGAGCACCTTGTAGGAGTAAACCCCGCCGTCGCGCAGCTTATCGACAATTTCTGCCGGAACGGTACCAAGATCTTCACCGATCACCATGCAGCGGTGACGCTGACTTTCCAGCGCCAGGATCGCCAGTAAATCATCGATTGGATAGTGGACATAAGCGCCGTTGGCGGCGCCCTGACCGGCTGGGATCCACCACAGACGCAGTAACGCCATCACATGATCGATACGCAACGCGCCGCAGTCGCGCATATTGGCGCGCAGCAGGGCAATCCAAGGCTGCCAGGCGCGCTGCTGCATCACCTGCGGGTCCATTGGCGGCAGGCCCCAGTCCTGGCCGCGCGGGCCCAGTATATCGGGTGGTGCGCCGACGCTGGCATCGAGGCAATAGAGATGGCGTTCGCTCCAGGTTTCAGCCCCGCCTTGCGCCACTCCGACCGCCAGATCGCGATAGAGTCCAATCGGCATCTGCTGCTGCTGACTGCACTGCCAGCAGGCGGCAAACTGCTCTGCGGCCAGCCACTGCAGCCACAGCCAGAAACGCACCTGATCGCCTTGCTGGTGCAGAAACTGCTGCACTGCCGGACTGTCGGGTTGCTGTAACGCCTCTGGCCACACCGGCCAGCCCCAGCGCTGGCTATCCTGCGCCATCTGGTCGGCATGCAGCGCATCAAACAGCGCCTGATGTAACAGACTTTCGCCGCCTTGCTGAATAAAGGCGTTAAACGCCCGCACGTCGGTATCATCGGCCTCACGCTGCATAAACTGCGGCCAGGCTAAGCGAAGCGCAGCCATTTTTAGCCGGGTAACGGCCGGATAATCCACCCACTCAGCCGAACGTGCCTGTTCCAGCGCCTGCTGCGTTCCAGCCTGCTGCCACCAAGCCTGTGCCGCTGGTGAACGCTGAAAATCCGCCACCGCGCTCACATCGATGTAAATCACATTCAGCCAGTGGCGGGACGAGGGACTGTAAGGGCTGGCGCTGTCGGGTGAAGCCGGGAACAGCGCATGGATCGGGTTCAGACCGATAAACGCGCCACCGCGTGCCGCCACCTCCGGCAGCATCCGGCGTAAATCACCGAAATCACCGATGCCCCAGTTCTCTGCCGAACGCAGCGTGTAAAGCTGGACGCAGGCGCCCCATAAAGCGTGACCCGCCACCAGCGCCGGCGGCTCATAGCAGCGTGCCGGTGCGATAATCAGCTGGCAGGTCCACTGCTGATGCCCCTGCTGCAACGTCAGCTGATGATAACCTTCAGCCAGCGGTGGCAGCGACAGCGACTGCGCAGGCTGGCAGCGACCCGCGGTGATCTCACCCGTCTCGCGGGTGAGCTGCCAGTGCGCTTCCGTGCTGAGCAGTGGCGAGAGGCGCAGCCTCTCGCCACTGCGAAAAATTACCACTGGCGGCAGCGGCGTGGTCGCCGGTCGCGGCGGCTGCATCACCGCCAGCAAACGCTGGCGGGTGTCGGCCGGGATCGCCTGCGGCTGGCCGTGGGCATTAATATACTCGGCGGCAATACCTGCCTGAGAAAACGGGTCCAGTACCTGTTCGGTTTTCATGCCGTTCCTTAGCGCGTGGCTTGCCAGATACGCTGCTGATAGTCGCGGATGGCACGATCGGAACTGAACATGCCGCAACGCGCGGTATTCAGGATGGTGGCGCGTGTCCAGCCATCCTGATCGCTCCACAGCGCTTCCACCTGCGCCTGCGCATCGAGGTAGGGCTGGAAATCGGCCAGCACCAGATAGGGATCGCCGCCTTCCGGGCCGAGGCTATGCAGCATAGCGTCAAACGCCGAACAGTCGCCCTGACTGAAGGTGCCATCTTCCAGCGCCTGCAGCACCTGATTGAGCTGATGATCTTTCTTACGCCACTGCGCCGGGGCATAGCCGTCGGCCTTTAACGCCACCACCTGATCGACGGTGTGACCGAAGATAAAGATGTTCTCGCTGCCAACCTGTTCGGCGATTTCAACGTTAGCGCCATCCAGCGTACCGATGGTCAGCGCGCCGTTGAGCGCCAGCTTCATGTTGCCGGTGCCGGAGGCTTCCTTACCGGCGGTGGAGATCTGCTCGGAGAGATCGGCCGCCGGGATCAGCCGCTCAGCCACCGAAACGTTATAGTCAGGCACAAACACCACTTTCAGACGGTTGCCGACCCGCGGGTCCTGGTTGATGGTTTCCGCGACTTTGTTGATGGCATAAATGATGTTCTTCGCCAGCGCATAACCCGGTGCCGCTTTGGCCCCGAACAGCACCACGCGCGGTACCCGATTGGCCTGCGGATCGGTGACCAGCGTTTGCCACAGCGCAATAATATGCAGCAGGCTCAGATGCTGACGTTTGTACTCATGCAGGCGTTTAATCTGCACGTCGAACAGCGCCTCAGGATCGATCTCGATCCCGGTACGCGCCGCGACCCATTTCGCCAGCGCTACTTTGTTCTGCTGTTTGATGGCGCGATATTCCGCACGGAACGTTGCATCGTCGGCAAACGCCTCCAGTCCCTGCAGCGCATCAAGATCGTTCAGCCAGGGTTTTTGCAGCGTTTTGTCGATTAACGCGCTCAGCGCCGGGTTGCACTGATTGATCCAGCGACGCGGCGTGATGCCGTTAGTGACGTTATGGAATTTTTCCGGCCACAGCTGGTGATACTCCGGAAACAGATCCTGCACCACCAGCTTCGAGTGCAGTGCCGCCACGCCGTTCACCGCAAAACCGCTGGTGACGCACAGGTTCGCCATGCGCAGCTGGTTGTTATGCACCAGCGCCAGCTTCGCCCATTTCGCCTCATCGCCCGGCCAGCGTGCCTCAACCTGCGTTTTCAACTGGGCGTTGAGGGTGTTGATGATCATCATGTGGCGCGGCAGCAGGCTGCGCACCAGACGCACATCCCAGCACTCCAGCGCTTCCGGCATCAGGGTGTGATTGGTGTAAGCAAAGGTCTGTTGGGTAATCTGCCAGGCGCGATCCCAGCTCATCTGATGTTCATCCAGCAGCAGGCGCATCAGCTCGGGGATCGCCAGCGTCGGGTGCGTGTCGTTGAGCTGGATCACTTCATGATCGGCCAGAGTGTCAATGCGGCGACCGGCCTGATGATGGCGGCGCAGGATATCTGCCAGCGCACAGGCGCACTGGAAGTATTGCTGCATCAGACGCAGTTTTTTGCCGTTCTGATGATTGTCATTCGGGTAGAGCACTTTAGTCAGTTTTTCAGCGTCGATTCCCTGCTGTTCAGCGCGCAGGAAATCACCGTCGTTAAAGCGGTTAAGATTGAACGGCTGCGCATGTTTCGCCTGCCACAGGCGCAACGGCTGGCTGATGCCGTTCTGGTATCCCACCACCGGCAGATCCCAGGCTTCGCCCTGCAGCACGAAGGCCGGTTGCCAGTGCGGGCGTCCGTCAACGGGTGTGACTTTGCCACCCAGGCCCACTTCGACATTCAGCGCCGCATTATGGTTAAACCACGGATAGCGATCGCGCTGCCAGTCATCGGGGGTTTCATGTTGTGCGCCATCTTCGAAACGCTGGCGGAACAAACCGTACTGGTAGTTCAGCCCGTAGCCGATGGCGGGTTGTCCCACCGTTGCCATCGAGTCGAGAAAACAGGCGGCCAGGCGTCCGAGGCCGCCGTTACCCAGCGCCGGATCGGTTTCGTTTTCCAGCACCTCAGTCAGTGAGATATCCCACGTCGCCAGCGCCTCGTTTACCGCGTTATACCAGCCGAGATTCAGCAGGTTGTTGCCGGTCAGCCGGCCAATCAGAAATTCCATCGACAGGTAATTGACGTGGCGCAGCGAGCTATCCGCCGCAATCGCAGGCTGAGCCGCCAGCAGATCGGCCAGCGCGCCGCTCAGCGCCTGCCACCAATGGGCGTGAGTCATTTCACGCGCATCGCGCAAGCCAAACCGTTGCCACTGACGCGTCAGGGCAGCAGTAAAATGTTCAGGGTTAAATTCGGGCTGTGTCATGGTTAGTGTCCTGTCAGAACAGTAATGGTCAATGTGGCATCAGTGTGCCCGTGCGACAGGAAAGGCTCCTCCTCCTGAAGCGAATTAGACCAGGAGGATAGGGAGGGTGGAGAGGCTGAGGCTAATCTGAAAGCGCGCCGAGAGTGTGATTGCGCGCGCTTTTGTAAAGTTTACTTAATGGGTTTACTTGCATTCACCAGGCGAATGGCTGAACGTGTGTAAGGAATAATTACGAAGCGTAAAATAATGATGCGCTCGACGTGAATGGAGAAACGTGCGCCCATGTTAATACCCTCTAAACTCAGCCGCCCGGTTCGCCTTGAAGGCACCGTCATCCGTGAAAGATTGCTGCAAAAGCTGACCGCTGCCGGTAATTACCGACTGGTGCTGATCACCAGTCCGGCGGGCTACGGCAAAACCACGCTGGTGTCGCAGTGGGCGGCGGGCAAAAATCATCTTGGCTGGTATTCCTTAGATGAGGGTGATAATCAGCCGGAGCGGTTCGCCGACTACCTGATCGCGGCGCTGCAACAGGCCAGCAACGGCGGCTGTCCGCGCAGCGAATTACTGGCGCAGAAGCGGCAATACGTAAATCTCAACGCCCTGTTTTCTCAGTTATTTATTGAGCTGGTGGAGTGGCAGCAGCCGCTGTGGCTGATCGTAGATGACTACCATTTGATCACCAATCCGGTTATTCACGACGCGATGCGTTTTTTCCTGCGTCACCAGCCTGAAAATCTGACGCTAATTCTGCTGTCCCGCAACCTGCCACAGCTCGGCATCGCGAACCTGCGGGTGCGTGAACAGCTGATTGAACTCGGCAGCCAGCAACTGGCCTTTACCCATCAGGAAGCACGGCAGTTTTTCGACTGCCGGCTGGCTGCACCGCTGGAAAGCGAGGAGAGCGGCAAACTGTGTGATGACGTCGCGGGCTGGGCCACCGCGCTGCAATTAATCGTGCTGTCGGCACGCCAGGGTGCCAGTGCGGCGCAGGATTCGGCGCGCCGCCTTTCCGGCATTAACGCCAGCCATCTCTCCGATTATCTGGTGGAAGAGGTGCTGGATAATGTTGACCTGCCAACCCGTCACTTTTTACTGAAAACCGCGTTGCTGCGCTCAATGAATGATGAGCTGATCGCCGGTGTCACCCGCGAAGAAAACGGCCAGATGCGGCTGGAAGAGATTGAGCGCCAGGGGCTGTTTTTGCAGCGCATGGACGATTCCGGCTGCTGGTTCAGCTACCATCCGCTGTTTGGTAATTTTCTGCGCCAGCGCTGTCAGTGGGAGCTGGCGGCGGAGCTGCCGGCACTGCATCGCGCCGCAGCGGAAAGCTGGATGGCGCAGGGCTTTCCTGGCGAGGCGATCCATCATGCGCTGGCCTCCGGCGATGCCAGTATGCTGCGTGATGTGCTGCTGAAGCACGCCTGGACGCTGTTTAATCAGAGCGAGCTGCCGCTGCTGGAGAACTCTCTGAAAGCGCTGCCGTGGGAGATGATGCTGGAAAACCCGATGCTGGTGCTGCTGCAGGCGTGGCTGATGCAGAGTCAGCATCGCTTTTCTGAAGTGGACAGTCTGCTGGCCCGTTTTGAACAGGCCAGCCGCTGCGAGATCGATGATGCGCTGCGTGGCGAATTTAATGCGCTACGTGCTCAGGTGGCGATCAACGATGGCAACACCGATGAAGCCGAGCGCCTGGCGAAAGTGGCGCTCGATACTTTACCTGCCAGCCGCCACTACAGCCGCATCGTGGCTACCTCGGTACACGGTGAGGTGATGCACTGCAAAGGTGATTTAGACAACTCTCTCAGCCTGATGCGTCAGACTGAACAGATGGCGCGCCGCGATGAGGCGTGGCATTACGCGCTGTGGAGCCTGATTCAGCAGAGTGAAATTTTGTTTGCTCAGGGCTTTTTGCAGGCGGCTTACGAAATTCAGAGTCGGGCCTTTGTACTGGTCGACGAGCAGCATCTGGCGCAGTTTCCGCTGCACGAGTTTCTGCTGCGGATTCGCGCTCAGCTGCTGTGGGCGTGGGGACGACTGGAGGAGGCAGAGCAGGCGGCACGCGAAGGCATTAAGGTGCTGACCGGCTATCAGCCGCAACAGCAGATCCAGTGTCTGGGGCTGCTGGTGCAGTGCTCGCTGGCGCGTGGCAATTTAGATAACGCCCGCAGCTATCTCAACCGGCTGGAGAACCTGCTGAATAACGGCAACTGGCACAGTGACTGGATCGCTAATGCCGATAAAGTGCGGGTGATCTACTGGCAGATGACCGGCGACAGCGAAAGCGCCAGCAACTGGATGCGACAAACGCCGAAACCGGCTTTTGCCAATAACCATTTCCTGCAGGGACAGTGGCGCAACATCGCCCGGGCGCAGATTTTACTGGGTGATGTCAGCCAGGCGGAAGTGGTGCTGGAGGAGCTGAATGAAAATGCCCGCGCTCTGCGGCTGATGAGTGATTTGAACCGTAACCTGCTGCTGCTTAACCAGATTTACTGGCAAACCGATCGCAAAGCCGACGCCCAGCGCACGCTGATCGAAGCGTTAAAACTGGCGCGCAGCACCGGCTTTATCAGTCATTTTGTGATTGAAGGCGAGATGATGGCTCAGCAACTGCGTCAGCTGATTCAGCTGAATACCCTGAATGAGCTGGATAACCATCGCGCCCGACGCATTCTGCTGGAGATCAACAAATATCACCGTCACAAGTTCGCCCATTTTGATGAAGGCTTTGTCAGCCGGTTGCTTAACCATCCTGACGTGCCGGAACTGATCCGTACCAGTCCGCTGACGCAGCGTGAATGGCAGGTGCTGGGGTTAATCTATTCCGGCTACAGCAACGACCAGATTGCCGGTGAACTGGCGGTAGCATCCACTACCATCAAAACCCACATCCGTAACCTCTATCAGAAGCTGGGCGTGTCGCATCGGTCAGAAGCGATGAATCAGGTGCAGTCACTGCTGAAAATGATGGGTTACGTCTGACGGTGGGTGTCGCTATTCGAGCGGGCATCAGCCCGCTCATACCGAAGTGAATCTGCAGCAAAACCTCGATGCCCAGGCCCGCCTGATAGCGATATCTGTTGTCAAACGGCAATGGTTGTATCAACTTCCGGGGGCGGGAGATCGGCCCCCGGTCAGCTCATTGGGTTTTGCAGACTGCTGTTGGCCTGGCGTCCACTTTCCCGGTCAGGCGGATGCCAGGACGCATCCAGCGATCAGGCAAAACGTGCAGGTATCTACGTCGCCGCGGAGATCGCACCAGAGAGGTAACGGGTACCATGCCTGCAACATATGCTTAACTTATCTTAGTCCTCGACCCAACGCCGCATCAGGTTTGACTGCGTTTTTGCCAGCAGATCCATCTCTGGCGTTTTTCCTAACTGATCGAAGAGTCGGTGGCGGGCAGTGTCCAGATCGAAAAGTATTTCGCGCTGCGCGGCATCGCGTATATAACTGCGAACCCAGGTGACAGCCGCTAACCGCTCGCCAGACACCACCGGTGCTACACGGTGCAAAGAGGTCGTGGGATAGGTGACGGCATAACCCGCCGCGAGTTTAATTCCCTGCTCACCGGCTGCGGACTCTATTATCAATTCACCGCCTTCATATTGATCAGGATCTGAAAGGAAAACGGTGACTGAAACGTCAGTACGCATTCCTCTCATGATCGAATTATCAACATGGGTTCCATATTCCATGCCTTTTTCGTAGCGGCTGAACATCGGGGGAACAATATTTTTTGCCCGGGTTGCCATCCGGAACAGATCATTACCCATCAGGCGATCTTTAATAAGTTTCTGCATCTCTGCCAATTGCGGATCGGTACGGGAAACTTGTTCGTTCCTTTTTACCGGTCGCGCCTCACGTCCAGCGGTAACGCGACCATCGACATAATTAACATGACGCATTTTCTCGCTAAGCAGGCTCACTTCACCTGAACTCAGTAAATCGGCTATTATGACCAACATGTTATAATCCTTTTTCGAGACAAATCCTTAGGGATGATGATGATAACACTGAAGGGAGATCAAAGAGTATGCGTATGAAATTATGGATTGGCGTGGGTATTTTTGTCATGGCTCAATCGGGACAGGTTGCTTATGCCGCTGTTCAGGATAGCCGAACCGAAACTCTGCCGATAAATTATCAGAGTGGCGAACACGAAGGCGGCGAGTACGAAGGCGGTGAGCACGAAGGCGGCGAGCATGAAGGTGGCGAGTACGCAGGCGGTGAGCACGAAGGCGGCGAGCACGAAGGTGGCGAGCACGAAGGTGGCGAGCACGAAGGTGGCGAGCACGAAGGTGGCGAGCACGAAGGTGGCGAGCACGAAGGTGGCGAGCACGAAGGCGGCGAGCATGAAGGCGGCGAGCACGAAGGCTAATGTTTACGAGCTCAGACCTGGTCTGACAGTGACCTGTTATTTATACTGACCGCCCCGTTTCCTGGGGCGTTATTAAACCCGTTACTCACGCTGCCAGAGGATTGACAGCGTGAATAGCAGTCCTGTTTGACTATGGATTTTTTTATAACGTCGGTTTATCCACGCTTTAATTTCCTGCCCATCCAGACTTGCCCGGACATAAGTTCATTCTCTGTTTCCCCTGTTTATTATCAGTAGTGGCTGGTTAACAGGACATTCTTCGTTCGTCTCTGCATACAGTGAAAGTGAAATCGTGAGTCTGCCATTATCACGCTTCACTTAATGGGTTCTTTCAAAATGTTGTCATATTTATTAACTTACAATACCAAATCTGCTGACTTTAATTATCATAAAAGACTAATGTGAAGCATTAGGGTGTTAATTAACTCAAGATCACCTCATCTGTAATGGCTTTCAGCCCTGGTAATAAGAATTAAGCGAAGAAGGGTGTGAATGACAAACCTGGCACACTGGCTGTAATGCCTGCCAGTTAAGGTTAAATTTACAAAGGCTGTCACGGTCAAATGTGGCCGCTTTTTTTCTGGGCGGGCGTGCCGCCGCAGTGCGGGCCTGAGCACCTCTGCTGCGCGAGGATCGCCAGCCCCTGCGCGGCCCCATACTGCGTTATCAGCGGTCGCTTTACTGACCAGCATCAGGCACACAGGCAGTCGATGCCCGCTAAGAAAATAGCCTGCGCAGTTCAGCGCATAGGGAATGCATGAATAGCGTTATGTCCTGATGCTTATGTGAAGGCCGGTTCTACTATCATCTGTCCAGAGCGCTACGGGAAATCATGTTGTGCAAGTTCCCGGCGAGCAAAATCGGCGTTGAACAGAGTACAAGCGTTAACCCACTTGCACATCAGGTGGTCAGACGCGCTTTACCGATCTGAATGTTGCAGATTAAAGCGGGGCATCCGTTTCAAGTGCAGCAAGGATTGCGTCCTCCATTTTCTCCGGGGTGGAGATCGGTGCAAACCGCCTGAGCGGTTGACCGTTGCGTCCAATCAGGAATTTAGTGAAGTTCCACTTGATCCGCCCGCCCAGCACGCCGGGCAATGCCTCTTTCAGATAACGAAACAGCGGATGCGCTGCGGCACCGTTGACCTCCACTTTCCCGAACATCGGGAAGCTCACACCGTAGTTGACGTGGCAGGTCTGCGCGATCTCGTCCGCTCCACCGGGTTCCTGCTTACCGAACTGGTTGCAGGGAAACCCAAGCACTACCAGACCTCGATCCGCGTATTTCTTATAAAGCGTCTCCAGACCGGCATATTGTGGCGTGAATCCACACTGGCTGGCGGTATTCACCACCAGCACCACCTTGCCAGCGTAGTCGGCCATAGAGATGGGCTGGCCACGCAGGCTGGTGGCAGTAAGCTGATGAAAGGGCGTCATGGTGGCATCCTCAGTGTAAAACCGGTTTAACGCTGGCCTCGCGACGCCGTGCCGGGCTGCATAAACAGACGGCGTGTAGCCTAATAAGCCGGTGCGAAAGAGTGACTTCAAACAGTCATTCAGGTGTGGTGCGATCAGTTCACTATTATGGGGGAAAGGTCCGCGTATTGCACAAAGCAGAGATTCTGACTGCGGCTTATTGATCAAAACAGCGCGGGGAGACAGTTTCCTCCCCGCGCTTTAATCCTCTTTACTGTTGCTTGCTGTTACCCAGCACTTTGTGAATCGCTCCGGTGCCGCATTGATCGTCAGACTCCGCGCCGCCGGTGCCTGCCATGCCAACAGCCCCGATCCACTGACCGCGATATTGCACCGGTACGCCGCCGCCAAGCAGCAGCAGATCATTAACCGTGTTCAGGTTGACGCTTTCCGGTGAGGATTGCGCCTTAATGGCAAGTTGTCTGGTCGGGGTTTTGGTGGAGAGCGCGGTAAACGCTTTACGCCAGGCCGCCTGGGTATTGTGAGGCCCCACGTTATCATCCCGCATCAGCGTGACCAGATTTCCGCCACGATCCACCACCGCCACCACACCCTGACGATTCATACTATGGCAGGCAGACAGGGCCTCGGTGGCCAGTTGGTTGCTCAGCGCCTGGGTCATGTCATAAACGGTGGCTGGCTCAGCAGCGAGTGCCACGGCAGGTCCGGTTGTCAGCATCAATGCCAGCAGTAAACGTTTCATCTATTTTCAGCTCCCGCGATAGGTGGAATAACCGTACTGGCTCAGCAGCAACGGAATGTGATAGGGGGTAGTGGTATCGGTGATATGAAATTCCACCGGGATTTCCGGGAAGAAACTCTGCTGTTGGTGTGCCGCGAAATAGTGACCGGTTTTAAAAATCACCCGATAGTCGCCCGCTGCAAACGGCCTGGCTGGCCAAAGGGCATTGATACGGCCCTGCTGATCGGTACTGGCGCTATTCAGCACTTTCCAGCTCTCTCCCTGTTTCTGCTCCAGCATCACCTCAACCTCTGCGGCCGGCAGCCCGGTTTGCTGGTTCAGTACGTGAACGCTCAGCGGATTTTTACTGGCAGCGAAGGTGACTGCGGGAACGGCAAGCAGCGCGGCGAGGGCCAGGGCAGTGAGTCTCTTTTTCATTTTTTAATACTCCGGTGTTAATCACCCGGCTGTTATACCCGCACGGTGCTTCCTTCTGCCTGTCAGGAAGATGACCATATTGTCATCTGGCGCTGAAACGCTGGGGCGGTCATAAATTTCATGGCAAACTGCGCCGATGAAACTATTACTGATCGAAGATAATCAGAAGGCCAGCGCCTGGGTGCGAAAGGGGCTGGAGGAAGCGGGCTATATCGTGGATTACGCCGCAGACGGGCGGGATGGCCTGCACCTTGGGCTGTCGTATCCTTATAGCCTGGTGATACTGGATATTATGCTACCAGGTATGGACGGGTGGCAGGTGCTGAAAACCCTGCGTACCGCCAGTCAAATTCCGGTTATCTGCCTGACCGCCAGAGATTCCGTCGAGGACCGGGTAAAAGGGCTGGAACTGGGTGCCAATGATTACCTGGTCAAGCCATTTTCCTTTGCTGAGCTGCTGGCTCGGGTAAGGAATCAGCTTCGGCAGCAGCAACCGCACAGTAGCGTGCTGCGGGTAGGCGATCTGGTTATGGACTCCGCCCGTTTTCAGGTTATACGTGACGGTGTCACTCTGACGCTGACGCGCAAAGAGTTTATGCTGTTATGGCTGCTCGCCAGCCGTCACGGTGAGATTCTGCCGCGCACGCTGCTGGCCAGCGAGATCTGGGGCGTTAATTTTGACAGTGAAACCAACATCGTCGATGTCGCTATCCGCCGCCTGCGGCGTAAAGTTGACGATCCCTTTCCTCAGAAGCTGATTACCACGGTAAGGGGCATGGGATATTGCCTGTCAGAGAAGGCGGTCGACGGTGTATAGCCCTTCTCTGACGCTGCGGCTGACGGTGATTTTTACGCTGATCATGGCGATGGCCTGCGGCGGCATCAGCCTGATCCTCTATAACGCCTTACGCAGCGAATTAGTCTGGCGCGACGATCAAACGCTGATTAACCGGGCGGCGCAGTTAAGGCAGTTGCTGGAAGATGGCGCCCATCCCAGTTCGCTGCCGCTCTACTTCAATCGGATGGTCGATGTTCGTCAGGACATTCTCAGTATTCGATCGCAGCATGAACAGAACGTCAGCATTAATCATACCGGCGTGACGTTGCCTGTGCTCTCTCCGACGCCGGTCGACAGCCCGCCCAATGCGAAACAACTGCACCGCTGGACCAGTGCGGACAATACCGAAGCGTCGGCGTTAAGCCTGCAGGCAAACTCATCGCTCGGGCCGGTCACCATTACGCTTGCGCGGGTCGCGCGGGAGCGAGCGCTGATGCTGGAGCGTTATCGCCAGCAAAGTATTCTGGTTTCCCTGGCGGCCATTTTGCTGTGCGCCGCCGTCAGCCCGCTGCTGATTCGCAGAGGGCTGCGGGCGATAGGGCGGTTAAGTCAGATCGTGGCAGAAACGGCCAGCGACCGGTTAAATCAGCCGGTGCCGCTTCAGGCGATCCCGCAGGAGCTGCTGCCGATTGGCAACGCGCTTAATGCGATGCGCCAGCGCTTATCGACGGACTTTATCCGTCTGACTCAGTTTGCCGACGATCTGGCTCACGAAATCCGCACGCCGATTAATGTGTTGCTCGGCCAGAATCAGGTCGCGCTGGGGCATCAACGGTCCGCCGCTGAATACCAGACGCTGCTTGAAGGCAACATTGAAGAGCTGGAAAGCCTGTCGCGGCTGACTGAAAACATTCTTTTTCTGGCGCGTGCGACGCACCACAATATCAGACTCAATAAACAGGACTTCCCGCTGCATGATGCGCTGGAAGCGCTGATCGACTTTCTTGAACCGGTTGCGGAAGAGCAGGAGAAGGTTATTGAGCTCAACGCCACGGGGAATCTCAGCGCGGATAAAATGCTGTTCCAGCGTGCAATCAGTAATCTGCTGATCAACGCCATACGCTACTCGCCGGAGAAAGGCGTGATTCGGGTCAGCACGTCCCATCAGACTGGCTACGTTGAGATTGAGGTATCGAACGTCGGTGACGAGCTTGCGGAGCCAGAAAAGTTATTCGAACGATTCTGGCGCGGCGATAACGTCCGTCACACCGCCGGCAGCGGGCTGGGACTCTCATTAGTGCGCGCAATCGCCGCCTTACACGGCGGCACGGCTTACTACCGGCACGAGCAGGGAGCCAATATTTTTGGCCTTCGCCTGCCTTCCTGACCAACAGCGTCTGCGTATAGCCCCCAGTTCGAAACGAAGAATCGGTGGCGCTGTCAGCGCATCAGGGCAGCGGGCCGGGCTGTGAAATCAAGGTGATGCCCGGCGCTGACATCAGGTGCGCCGGGATACCTTCAGCCCTTTTTCAGCCCAGACGCCGGACCTGGTGAGTTGAGGGCGTTGCCCTGCGATGAGGTCCGCAAAGTACCTTAAAGGCCAGCCCCTTCAACCAGCACGAAAGTTCCGGTTGCGGCACCTGCGCGTAATAACCGGGCTGCCTGATAACCCGGGCTTTGGTAAAAACGCCTGGCTTCGGCAAAAGAAGCGAACTCAAAAACCACATGTCGTTCATGAGACTCTCCTTCCAGATTTTCATACTGCCCGGACCAGGCGATGATCTTTGGATCAAAGTCCTGCATGGCTTCACCGGCAGCGCGGGCATATTCGGCATAGGCAACCGGGTCCGACACCGTGACGTGTGCAATTAAATAACCTTTATTCATTTCTCTTTCTCCTGGGTCAGAATTGTTTCAGGCAGGTGTGAGCCTGCACAGAAACAGGGGGACAGACGGTAAACAGAGTGCTGAATCAGAAGCCTGGAAGATTCAGGGTAAGCTGACGGCTGCGTTTTTACCGGGCATTCCTGGTCAGTGCATTTGCGGTTGGATGCGCTGTCGCGCGTGATGGCTGACCGCCGGGTTAATCAGCCTGGCGGGATGCGCGGTGTGAAAAGAGTTTATTAACTCTTAACAGGGTGATAAATAACCCTATAAATAACGCACTGTTACTCTGAGAGAAAACAATGAAAAATCTGGAGGCCCTGGTCATCTTTGCGCGGGTAGCGGAAATGAAGAGCTTTACGCAGGCGGCAGAAAGTCTGGGGATTCAGAAAGGACGGGCTTCATTGGTGGTTCGTGAACTCGAACAGGAAATTGGCGCGACGCTCTTGCACCGGACAACGCGAACGGTGCAGCTGACTGAGGATGGCCGGGCTTTTTATACGCGTGCCTGCGACCTGCTTTCAGACGCAGAAGAATTACACTCAATGTTCTCGCATGGCGAGAGGTCACTACGGGGACGGATACGCATCGATATGCCCGCGGTGCTGGCGCAAAGTGTGATCCTTCCCGCGCTGCCGCCGTTGCTGGCAGCACATCCGGAACTGGAGATCGAGCTTTCCAGTACCGATCGCCGGGTCGATCTGGTTCAGGAAGGATTTGATGCGGTAATTCGCCTGGGACCGATCGTTGATGAGACGCTAATTGCCCGGCCACTGGGTCAGCTGCGCATGATCAACGCAGCCAGTCCGGACTATCTGGCGCGCGTCGGCGTGCCACACTCGATTGACGATCTGCTGAATCAGGGACACAGAATGGTGCATTACACGCCAGTTTTTGGTGCTAAGCCGGAGGGATGGGAGTATCCGGCGGGTGAGGGCTACACATCGCTGATGCTGCCCGGTGCCATGCGGGTCAATAGCGTACCGGCTTATCATGAAGCCGGGATTGCGGGTCTGGGCTTAATCCAGGGCGGTTATTCCACGCTCGCGCCCGATATCCAGCGCGGTGCGCTGGTTGAGATCCTTCCCGATCTGCGCCCCAGGCCGCTCAACGCCTTTTTTGTCGTTGCGCACCGGCGAAATTTATCGCGCCGCGTCAGGGCATTTATGCAGTGGACTGAAGAGATTTTAAAACCTTATTTTGACTGATCCCACAGTGATCCCCGCGACAGGAAAGAGGATGCGATCGGTCTGTTTCGGGGACAGCGCGGGCGTAGTCAGCATAGGCATACCGTATTCAGGCTGCTACGTTCAACGCATCTGTTGAATTTTACATCTGTCAGAAAACAGCAAGGGCATCGCCTGCTCGCTGAAAGGCATACAATTTTACCGCGAAGGCGGCGTAGCAACCCTGGATGACTTCAATCAGTTGGGCGATACCGGGCACGAATTTGCCTGATGGTTACCCGTTGTTGATACCTTGTTTGCCTCTTACTAGTTTATACACAGTATAACTTTCGAGGATAAATTGATGGCTATCGCAACCGTGAAAAATGGGGCAACAGCCCGGCTATCCGGTTAACTGCAGATGTCATGCGCGCGGCTAATCTCAACGTTGACGACCGTGTTGAAATCACGGTAGTTGAGGGACAACTCACTGTTCGGGCGGTTAAGAAACGCCCAACACTCGCGGAATTAGTTGCACGAATCACGCCGGAGAATATGCACGACGCTGTCGAATGGCGCGCGCCGGTTGGAAAGGAAATTAACGAAGGGTAAAGCGCTATATTCCTGCCGCTGGTGATTTAATCTGGCTTGATGTTGACCCGCAAGCAGGACACGAACAGGCGGGACATAGACCCGCCGTCGTTCTGAGCAGCATAAGTTACAATGCAACCGGTGTTTTAATCTGTGTGCCTGTTACAACGAAAATTAAAGGCTATCCGTTTGAGGTTGAGCTTGTTGGTGATGTAAGAAGCGCTGCACTGGTCGGTCAAGTCTGTCATAAGGACTGGAAAGCGCCTGGTGCAAAGTTTATCCGTAAGGTTGAACCTGACGAACTCGAAGAGATCCGCGAACTGGCGCAAATCCTGATAAGCACAAATTAAGCTTCTGCCTGAATAAACCCGCTACGGCGGGATTTTTATGGGTCAGCTGTGAATACGCTGTAATGGTCTGTAGAAACCGACTTCCTCATTCCAATCCTATACGCCTCACCCCGCTACGCAGCATAAGCCGAATAGATAGGTTTACCTGTTCGCCGGCAAAAAAACAGCCAATTGCCTGTTTATTAAAGTTTATTAATGGTTAGATCTGTGGCTGCTAGTCGCAGGCCCTGACGGGACAACCTTATAACCGGTATAGAGGGTTCTTCATTCAGCACGTTCAGCGCAACAGGCATAGCAGCCCCGTTTTGCATTATCTATCCGGACATAACTTATCAACGGATCGGTAAAGAACAGGCCAGTCAGTTTTTCAGCTTAGCCGGTCTGATTAAAGATTAGGAGCCGATCAGCCGATAAACACCGATGATTCCTGCTGATCCTTAATGTCGTCACAGATGATTTTCCGCACCGTCCGGCTGGCAACCTGGCATCGCCGTAACGGCTGAAGCCATTGCTTATGACTGCTATTCGTCTGACCGAACCCCTTAGCGAAGCCTCTTCATGGCGGGCGGGGCGATCCTGTCGTCTGCAACGATCAGTTCTACGCTTGTTTAGTCACGTCAGCCAACAACGGAGCCGACCACCATGAACACCGTGATCAAACCTGATTTCTCCGCTGTCTGGTCCACGGATGCCCAGGGCATCTGCATCGCCAGTCAGGAAAGCCCGACTGGCCTGCTGCCCGCACTGAAAGGCGTCACGCTGAGTGCATGGCTGAGACTCGCCCAGGCGGATGATGATGCCAGGATCGCGCTGCAACTGACTTCGGCGCTGGAAGGCGTGAAACCTTTTCACATTGAAGTGCCGATCCACTGTCTGGACGGGACAACACGGCATGTGGTGGTGTCAGGATTGCCGGGCGGCCAGTCACCGGCTTCATGCCTGCAGTATAACGGTTTCATTCTGGATATCAGCGCACAGCGCAAAGCGCTGGCGGAGGCGATGCGTACCGCAGCGGAATACCGGCTGTTGATTGAAAACAGCACTGACCTGATCGCGCATTGCAACAACGAAGGCAGGTACGTTTCGATCTCGCCCTCTTACAGTGAAATGATCGGCTGGTCAGCCGATGAGATCATCGGGCAGCGGGTGGTGGATTATCTGCATCCGGATGACCGCGCATCCGCGACAGAAGAACTGGTGCGTCTCTTCAACGGAGGAACGCTGCCGGATGTGGTTGAGGTACGCAAACTGCATCGCGACGGCCACTACATTACGCTTGGCACCAGGGCGTGCGGCGTCAGCGATCCCGCCACCGGCCGTAACCTTGGTGCCGTACTGGTTTCGCGCGACATCACGCGCGACAAAGAGAGGATCCGCAAACTTGAAAAGCTGGCGACCCGCGACGCACTGACCGGCTTACCTAACCGGGCCTGGATCAACGATCAGGTGGGCTGCATGCTGGCGCAGGACGACGATCTGGCTTATACCGCAGTGCTGTTTATTGATCTGAATGGCTTCAAGGCGGTGAATGATTCTCTCGGCCATGCCACCGGCGATGCCTTGCTGCAGCAGGTCAGCGAACGGCTGCAACACTGCATGTGTCCGGGCGACTCGGTGGCCCGGCTGGGCGGCGATGAATTTTTAGTGGCAGCGAAGTGCAGCAGCAGAGAAACAGCGTCAGCCATCGCGCAGCGCATTCTGGAGAGCCTGAATAAACCCTTTGCGATCAACAGTAGGGATCTCCGCATCGGGGCGTCAATTGGCATCAGCCTTGCCCGGTTCGGGACCGCATCGGCCAAAGTGTTAGTTGAACAGGCCGATAGGGCGATGTACCAGGCGAAAGCGCGCCGTGATGGATCATACCGGTTTTTTGAGCCGGAAACGCTGCCGTCAGAGGAATAGCCCGCTTTGCCTTCAGCCCTTATTAGCGACAGTTCGCCCGTCATGTCCGTTTTTAGCCTCTCTCCTGTCCTCACCGCCAGCTCTGTCGCCGCCGCCTGAAATCAGCCGAAGTGAAAACAGAGCATCAAAACAGCCTCCGGATTATGATACTTACCGGCTGTCGGCGCCATCTTGCGCGTGTCGCTCAGCAGCGGTAACCTGGTTGCCGTGTAATTATCTTCGAAACAACAGGATAGCGTGAATTTTGCTTGAGAAAATCTCTGAACTGAAGGATCAGCCTAACGGGAACGCGCCCCCGGTGCGGTTATTATTCAGCGCGCTGCTGCTGGTGATGCTGCTGGCGGCGCTGGATCAGACCATTGTTTCCACGGCACTGCCGACCATCACCGGCGAACTGGGTGGACTGGATCGGCTGTCATGGATCGTCACCGCCTATACCTTGTCATCGACCATTGTGGTGCCGCTGTACGGTAAATTTGGCGATCTGTTTGGTCGCAAGCGGGTGTTGCAGATTGCGATCGTGCTTTTTCTGCTGGGTTCCGCGCTGTGTGGCCTGGCGCAGAATATGACGCAACTGGTGCTGACCCGCGCCCTTCAGGGGCTGGGCGGCGGCGGGCTGATGGTGGTCAGTATGGCGGCGGTGGCCGATGTGATCCCGCCGGCCGAGCGCGGAAAATATCAGGGCCTGTTCGGCGGCGTCTTCGGGCTGGCGACGGTGCTGGGTCCGCTGCTGGGCGGCGCGATTGTGCAGCATGTCTCCTGGCGCTGGATCTTCTATATTAATCTGCCGCTGGGGCTGTTCGCCCTGCTGGTGATTGGCATCGTTTTCAATGCTGGCGGCAAACGTACCCGGCATGAAATTGATTATCCGGGCGCGGTCTTCCTGAGCATGGCGCTGGTCGGCATCACCCTGTTTACCAGTGAAGGCGGCACCATCCGGCCGTGGTCCGACCCGCAACTGTGGTGCATTCTGGCGTTGGGTCTGATCGGCTGTATCGGCTTCATTTATGAAGAACGACGGGCGTGGGAACCGATTATTCCGCTGTCGCTGTTTCGCAACCGCAGCTTTGTACTGAGCAGTCTGATCGGCTTCATTATTGGCATGTCACTGTTTGGCAGCGTCACCTTTTTGCCGCTCTATCTGCAGGTGGTGAAAGGATCGACCCCAACCGAAGCCGGTCTGCAACTGCTGCCGCTGATGGGTGGCTTGCTGACCACCTCGATTATCAGCGGCCGCATCATCAGCAAAACCGGCCGCTATCGCCTGTTCCCGATCGTCGGCACCTTGCTGGCTACCGTCGGGCTGGCGCTGATGGCCACGATTACGATTACGTCGCCGCTGTGGCAGTTGCAGTTGTTCAGCGCCGTGCTGGGAATGGGGCTGGGGATGGTGATGCAGATTCTGGTGCTGGTGGTGCAGAACAGCATTGAACCGGCGATGACCGGCGTTGCCACCTCATCGGTAACGCTGTTTCGCTCGATTGGCGGCTCGATTGGCGTGGCGCTGTTTGGCACCATTTTCAGCCAGGTGCTGAAATCGCAGCTGGAAACGCTGATACCGGCCGGAACCGTCCTGTCGCCGGCGATCTCACCCGCGGCGCTGAATCAGCTGCCGGTCGATATCCGTCACGATTATTTGCAGGCGTTTGGTGCGGCGATTCACGCGGCGTTTTTGATGCCGGCCTGCGTCATGGTGCTGGCCTTTATCCTGTCGCTGCTGATGCGTGAAGAACCGCTGATTAAAAGAAAACAGGGCTGAGGAGTTGCACGGCGCAGCCCGCCGTGCAGCGTTTTTTAGCGATAGAAGGCCGGTTTTGCCGCCATCTTAACCGGCACGATATCACCAGAGTTTTGGGCGGCGACGCAGGCATCAGCCGCCACCGCCGCGGCATAGCCATCCCAGGCTGAGGGACCGCTCATCTCGCCCGAGATCACGTTATTAATGAATGCCTGCAGCTCGACGTCATAGGCGTCGATAAAGCGCTTCTTCCAGTCGGTCAGGATGGTGGTCGAGAGTTTCGCCGCGCTGCGCAGCTGCACCGACATCGGTTCAGGCAGACGGGCAATACCGCTTTCACCCACCACCTCACACTGAATGTCGTAGCCATATTCACAGTTCACGAAAATTTCGACGTCGATACGCGCGCCTTTGGTGGTTTCCAGCAGCACGATTTGCGGATCGCGCAGGTGTGACGAAGCCTTACGGGTTTTGCGCGGGAAGATCACCTGCACGCTGGCATAATCATCGTTCAGCAGCCAGCGCAGCACATCCAGTTCGTGGATTAGCGTGTCGGTGATCGCCATATCGGTGGTGTAGCTGTCGCCGACTTCCGGGTTACGGTGCGCGCAGTGCAGCATCAGCGGTTCGCCAATCTCACCGCTGTCGATCACCGCTTTCAGCGCCCGATAGCCGCTGTCATAGGGCCGCATAAATCCGACCTGCACCAACTGGCGACCGGCTTTGATCTCCGCCTCAACGATGTTCATACAGCCTTCGGCGGTGACCGCCAGCGGCTTCTCACAGAAGACCGCTTTGCCCGCTTCGATCGCCGCCAGCACAAAGGCTTCGTGCGTCGGACCCCAGGAGGTCACCAGCACCGCATTGACCTGCGGATCGTTGATCAGGTCAATGGCATTGTCATAGATACGTGCTTCCGGAGTGAGCTGATCGACAATCTGCTGGCAGTTTTCACGATTGATGTCGTTAAGCGCCACCACGCGCGCATTCTGTAAAACCGTGCTGCAGCGACGGATGTGTTCGCGGCCGATAGCGCCGGTGCCGATTACGCCAATATTGATAGTCATGATGCTTCCTTAATCAGGCTGAATGGTTCAGCAGGTGAATGCTGTTACGAATTTCGCGGGCGATCTCTTCTTCCTGCCAGTTATTCATCACCGATGAGAACGGCTCGAACGCATAAAGGCCGGTGTAGCCTCTCTTTTCCAGTTGCTCAACCTGCTGCTTGCTGCGTAAGCGGTCGTCAGCGCTGAGCATGATGCGTTCTTCGTCGGTGAGCTGGGCGACCGGACGCGGATCGGTGACGCCAGAGAGATGAACCAGTCCGATCTGCTGCACATCAACGCCCTGTTCGAACTCTTTTTCCGCATCCTCATAGAGATGATGATGAAAGGTATCAATCAGCAGCCGGAACGGGACATCTGCTTCTTTGATCAGCGTCTGCGCCAGTGCTGCCGAACGCAGCGAACTTTGCGGAAAACCTAACGGCTCAACCAGCCCCTGAATGCCATAGTCGGCGAACAGCGGGGCCAGAGTTTGCAGCGCCGTCACGGTCTCCGCCGCGCTGATCGGCGTGCCGTCATTAAGAGGACAAAGCACCAGAGAGGCTGCGCCGACGGCCTGAGCGTCGCTCAGCAACTGGCGGGTGCGCTGCAGCAGATCCTCGCTGAGCTGGTTGAAGGGGTAAACCGCGTTGATCGTGACAATTTCAATGCCGGACTGACGTGCCAGCGCGTTAACCTCTTCACCGGTGAGATCGTCGGTCACGCGTCCGCTTTTCATGTCGTTGCGCAGTTCAACTTTATTCAGACCCAGCTGCGTCACCAGATTAAAAAAGCGTTCAATGCTCAGATTGGGGGCAATTTTGCGATTAACACAAAAGCGCGAGGTTGCAATAGATAAGGTCATAGCGATTTCCTGAAAGTCATGTGTGCGTGATAATTGGGTGAACAGCCATCGGTTATTCACCCGTTAAACGTCGATATAGCCTTTCTGTCCGTCATCAGGCGAAAGTGATATCTCTGCGTGCTCCATGCGGCGGCATTATTTTTTGCCGTTATAAAGCGCGTAGAAATAGTGCTCTACCTGCTCAAGACTTCTTCCTTTGGTTTCAGGAATAAACTTCAGAACAAAAAGGGAACCGCCGATACCGATGAGGGCAAATATCAGGAATGCGCCGGACAGGCCAAAGGCGGCTAATAACAGCGGGAAAGCCATCGAAATCGCGAAATTGGCAATCCACAGTGAAAACACCGCGCCGCCCATGCAGATGCCGCGCATCCTGGCCGGGAAGATCTCCGACAGCAGCAGCCAGGTCACCGGCGATAAAGCTCCTTGCTGAAAGCAGAGAAACATCAGCATTCCCGCCAGCACCAGCCAGGCGCGCAGCAGGTTAACGGCACCGTGCTGATATTCCGGCATCAGCCAGCAGATCAGCCCGATAAAGAACAGGCAGCAGGTACAGCCCATCTGACCAATCAATACCAGCGGACGACGGCCCGCTTTGCCGATCAGCCAGATACCGACCAGGGTCATCACCACCGAAATCACGCCGTTCGCAATGGTGGCAAACAGGGCGGCATCGTTGCTGAGTCCGGCAGCGGTCAGCATGGTCGGCGCGTAATACATAATGGTATTGACGCCGGTCAGCTGCTGAATCGCGGCAATCCCGATGCCGAGCAGGAATATTTTCATCAGCCACGGGGTTGCCAGATCGCGCAGCCGGCCTTTTCCCCGCTGACGGTTCTCTTCAATCATCTCTTCAATCTCTTCGAGTTCCCACTCCACATCCTCAGCGGCGCGGGTTTTCTCTAATACTTCGCGGGCCGCCTGGCTGCGGCCTTTCATCACGTGCCAGCGCGGGGTTTCCGGCATAAATATCATGCCGATCCACAACAGAATGGCGGGCACAATCGACAACGCCAGCATCCAGCGCCAGGTATTTTCACCGCCCCAGATATCGTTGAAGGTGGCGTTAGAGATGTAGGCCAGCAGTTGTCCGCTGACGATCATCAGCTCCTGTAAGGTCACCAGCTGGCCGCGCTTGTTGGCTGGCGCGATCTCTGCGATGTAAACCGGCACCGTGGCCGCTGCACCGCCTACTGCGAAGCCAAGGAACAGGCGTGAGGCGATCATCCATTCCACGTCCGGGGCGATGGCCGATCCCACTGCACCCAGGGCGAAAATCAGCGCCAGCGCGATAATAATGCGTCGGCGTCCAAGGCCATCTGCCAGATGACCGGCGGCCAGCGCACCAAACGCCGCACCAAACAGCAGCGAACTGGTCACCAGTCCGGTGGTCAGGGGAGTGAGATGAAGATCGCCCCGCATAAACAGCAGTGCGCCGGAGACCACGCCGGTATCGTAGCCAAACAGTAATCCGCCCAGCGTCGCCACCAGCGCAATAATCTTCACAAACGGCTCGGTGCGGGTGGCGCTATTCGGGCCGGATGCCGGGTTCGACGAGATATACAGTTCTTTTTCCATGAAAACTCCAGGTAAAAACAGGCCAGGTCAAACGTCAGAATAGAAGGAGCCTTCACCCTACTGATATTTATATTTCGGGTTAAATTATATTTGGAACTTTGTTTTCATTTTGTGAGCTCAAGCCTTCTGGCTATTTTATTTTGATGGGATTCCATCAGTCGCTGAATAACTTCATTGAATTTACGCCATTTATTTCACGGAGGCATAAAGAGTGGCGGCAAAAAATAAAGCGGAGAAGGGGACTGAAAAGAGAATGGAATTGTCTTAATGGCAAGTAAATAGCATCAGGATGAAATAAACATCCCGAATGCTGAGAAAAAAATTAATAACCGGGCGACAGAATACCCGGCGGCGTCAGCTTAGCGGATCACCAGCCCGCTCAGGGCAGAGAGCAGGGCATCGACTTTCGGCAGGAACTGTTTGCGACGGGGCCACACTACGCTCAGCGTCAGCCCGTCGGGTTGCAGCTGAGGAAGAATAATCTCCAGCTCCCCGGCAGCCACCGCATGGCGAATCAGCCACGAAGGCATTTGCGCCACGCCAAGACCGGTTGTAACCGCCTGCATCTGTGCATCCACATCGCCTAAGGCCATCCGAAATGGCACATCCCGCCAGTTTGGCTGCCCATCTTCGGTGGTAAACAGCCAGGGTTTTATGGAGCCGTCGACGCGTTCATAGAGGATGGCGCGGTGATTCAGCAGCTCTGTTTCGTTTTGCGGCCGGCCTTCACGCTCCAGATAAGCTGGCGCGGCGCAGAACAGCATCTGCTCACGGCCCATATTACGCCAGCCGAGTGAAGCAGGCAGATCGGGCGCACCGCCAATCCGTACCGCCACATCAACCCCTTCATCAAACAGGTCGATGAAGCGGTCGGAGAAACTCAGGCTGAGCGCCAGTTCCGGATGCTGCTGACAGAACGGCATCAGCAATGGCATCACGTTCAGCCGGCCATAGGTGTTCGGCACCGCCAGCCGTAACCGTCCGGAGGGAATGGTGCGCTGCGCCGCCAGCACCGCCTCGGTTTCGGCAAGATCCTCCAGAATACGCAGGCAGGTCTGGTAGTAGGCGCTGCCGGCATCGGTCAGTTGCAGGCTGCGGGTAGTGCGCTCCAGCAATCGGGAGCCTAATCTTATTTCAAGCCGGCTGACACTTTTGCTCACCGCCGAGCCGGTGACATGCAGTCGCTCCGCGGCAGCGGTAAAGCTGCCGCACTCCACGCTGGCAACAAAAGGCAGGATATCTTTGAGGCGCTGATCGTGCATCGATTAATGAACTCAGGTTGAGAATGCTGTGAATTAATGCCAGAGATAAGAACTGGATTCTCTATTAGGCTTAGCATTACGCAAAACGAGGAGAAATCAAATGAAAAAACAGGCTTTGATTGTGGGTATCAGCGGCGTTATCGGCCGGGCACTGGCGGACAAGCTGCAGCAGGAGGGCTGGGAAGTGACCGGCCTGTCACGCGGACGCGGCGCCGTGCCGGAAGGCGCGACCAGCCTGACCGCCGATCTGACCGATGCGGATGCGGTGCGTGAGGCCCTGAAGTCAGTGAAACCAGATGCGCTGTTCTTCAGCGTCTGGGCGCGTCAGGAAAATGAAAAAGAGAACATCCGGGTCAACGGCGGCATGGTGCGCAACGTGATTGAGGCGCTGGGCGAGCGGCTGAAGGGCGCGCACGTCGCGCTGGTAACCGGTCTGAAACACTACCTGGGGCCGTTTGAAGCCTACGGTAAAGGCGCGGTGCCGGTGACGCCGTTCCGTGAAGAGCAGGGCCGTCAGCCGGTCGACAACTTCTATTATGCTCAGGAAGATGAGCTGTTTGCGGGCGCGGAAAAGTATGACTACCGCTGGAGCGTTCATCGTCCGCACACCATCATTGGTTACGCGGTCGGCAACGCGATGAACATGGGCCAGACGCTGGCGGTTTATGCCACTTTGTGCAAAGAGAAAGGCTGGCCGTTTATCTTCCCCGGCTCACCAGAGCAGTGGAATGGCGTCGCCGACATGACCGATGCGGGTCTGCTGGCCGAGCAACTGCACTGGGCGGCCACCTCACCCGCGGCGGCCAATCAGGATTTCAACGCCGTGAACGGCGATGTGTTCCGCTGGAGCTGGATGTGGCCGAAACTGGCTGAGTATTTCGGTATCGAGGCTGCCGATTTCCCGGCGCAGATGATGCCGCTGGAAGGCCGGATGCAGGAGGCGGCCAGTGCGTGGCAGGAGATTGCCCGGCAGCACCAGTTGCGTGAAGCGGATGTGAGCAAGCTCGCCTCCTGGTGGCATACCGATGCCGACCTGGGACGTCCGATGGAAGCCTTTACCGACATGAGCAAAAGCCGCAAAGCTGGCTTCACCGGCTATCGCAGCACGCTCGACTCCTTCACTCAGCTGTTTGATAAGCTGAAAGCGGAAAAAGTCATTCCGCAGTAATCACACAGGCGCCGCATCAGGCGCCTGTTCTGTTTCTGGCGGATGGCTATACTTCGGCTCTCGCTCAATGAACAGAGGAACTGAAATGATGGCGACATGTTTTATTATCGGCGCGGCCGGAAAAGTTGGCCTGCGACTGACGCGTCAGTTGAGCGCTAAGCAGCACGCGGTTTCGGCACTGCATCGTAAACCGGAGCAGGCTGCGACGCTGCAGGCGGCGGGTGCGCAGCCGGTAGCTGGCGATATTCAGCAGCTGACGGTTGATGCGCTGGCGCAACAGATGGCCGGTCACGAGGTGGTGGTTTTCACCGCCGGTGCCGGTGGCGCGGGTATTGCGTTAACCAACGCGATTGACGGCGATGGCCTGGATCTGGCGGTCGCGGCGGCGGAGCAGGCAGGCGTACCGCGCTTTATTCTGGTCTCGGCGTTTCCCGATGCCGGTCGCGGTAAAGCGATATCAGAAGGCTTCGAGAACTACATGCGGGTCAAACGGCTGGCGGATGCGCGGCTGGTGGCGAGCGGGCTGGAGTGGGTGATTCTGCGTCCGGGCACGCTCACGGATGCCGCGGGCACCGGTCGGGTAAAGGCCGATCTGGCAATTCCTTACGGTGAAATCCCGCGTGATGATGTCGCGGCTACGCTGGTCGCCCTGATTGAAAATCCGGCGATCAAATATCAGATAATCGAGCTGACCACCGGCGATCAACCGATTGAAGCGGCGCTGCAACGGCTGCAGCGCGGTTAAAAAAAGCCCCGCTTGCGGTAGCTTGTCAGTTAAGCGACAGGTGATAACGCAGTCTGGTGCCGCTCAGGGGCTGGCGGTCCTCGCGCCGCTGCGCGGTACCTTCACGTCATTCCTCTGCCTGACGGACCGGCGGGGATGGCACATCCTGTGCCGCCCCGCCTTTCGCCCGCGTCCTGCGGGCTCTCCTGGCTAATGTTCAGCGCTGCGGATTGCCTGCCCCTGATCGACCCCAGCCTGCTCTGAAACTTCAGTGCGTGTTGTTAAAAAGGGCACGAGCGTGAAGACCTGAGCGCCTCTGCTGCTGAAAGGGCTATCCGCAGCGCTGAGGCGTGACGTTGGGCCAGAACGCCACGCCGGGAAGCGTGGAGAGGTCGGGGCCGGCCAGGGAAGGCCGATCCGCGAACGGTTGGTCGGCACGACGTCAAAGCCGAAGGAACCGCGCAGCGGCGCGAGGACGGCCCGACAGCAGCAGCGGTGCTCAGGGCCCGCACTCCGGCACGCTCGCGCAGAAAAAAAGCTGCCACGTCTGACCGTGACAGCCTTTGCACATTTAACCTTAACTGACGAGCATTACCCGCTTGCGGGGCTTTTTATTACTTCACGCATTTCGCGCAGTGTTGACGCTCGATGTGCTGGAAGAAATCGTTCCCTTTGTCATCCACCAGGATAAAGGCCGGGAAGTTTTCCACCTTAATTTTCCAGATCGCTTCCATCCCCAGTTCAGCATACTCCACGCATTCCAGATGCTTGATGCTCTGTTGCGCCAGTACCGCAGCCGGGCCACCGATGCTGCCCAGATAGAAACCGCCATGCTTCTGACAGGCATCGGTCACCTGCTGACTGCGGTTACCTTTGGCCAGCATGATTTTGCTGCCGCCGTGCGCCTGCAGCAGATCAACGTAAGAATCCATCCGGCCTGCAGTCGTCGGGCCGAGCGATCCCGAAGCGTAGCCTTCCGGGGTTTTGGCCGGGCCAGCGTAATAGACCGGATGATCTTTCACGTACTGTGGCAGACCTTCACCGTTATCAATGCGCTCTTTCAGTTTGGCATGGGCAATATCACGCGCCACGATGATGGTACCGGTCAGCGACAAACGCGTAGAGACCGGATAAGCCGACAGCTGCGCCAGGATCTGCTCCATCGGACGGTTCAGATCGACATGAATCACTTCACCTTCACCCTGCTGACGCAGTGCTTCAGGGATCAGACGACCTGGATTAGCTTCCAGTTTTTCAATCCAGATGCCGTCGCGGTTGATCTTCGCTTTGATATTGCGGTCTGCCGAGCAGGAGACGCCCATGCCGATCGGGCAGGAGGCACCGTGACGCGGCAGACGAATCACGCGGATATCATGGGCGAAGTATTTACCGCCAAACTGTGCGCCGAGGCCCAGTTGCTGCGCGGCTTCCAGCAGTTCCTGTTCCAGCTGAACGTCGCGGAACGCCTGACCATGCTCATTACCTTCGGTCGGCAATCCGTCGTAATAGTGGGTCGATGCCAGCTTGACGGTTTTCAGGGTGCTTTCGGCCGAGGTTCCGCCAATCACAAATGCGATGTGGTAAGGCGGGCAAGCGGCGGTACCGAGGGTACGCATTTTGTCGACCAGGTAATTCTTCAGCTTGCCAGGGCTGAGCAGCGCCTTGGTTTCCTGATAGAGATAGGTTTTGTTGGCAGAGCCGCCGCCCTTGGCGATGCAGAGAAACTTATACTCATCGCCATCCACGCTGTAGAGATCAATCTGCGCAGGCAGGTTGGTGCCGGTGTTGACCTCGTTATACATATCCAGCGCCGCATTTTGTGAATAGCGCAGGTTATCTTCGATAAAGGTGTTATAGACGCCCTGCGACAGCGCGGCTTCATCGCCACCACCGGTCCAGACCCGCTGGCCTTTTTTACCCATGATGATGGCGGTACCGGTATCCTGGCAGGTTGGCAGTACGCCTTTGGCGGCGATTTCGGAGTTCCTTAAAAACTGCAGCGCGACATATTTGTCGTTGTCGCTGGCGTCCGGGTCGTCAAGGATCGAGGCGACCTGCTGCTGATGCGCCGGACGCAGCATAAATGAGGCATCGTGGAACGCCTGCTGCGCCAGCAGTGTCAGGGCCTGCGGTGCCACTTTCAGCACTTCCTGACCATCAAATTCAGCGACTGAGACGTGCTCGCGGCTCAGCAGATAGTATTCGGTATCCTCGTGGGTAAGAGGAAAGGGGTTCTGATAGAAGAAAGGTTTGTTCGACATTTTTTCTCACTTAATGACCAGCTGAACCGTCGCGAAGGGCTGCGAGGGTCAACATCATCGGCGAATTAATCGTTTATTATATTTACCCGCCGCCGGGATGGCGGCGGGTAAGGTGTGGAATGGTATCTTATAACGCGTTGATCTGCATGTTAACCCGGTCAGAACATCCACACCATCCACGGATAGGCAATCAGCATCATTGAAGCCAGGAAGATGGCACCGAAGATGGTACCCAGACGCCAGTAGTCTTTGGTAGGCAGATAACCGCTGCCGTAATAAATCGGACTTGGACCGGTGCCGTAAGGCGTGATGATGCCCATCACACCGAGTGAGGTACACAGCATCAGACAGAAGACTGGCATGTTGATACCCGGAATAGATGCCGCAATGGTCAGCATGGCCGGTAACAGTGCGGTGGTGTGCGCAGTGGTACTGGCGAACAGGTAGTGCAGCAGGAAGAAGGCGATTAACAGCACCACGGCGGAAACCTGCGGGTCATATCCCTGTAACAGCATGCCGCCTTCTTTACCTAACCAGGCGATGAAGCCGACACGGGCCAGACCATCGGCCAGTGCGACCAGGGTTGCGAACCAGGCAAAGGTGTTCCAGGCCGCTTTGTTGCTGGTGATGTCATTCCAGTTCAGCACGCCGGTCCACAGCATCAGGATAATCACCAGCAGTGCCGCCATCGCCGGTTCGATCCAGGCCGTCGCGAAAATCCACATCAGCAGGGCACAGACAACAAATACCAGCAGCAGGATTTCGTTCCGGGTCAGTTTGCCCAGTTTTTCCAGTTCTGAGATTGCCCATTTTGGCACTTCATCATTGATTTTTACTTCAGGCGGATAGAACCAGTAAGCCAGCAGCGGCATGGTCAGAATCAGTAACACACCCAGCGGCAGGAAGGCGAGGAACCACATTCCCCATGAGATATCGAAACCGATAACGCTTTTCACCAGCGCCAGTGCTAACAGGTTCGGTGCCAGCGCAGAGAGGAACATTGAGCTGGTGATACAGGCCGCTGTAATGGCAACCCACATCAGATAAGAACCGATTTTACGTGCGCTCGGATCGTTAGGTTTAGAGCCGTACAGCGGCGGCAGGTTAGCAATAATCGGGTAGATGGTGCCGCCACTGCGCGCGGTGTTGGAAGGCGTAAACGGTGCCAGCAACAGGTCAGCAAAGGTAATGGCGTAGCCAAGCGTCAGGCTGCGGCGACCCAGATATTTCACCAGGATCAGCGCCAGTCGACGACCAAACTGGGTTTTGTCGTAGCCCGCAGCGAACATAAAGGCACCGAAAATCAGCCAGACGGTAGAGTTACCGAAACCGCTGACCGCCCACTTGAACGACTCACCGGCGAGTTTGAATTTCGGGTTAGCCAGCTCCGCCGGACTGAACAGCAAAAACTGACTGAACAGGGCGATGACGACGACACCGGTCAGACCGATCACCGCGCCAGGCAGTGGCTCAAAAATCAGCCCGACAATCACGCCGACAAAGATCGCGAAGAAGTGCCAGGCGTAGGGTTCGAGCCCGGCAGGAACCGGCACCAGTAGCAACAGCACCGCGACCAACACCGGTAAGGCAAGCATGATAGCTTTCTTTTTTCCCGCCGCAGCAGGGGCTGCTTTGGGCGGTTCATTCACAGCTGAGAGTGGTTTCATAGTATTTGTCTGCAAGTTGAGAAGAATGCGATTATGCGCCCCGATCGATCACTGACTGCTTTCTTTATTATTCTTAATAACGTGAATAAATCGTGACGCCGTTATTTTTTTGCCTGACAGCTGCAAGAGTAAGCAGCTTTTTAAATCAATGTGAATATGATGCGATTTCTGAAAATATAGATTTTTGATCCAGATCAATAAAATTAAATCGTTATTCCTGATTTTTAACATTTATTTTTAATTTATATCTCGCCGCTGGACCTTTCACGCTTTTTGTGATGCGGATCGGCAATCAGGTTACCGTCTGACTCACAAGCCTATGTTATAACTCCTTGATATGCAATAAAATGTTTTTAAAGTAAACGAAGGGTTGATTTTTGGTAACTCATGGTTAACAATTAATATAACTTCTGTTATTGTTTTCAGCAAATAAAAACTCTAAACCGTTTAAAAGTTTAAAAAGTAAATTTATCGCTTATATAAGCAAAGAAAATGGTATATTTAACCCATGACATCGGACCACTTAATTAAGCGATACTTTGCGTCCGCTAAAAATTTTCAGGCTTTTAAATTTTGGAGTTTATCGTAATGAATACTCTCACCCCGATTCTCACTCCCCTCACCCTTCCTGGCGGCGCGGTACTAAAAAATCGTTTAGTCATGGCACCGATGACCACCTGCACCGGTTTTTATGACGGCACCGTGACCAGCGAGCTGGTGGAATATTATCGTGCGCGCGCCGGCAGTATCGGCACCGTGATTGTCGAATGCTGCTTCATTGATAACCGTGGCCCGGCGTTTCCCGGCGCGATTGCCATCGACAGCGACAATAAAATCCCGGGACTGAAACGTATCGCTGACGCCATCAAATCAGAAGGGTCAACCGCGATCCTGCAGATTTATCACGGTGGCCGCATGGTGGAACCGGAGCTGATTGGTGGTAAAACGCCGGTGGCCCCCAGCGCGATCGCGGCACCGCGTGAAGGTGCAACCAAACCGCTGGCACTGAGCGCTGAAGAAGTCGAAACCATGATCACCAAATTTGGTGATGCGGTGAACCGTGCGATCAAGGCGGGATTTGACGGGGTAGAAATTCACGGTGCCAATACCTATCTGATCCAGCAGTTCTACTCGCCAAACTCTAACCAGCGCGATGACAAGTGGGGCGGCAGCCGCGATAACCGCGCACGTTTCCCACTGGAAGTGCTGGAAATCACACACAAGATGGCAGAGCGTTTTGCGCATAACTCCTTCATCATTGGCTACCGCTTCTCGCCGGAAGAGATTGAAGTACCCGGCATCCGCTTTGACGACACGCTCTATCTGCTGGAGAAACTGGCGGCGCGCGGGCTGGACTATGTCCACTTTTCGGTGGGTCAGCTGCTGCGTCCGTCGATTGTCGATACCCAGGACCCGACGCCGCTGATTGAAAAATTTGTGGCGATGCGTTCGCCGGTGCTGGCAAAAGTGCCGGTGATTGGGGTTGGCGGGGTAGTGAATAAATCAGATGCCGAGATGGCGCTGGAAAAAGGCTATGACCTGGTTGCAATCGGTAAAGCCTGTATCGCCTATCCGGACTGGACCGACCGCATCGTCAATAATGAGCATCTCGATCTCTACATCGACAGTAACAAACGCGAAGAGCTGCAGATTCCGGAACCGCTGTGGCGCTTCTCGCTGGTTGACGCGATGATCCGCGACATGAGCGAGTCAGGTCGCAAATACAAAGCCGGTGTTTATCAGGAAAAAGTGGAAGCCGAAGCGCTGAAGCTGAAAATCAACGTCACGCTGGATACCGACCGTATTACCGATATTTCGCTGGTCCCGGATGACACGCTGGATGTGGACTTCACCACCACCTTTGAGAACCTGCGTAACCGCATTCTGGTCGCCAATAGCCCGCATGTTGATGCGATTACCGGCGCCACGACGCAAAGTGAAGCCCTGAAGAAAGCCGTATCGCGCGCCCTGACTCATTCCAGCAAAGCGCACGTTATCGAAGAGGGCGGAAATCCTAACGCACCGCAGAATTACGATGTGGTGGTGGTGGGCAGCGGGGGCGCTGGCCTTGCCGCAGCCATTCAGGCGCATGATGAAGGTGCGCGGGTGGTCATTATCGAGAAGATGCCGACCATTGGCGGTAACACCATTAAAGCCTCAGTCGGGATGAACGCCGCGGAAACCCGCTTCCAGAAACTGAAAGGCATTGAGGACAGCAAAGAGCTGTTCTACGAAGAGACGCTGAAAGGCGGCAAATTCAAAAACAATCCGGTGCTGCTGCGTGAGTTCGTGGACCTGGCACCAGAAGCGATTGAATGGCTGGCCGACCACGGTATTGAACTCAATGACATCACCATTACCGGCGGGATGAGCATCGACCGTACTCACCGTCCGGCAGACCGTTCTGCCGTCGGCGGATTCCTGATCAGCGGGCTGGTGAAGAATATCAACAGCCGTAACATCGAAGTGCTGCTGGAAACGTCGGTGGCAGAAATCCTGTATGAAAATGGGGCGGTTGCCGGGGTAAAAGTGGTTGATGAGTACAACGACAGCCGTATCCTGAATGCCAAAAGCGTGATTGTCGCGACCGGCGGCTTCAGCGCTAACCGTGAACTGGTGGTGAAATATCGTCCCGAACTGGATGGCTTCGTTACCACCAACCACAAAGGCGCAACCGGTAGCGGTATCGCCATGCTGACCAAAATCGGTGCCGGCACGGTGGATATGGGCGAAATCCAGATTCACCCAACGGTAGAACAGACCACCTCTTATCTGGTTTCAGAGTCAATTCGTGGCGGCGGCGCCATCCTGGTGAGCCAGGCTGGACAGCGTTTCTACAATGAAATGGAGACCCGTGACAAAGTCTCGGCGCAGATTATCGCGCTGCCAGAGAAAAGTGCCTGGATCGTGTTTGACGAGCAGGTACGGATGAACAACAAAGCGGCCGATGAGTATATTGCGAAAGGCTTCGTGGTGAGCGCACCGACCGTGGGTGAACTGGCAGTGAAACTCAATATGGAACATCGCGCGCTGGAAGAGACACTGGCCCGTTACAACGGCTTTGTCATCCAGCAAAAAGATGAAGACTTTGGCCGCCAGACGGCGCTGCGTCATCCATTAAGCGAAGGTCCGTTCTACGCGATTCGCGTTGCGCCGGGCGTCCATCACACTATGGGCGGCGTCACTATCGACACCACCACGGCGGTACTGGATAGCCAGCAGCAGGTGATTAACGGCGCCTGGGCCTGTGGGGAAGTGGTCGGCGGCATTCACGGCGCTAACCGCATCGGCGGTAACGCAGTCGCCGATATCATTATCTTTGGCATCCTGGCGGGCGGTAACGCGGCAGCCTACGCGAAACGTTAACGCTCTCTCCGGCATCTGCGTCCTGCGGATGCCGGTTCTTCCTCTTCAAAGCAGAGTCGCCTATGTTAACTGATGCGCGTGTCTATGCTTACTCCGCGGTTCTGATGGGTTCGCCCATTCTGCTCAAACTGTTTGAACACAATGAACCCCTTGCCGGACAGGTTTTCCGCCTGATTAAACAGCAGGAGAACCTGTTTACCGTCAATCGTGCCGGTTCTGAAGTGATGGCGATTAACCAGGCGGCGGGTCAGCATCCGGTGGCGGTCAGTCAGCCGGTATTCGATCTGATCGCCTGCGCCCATGCTGTCAGCCTGCTGCCCGACAGCCGGTTCAACCTCGCGATTGGTCCGCTGGTGAAGTGCTGGAAAATTGGGTTTCAGGGCCATAGCGTGCCGCCTGCGGCGTCATTGCAGGCCTGTCTGGCACTGACCAATCCGCATGACGTGATGCTTGATCCGGCGACCCACAGCGTCATGCTGGCGAAAGCCGGGATGGAAATTGACCTTGGGGCGATCGCAAAAGGCTACATCGCCGATCGGGTGCAGGCGTTTTTGCGTCAGCAGGGAGTAAGCAGTGCGTTGATCAATCTCGGCGGTAACGTGCAGACGGTCGGCTCGCCGCAGGAGGAAGACGCAGCGGGATGGGCAATTGGCCTGAAAAAACCGTTTGGTGCGCCAGATGAACTGATCGGCGTGATTCACGTTGCCGATAAATCGGTGGTGACGTCCGGTATCTACGAACGCTTTTTCGAGCTGGATGGCGTCTGCTACCACCATATTCTTGATGACCGCAGCGGTTATCCACTCGATAACGAACTGCTGAGCGTGACGGTTATCTCTGACCGCTCAATCGATGGCGATATTTACACCACACTGCTGTATGGCATGGGCGTGGAAAAGGGAATTGCCTGCCTCGCCGATCAGCCTGATATTGAGGCGATCTTTGTGACCCGTGACAAGCAGATCATCTGCTCGTCACAACGTCACTTTTCCTTCCAGCAACTCGATCCTCATTACCGGCAGGCTTACTGACAATATTGCTTCAGCAGGGTGTGATATTCCGGCTGTAAGCGATAACGATAAACCGGTCTGCCGGTTACGCCATAGTGAATGCTGGTGAACAGAATATTAATCTGCGCCAGCCAGATCAGGTATTTACGGCAGGAAACCCGTGAAATATTCACCTCTGTTGCCAGCTCATCGGTGGAAAACTCGGTACCCGGATGCGCATCGATCCACAGGCACAGCGTACGTAACGTCTGTGGCGTCAGACCTTTTGGCAGCCGTTTCTGTTCACTGGCGCCAGGCGGGTTGCCGTGCAGCAGCTGATCCACATCTGACTGCTGGTAAAACTGGTGATTATCCATCAGCGCTTTTTTCTGCCGCCAGCCGGTCAGCGCCTCTTCAAAACGGGCAAACTGGAACGGTTTAATCAGATAATCCACGACGCCATAGTTGAGCGACGTTTTGATAGTGGCCGCATCCGCCGCCGAGGAGATGATGATCACGTCGACAGGCCGCCCGGCGCTGCGCAGTTCCGGCAGCAGGTCCAGACCGTTCTCCTGCTGCATATAGATGTCCAGCAGCACCAGATCAACCTGCGAATCAGCCTGTAACAACTGCTCTTTGGCCTGCTGTAACGTCGACGCGGTGCCGCAGCAGGTAAATCCGGCGATCTGAGCGATATAACAGCGATTCAGCTCGGCTACCATAGCATCATCATCGACAACTAAGACATTGATCATTCGACTTTTATTCCTCTCTCCCACGGGAGTTGCACTAAGAACTGGGTGAACACACCAGGCTCGGACTCAACGCTGACATTACCGCCCAGACTTTCGGTTTGCTGCCTGACCAGGAACAGCCCCACGCCACGATCGTCGCCCTTTGACGAGACGCCACGTTCAAAGATGGCGGCGAGCTGCGACCCGTCAATGCCGGGCCCATCATCACTGACTTCACACGCCAGCCAGCCATTCTGGTAATGCAGCATCAGGTGGATTTCACCTTCGGTTTCCGGGTCCAGCGCCTCAAGTGCGTTTTCGATTAAATTACCCAGCACGGTAATCAGTACAGCGCTCTGTTGTTCACTGCCGCAGTCGGGCAGAAAACTGGCCTCATCGATAATCAGCTGGTGCCCTTCATCGGTCACCCGACTGATTTTGCTTAACAGAAAGCCCGCAATCACCGGTGATTTGATCTTCTGTATCAACGAACCGATTTCGGTCTGGTAGTTATTCGCCGTTTTCAGGATGTACTCTTCCATCTGCGCATAATTTTTCATGTGCAGCAGCCCCAGAATCACATGCAGCTTATTCATGAATTCATGGGAGCGTTCACGCAACGCATCGACATAGTTTACCATGCCGTCCAGACGCTGCATCAGCTGGCTGATTTCGGTTTTATCCCTGAAGGTGGTTACTGCGCCGATAATGCGTTCGCCGCTGCGTACCGGCACGGTATTGCTAATCAGAATACGGCCGCCGAGAGTCAGCTCTTCGTCATGCCAGGCTGTGCCCTGGTGCAGCGCATCCTGTTGATGACTATGCATCACGCTCTCTTCCGGCAGGCGATCGCCACTGAGCATGGTTTTGCGGGTCGTTTCGTGCAGCAGCTGTTGCGCGGCCTGATTAATCAGGCTGACGCGTGACTGGTCATCCACCGCAATCACGCCCTCTTTAATCGAATTGAGAATGGCCTGACGCTGCTCAAACAGGCTGGAAATTTCATGCGGTTCCAGCCCCAGCAAAATGGTCTTGAGCCGTCTGACCAGAATATAGATGCCCAGCAAACCGACAAGGGTGCCAAATAAGACGGTCCAGACAATGTTCCAGCGGCTTTTTGCTATCTGCGCTGCCACATCATTGAGTGAAATACCGATAGCCACAACGCCAATTTGCTGATGACGGTCGTTAAAAACCGGGGTAAAAACCCGCAGGGCCTCAACCAGTACGCCGTGATTAACCGCGACATTTTCCCGGCCAGTCAGCGCCGGATTAAGATCGTCACCAATGAAATGTTTGCCAATCGCATCGGGATTAGGATGCGAAAAGCGGATGCCGCCCATATCGGTAACCACCACGAACAGCAGGCCGTTACGTTTGCGCGCCGCTTCGGCAATCGGCTGGATCAGCGTCTGACCGTCCGGGCGTCCCAGTCCGCGCTGGACCTCGGGGCTGTCTGCCACCGTACGTGCTACCGCCATCGCTTTATCTTTCAGGTGCGACTGGGCGAAATTATCGATCTGAATGAAATAGAGCAGATGGACGCACAGCAGGACGGTAAAAATCACCGCCGTCATCATCAGCGTGGTCAGCGTGCTGAGCTTCATCGGCCGTCGGTTAAGGGCGTATCGTTTATGTGACTGGATTTTCATGAGCGTTCGGTACGGGTAAGGGTATCGCCAGGAAACATACGCTAAGACGCGGCACCAGTACAGGATTAGCCGCGCGCGTGGCAGTAAAAACAGCGGCACAATATTTGCCTTAGGGGATTGAATAATTCAAAGCACACCCTTAATGTGTGGTTAAAATAGATAGCAAATTAAGTAAGCCTTTTGTAATTAAATTAAGGCGGAAATGCTATTTTTAATTTTATAACTATTTTCACATTAACTCATAAATAACATTATTTTAAACTTTGAGGACTTTTTTTAACCAGTGTTATTAAGTTAACAGTAGATTGCATAATGATTAGATCAACCAAAGTTATTCCTGCACTTTCCCTCGCGGCCTTGCTTGTTTCTTCAGCTCTCCACGCTGAAACTTCACCAGAGAAAACCGACGTACTGTTAATTGGCGGCGGCATCATGAGCGCCTCGATGGGGACCATGCTGGAAGAGTTACAGCCAGGCTGGAAACAGATCATGGTTGAGAAACTGGACGGTGTGGCGCTGGAATCCTCAAACGGCTGGAACAATGCCGGGACCGGTCACTCGGCCAACATGGAGCTGAACTATACGCCTGAGCGTAAAGATGGCTCGATTGACGTGACGAAAGCGCTGGAAATTAACGAAGCCTTTATGGTGTCGCGCCAGTTCTGGACCGCTCAGGTTAAAGAAGGCGTCCTGCACGATCCCCGCAGCTTCATCAACTCTACGCCGCACATGAGCTTCGTCTGGGGCGATAACGTCGACTTTCTGACCAAACGCTACGCGGCACTGCAGAAAACGGCGCTGTTCCAGGGCATGAAGTTCTCCACCGATCACCAGCAGATCGCTCAGTGGGCACCACTGGTGATGGAAGGCCGTGATCCGCAGCAGAAAGTGGCTGCGACCTGGACACCGGTCGGTACCGACGTTAACTACGGTGAAATCACCCGTCAGCTGATCGGCAGCCTGAAGAAAAATGACAACTTCCGTCTGGAAACCTCCTCTGAAGTGACGGACTTCAAACGTAACGGCGACAACTCGTGGCACGTTACCATCAAAGATGCCAAAAATGGCAATGAGCGTGCAGTTGACGCCAGGTATGTCTTCATCGGTGCCGGCGGCGGCGCGCTGAAGTTACTGCAGAAAACCGGCATTCCTGAAGCTGAAAACTATGCAGGCTTCCCGGTAGGTGGGTCGTTCCTGGTAACCGAAAACAGCGCGATTGCCGATCGTCATCTGGCAAAAGTGTACGGTCAGGCTTCCGTCGGCGCACCACCGATGTCGGTTCCGCATCTGGATACCCGTTACCTCGATGGCAAGCGCGTCGTGCTGTTTGGGCCGTTCGCGACGTTCTCGACTAAGTTCCTGAAAAATGGTTCGCTGTTTGATCTGCTCAGCACCACCACTACCCACAACGTGATCCCGATGACGCACGTTGGGATGGATAACTTCGACCTGGTGAAATATCTGGTGGGTCAGGTGATGCTGACTGACGATGACCGCTTTGCTGCGCTGAAAGAGTACTATCCGGATGCGAAGAAAGAGGACTGGAAACTGATTCAGGCCGGTCAGCGCGTCCAGATCATCAAGAAAGATGAAGAGAAGGGCGGCGTGCTGAAACTGGGCACCGAAATCGTGACCGATCAGCAGAAAACCGTTGCTGCACTGCTGGGTGCATCACCGGGTGCCTCTACTGCGGCGCCAATCGCACTGAACGTGATGCAGAAACTGTTCCCGGAAGAGTTTAAGTCAGCCGAATGGCAGGCGAAGATTCACAAAATGATCCCGGGTTACGGCCAGAAACTGAACGACAACGTTCCGCTGCTGCAGCAGGTCTGGAATGACACGGCATCAACGCTGCAACTAACCACCCCGCCGGTGATCCATATGGATGGCAACGCGACCGCAGCGCCAGCAGCACCGGCTGAGAAACCAGCCGTTTCACCACAACACGATATGGCGCTGTAACAGCCGCTTAATCGTCAAAAAGCCCGCGCCGGTTAGCCGACGCGGGCTTTTTATATTCCTCCGGCAACCGCGATTATTCCGGCTTGTTGCCACGCCAGCCCGCCCAGGGGTCCTCTTCAGCCGGCGGTGTTGCGTCAGTTTTCTCATCCAGCGACGCCAGATAGAGTGCTTCGACTTCGGCCCGCGCCCACGGCGTGCGGCGCAGAAACTTCAGGCTCGATTTCACGCTGGGATCGCTTTTGAAACAGTTAATGTTGATGCGTTTACTCAGTTCAGACCAGCCATACTGTGCAACTAAATGGTTTACCTGCATTTCGAGCGTGACGCCGTGCAGAGGATCTTTTGAGGTGTGTGCGTTCATGGTTTATCCGCCCGGTTCAGTTAATTGCGCACATCCTGACGATCGTCGCGCCGGAGTGCAAGCCTCCCAGGCGAAAAAGCGGAGCATCCGCCAGCCATCTCACCTTTTATGTGGCTGAGTTAACGCGATCCATACCCGTTCGGGTAATTTATCACCGATTATGCTAATCATAAGCGATTGATGCGACGACAAAAAGGATCACCTGCCATGTCCGATTCCGCAGATAAGCTGCTCAGTTCCGCCAGCCGTAAACGTGCCTTACTGGCCGGTTCGGTGGGCAATTTTATCGAATGGTATGAGTTTGCCGTTTATGGCTTTCTCGCCACCCTGATTGCGCAGAACTTTTTCCGGCTTGAGGGAGAGTCGGCGCTGACCGGGATTCTGCTGACTTATGCCTCGTTCGCTATCGCCTTCTTTTTCCGTCCGCTTGGGGCGATCATCTTTGGCCGGATGGGTGACCGCATCGGACGTAAGCCGACGCTGATTTTTGTGCTGATCATGATGACGCTGGCGACCACCGCCATCGGGCTGGTACCGACCTACGCCACGCTGGGGGTGCTGGCCCCGCTGATGATAACCGGGTTGCGGATTCTGCAGGGGCTGTTCGCGGGCGGCGAATATGGCGGGGCGGTCTCGTTGATGACCGAATTTGCGCCACGCGGTAAGCGCGGCTTGTTTGGTGCCTGGCAGTCGTTCACCGTGGCGCTGGGGCTGCTGGCGGGCGCAGGCATTGTGGCGCTGCTCTCACTGTTGTTAAGCCCTGAACAGATGCTGGCATGGGGCTGGCGTGTCCCATTCTTTCTCGCGCTGCCGTTGGGTGCGCTGGCGCTCTGGCTTCGGGTACAGATGGAAGAGACGCCGGCCTTTATCCGGCAACAGTCAGAACCCGTACCTGAAAGGGTGACGGCCAGCTTCGGCGCGACGCTGAAAACCATTCTGCTCGGCATCTGCCGGTTGATGGTCTGGTCGGCCGCCGGCTATACCTATCTGGTGATCATGCCAACTTACCTGCAGGCGTCGCTGCATACCGGTTTTAATCAGGCGTTACTGATTGCGGTGATTTCGAACCTCGGCTTTGCCGCGACCATTATTCCGGCCGGTATGCTGAGCGATAAGATTGGCCGTCGCGCGGTGATGGTGACCGCGGCGGTGCTGCTGTTGCTGCTGGCGCTGCCGCTGCTCAACGTGCTGCAGGCGGAAAGCAGTGGGCTCGGGCTGAAGGCGCTGGTGGTGTTTATTGCGGGCGGGATTGTCGGACTGCTGGCGGGACCGGGACCGGCGATGCTGGCGGAGATGTTTCCCACGCGGGTGCGCTATACCGGGCTGGGGCTGGCCTATTCACTCTCGAACGCCGTCTTCTCCGGCTGTGCCGGATTGATCATTACCGGGCTGATTAAACAGACCGGCAATCTGGATATTCCCGCCTGGTACGTGATGATCACCGCGCTGATCAGTATTGTGGCGCTGATGACCCTGAACAAGGATGACCATCTGCGGCTGCTGGATGAGCCGCCGTCGCGCTGAACCGACGGTTACAGGCATAAAAAAAGGCTCCCGGAGGAGCCTTTTTAACAACCGATGACTTACACCAGTTGCTGCGCGGTGGTTTCCACCAGAGTCAGCAGGATTTGAATGTCTTCCAGCGTGACGGTCGGGTTCAGCAGCGTCATTTTCAGGCAGGTGACGCCGTTAAATTCGGTGACGCCGACGTTGGCGCGACCTGACTCCAGCAGGGCATCGCCAATACGCTGATTCAGCAGCGCGATATCCGCATCGCTGAGGTGCGCCAGATGGGCCGGACGATAGCGGAACAGCACGCTTGCCAGCTGCGGCTTCATCACCAGTTCCAGCGCGGGCTGTTGTTCAACATAGTGAGCAACCTGCTGCGCCAGCGTCACACCGTGATCGATGATCGCGGCATACTGTTTCTGACCCAATGCTTCCAGGCCCATCCACAGTTTCAGCGCATCGAAACGGCGGGTGGTCTGCAGCGACTTCGACACCAGATTCGGTACGCCCTGCGCTTCATCAAACTCCGAGTTCAGGTAGGCCGCCTGGTAACGCATCAGCTCATAGTGACGCGCTTCCTTCAGCAGGAAAGCGCCACAGCTGATGGTCTGGAAGAACTGCTTGTGGAAGTCGAGCGTGATGGAGTCCACCAGTTCAATCCCATCCAGATAGTCGCGGTACTGCTCGGAGAGCAGCAGCGCGCCACCCCAGGCGGCATCGACGTGAACCCAGATCTGCTGTTCCGCCGCCAGCGTTGCGATCTCGCGCAGCGGGTCGATGGCACCGGCATCAGTGGTGCCTGCGGTCGCGACAATCGCCAGCACCTGCTCGCCGTTGGCCTGAGCCTGGGCCAGCTTGTGACGTAAATCGTCCAGATCCATACGGGCGAAGCGGTCCGTTTTGACCAGCGTCACCGACTGATAGCCGAGGCCCAGCAGCGCCATGTTTTTCTGCACGGAGAAGTGGGCATTTTCTGAACAGAAGACTTTGATCTTCTTCAGATCGCCGGTCAGACCATCCTGCTGTACGGAGTGTCCCTGGCGGGCAAACCAGGCATCACGCGCCAGCATCAGACCCATCAGATTGCTCTGGGTACCGCCGCTGGTGAAGACGCCCGCGTCGCCCGGCTGATAACCCACCTGCGTACGCAGCCATTCGATCAGCTTCATCTCAATGATGGTGGCGGAAGGGGCCTGGTCCCACGAATCCATGCTCTGGTTGGTGGCATTAATCAGGACTTCGGCCGCCTGGCTGATCACCAGACTTGGGCAGTGCAGGTGCGCGACACACTGCGGGTGATGCACTGACAGGCTGTCTTTCAGAAAGTATTCGATGGCGCGTTCAATCGCGGCCTGGTTGCCCAGGCCCTGAGGATTGAAGTCCAGCGTGATACGTTCACGCAGCTCAGCGACGGTTTTGCCCTGATACATCTCAGGTTGTTCCAGCCACTTAACGACCGCCGCGCTACTCTGGGCAATCGCCTGCTGGTAGGCCTCGGTGCTCTGTGCTGAGGCCGCCAGAATCGGGTTTAACCGGGACATTGCATTCACTCCACTCAAACGGGTTTCACGCCAGCTGACAGCAGGGCGTTTTCAAATTTATCCATAAACACGTCGAGTTCTGCATTGGTGATCAGCAGCGACGGCAGCAGACGCAGCACGCTACCGTGACGACCGCCACGCTCCAGAATCAGGCCGTTTTCAAAACATTTTTTCTGCACCAGCGCCGAGAGCTCGCCATCTGCCGGGAAGCTGCCCATGTGATCGGCGGCTTCGTCAGGTTTCACCATCTCGATACCGATCATCAGGCCCAGGCCACGCACGTTACCGATAACCGGATAACGCTGTTGCAGTTCACCCAGTTTACCTTTCAGCCACTCGCCCTGCGCCGCGACTTTATCTGCGATGTTGTTGTCTTTCAGCAGTTTCAGGGTGGTGAGGCCGGTTGCCATCGCCAGCTGGTTACCGCGGAACGTCCCGGTATGATGGCCCGGAGACCAGGCATCGAACTCTTTCTTAATGCCGAGTACCGCCAGTGGCAGACCGCCGCCAACCGCTTTCGACATCACGATGATGTCCGGCTCAATACCCGCGTGTTCAAAGGCGAAGAACTTACCGGTACGGGCAAAACCTGCCTGCACTTCATCCAGGATCAGCAGAATGCCATGTTCCTGAGTGACTTTACGGATGCGCTGCAGCCATTCCGCCGGGGCCGGGTTGACGCCGCCTTCACCCTGAACCGCTTCCAGGATCACGGCTGCAGGTTTGCGCACGCCGCTCTCAACGTCGTTGATCAGGTTTTCGAAGTAGTAGGTCAGCGCTTTGACGCCCGCTTCACCGCCAATTCCCAGCGGGCAGCGGTAAAGGTGCGGATAAGGCATGAACTGCACTTCCGGCATCATGCCGTCGACGGCTTCTTTGGGTGACAGGTTACCGGTCACTGACAGCGCGCCGTGGGTCATGCCGTGATAACCGCCGGAGAAGCTGATCACGCCGGAACGACCGGTGTGCTTTTTCGCCAGCTTCAGTGCGGCTTCTACCGCATCCGCACCGGATGGACCGGTAAACTGCAGGCAATACTCTTTGCCCTGGCCTGGCAGTAAAGAGAGCAGGTATTCAGAAAATTCATCTTTTAACGGCGTAGTCAGATCGAGGGTATGTAACGGCAAGCCGCTGGTAATGACATTTTGAATACTTTGCAGAACGTCTGGATGGTTATGGCCCAAAGCCAGCGTTCCGGCACCGGCAAGACAATCAAGATACTGATTATTCTCGACGTCGGTGATCCAGACACCTTGCGCTTTCGCAATCGCGAACGGCAATTTACGAGGGTAACTTCGAACGTTTGATTCAAATTCAGCCTGACGGGCTAAATAGGTTTCATTGTTTCCGTTTAAGGTCTGTGCATTCAAACTATCAATACGGACTTTATCCGTCATCATATCTCTCCTACAACCGGGACGGGTGTAACGTCGCAGTTGAATAAATGAATTAAAAAAGTAATGGGCATCGATAAAACGCGGCCAATATATTGGTTTTTCAGGTCCGACTCAATGATTAATTTCATCGGAAGTTTACGGATTATTTGCTTTGTTTATCAACGGTTTGATCTCTTTATGACCATTTTTATCGGCGCGATTCTTTACGGACGCTTTTAATAAAGCACGTAAAAACACGTGTTTACCCTGGCTGACCGTCATTACGTGGCGGTTAACCAGTTGTGTAAAAGGCTGTTTCTGGCAAAAAAACACGGTAAACGACGACGCAAAAATCGGTAAAAAAGCCTGTCGCGGTGTTCGGTTGCGTCCTGATTAAATAATCACGGCATTACAGTAAATTCGTTAAAATATTAAACCTTCTATTAACAATTAATTAATCTCACACCCGCTTACCGTGGTTAACCGCAACGGCAGGGTCGGCGTTATGACGATCTCTGTGTGCTAAACCCAGCGACATTGTTACCGGCACGCGTGCAGAGGGTGCTACCGGATAGGGCCCTGGCGGCGGACGCTGATCGTCTCACCGTGTGAATGGTTACAATTACTGACTCAAACCTTACCTGGCTGCCAGCCGCCGTGGTCAGGGCCTTCAGCGGCCGATGGCACCGCACAGACCGGATAAGCCTTCTCTGGATCAAACTGAGCCCGGCGGGGATACATATACTTTCTGCGACCCTTTCCATTCGCCGTTCAGGGAGTTCTTATGATTACGCTCCATCACGCAATAAAAATCACCGCTGCACGAAGCCAGGTCTATGCCGCCTTAACGGATATCACACAACTCGCCAGCTGGCAGCTGGGCGTGGTTGAAGGGACGATTGCGCCGGGCGAAATCCTGACGTTGCGACCCAGTCCGCACGCCCACATCAGCTGGCGAACCGATCAACTGGTGCCGGATGAAGAGCTGGTACAGACCTCGGTTGAAGAGCCGGACAGCCCGGCGGGAAAAACCCTGCGTATCACCCTGGCCGATTTCGGACCCGCTCAGACCATTGTGGCGCTCAGTCATGGTGGCTGGTCTGACCGCGATCCGCATCTGCCGTTCTGCAATACCCGCTGGGGCGAAGTGTTACTGCATCTGAAAAGCTGGGTAGAAGCCCGATAAGGAGAGAATCATGCCGCAAAAACGCCCGACCTCGTATCTTGAGGTAAAACCTGGCGACCCTCATCCACAAGGCTGGCAGGTGCCGCCGGTTAACGATCTGCGCTCGGCGATTGCCTTACTGCAAACGCTACCGGGTCAATACATTGAAACCGATCGCGAAGTCGATCCCATTGCCGAGCTGGCGGGCGTCTACCGCTACATTGGTGCGGGCGGGACGGTCATGCGACCCACCCGGATCGGTCCGGCCATGACCTTTAATACCATCAAAGGCTTTCCGGATGCGCGAGTGCTGGTGGGATTAATGGCCAGCCGTGAACGGGTCAGCGCGCTGCTGGGCGCGCCGGTGCGGGAGCTGGGGATTCAGATGGCCCAGGCACGACGCAACGTGACGCCGCCGGTAACGGTAGAGCAGCAGGACGCGCCCTGTCAGCAGGTGGTCTACCGCGCCGACGATCCTGGCTTCGATCTGCGCAAAATTCTGCCCGCGCCGACCAATACCACGGAAGATGCCGGACCTTTCTTCTGCCTCGGACTGGTGCTGGGCAGCGATCCGGACGACCGTAATAATACCGATGTGACAATCCACCGTCTCTGCGTGCAGGGTAGGGATGAGATGTCGATCTTTTTCGCGCCAGGTCGCCACATTGACGCATTCCGGCGCAAAGCTGAAGCGGCGGGTAAACCGTTGCCGGTCTCAATCAATATGGGGCTGGACCCGGCCATTACCATTGGTGCAGAGTTCGAAGCGCCCACCACGCCGTTTGGCTTCAATGAACTCTGTGTCGCGGGCGGGCTGCGTGGTCAGCCGGTGGAACTGGTGGAGTGTCTGACGATCGATCAGCGCGCCATCGCCCGGGCGGAGATTGTTATCGAGGGCGAGATTCTGCCTGACGTTCGGGTTGCGGAAGATCAGCACACCCACACGGGCAAAGCGATGCCGGAATTTCCGGGCTATACCGGCGACGCTAATCCTTCCCTGCCGGTGATCAAAGTGAAAGCCATTACCACCCGCCATCAGCCGATTTTACAGACGCTGGTCGGGCCGGGTGAAGAACATGTCAGCCTGGCGGGCATTCCTACCGAGGCCAGTATCTATCTGCAATGTGAGGATGCGCTGCCCGGACTGGTGAAAAACGTATATGCCCACAGTGCCGGTGGCGGCAAGTTTCTGGCGGTGCTGCAGGTGGCGAAACGCAATGCCGGAGATGACGGCATGACCCGCCAGGCGGCACTGATTGCGCTGGCGGTTTATCGCGAACTCAAGAACGTCATTCTGGTGGATGAGGATGTCGATCTGTTTGATACCGATGACGTGATGTGGGCGATGCAAACCCGCTTTGTGGGCGACCTCGATACGATATTCGTTCCCGGTGTGGCCGGCCACGTGCTCGATCCTTCACAGCAGCCTTTTTACGATCCGCGTATCAGCGACAAAGGCACCACCACCAAGACCATCTTCGACTGCACCGTGCCATTTAAACTCAAACCGCATTTCGTGCGTGCGCAGTTTGCCGAAGTCGATCCCAGCCTGTGGGCGCCTTCGCTGTTCCCGCGTTAACCTTTATGGGTTTTAGCCCGCCGCCATCGGGCGGCGGGTCCGCCTCAGTAAAGCGTTTCAAAATCCGCGGTGCCAGTTAGCTTCGCCTGTACGGCAGCGGCCAGTCGGGTCAGCATAATCGCGGCCAGCGCAAAGCCGCTGCCGATAGCGGTGGCCAGCAGGCGATCCTCCGCCACGTTGCCCTGCACCAGTCCGGTGAGCGAAATCATCAGCACCACCATCAGCGTGACAAAAAAGGTAAAAACAAAATAAGAACCGTTCGCCAGCCGGTAGGAGAGCGTAAACGCCAGGTAAGCGGAGAGGAGAAAGGCGGCTGCCAGCACGCCTGGCTGCGGAAGAAGGTGGGTAAGAATGCCCGCCGCCAGACAGCCGGATAAGGTGCCCAGCGTCCGGGCGGGGACCCGCAGCAGCGACTCGCGAAAATGGTTACGCAGGCAGAGTAGCAGCGTCATGCCGGTCCAGTAGCCGTTCTTCACCGAAAAATGCTGCACCGTCACCAGCGCGACACCCATAGCGATGACGGCAAACATCACCGACCAGCGCAGGTGTATTCTGGGCCGCGAGGTCTGTCGAAGGCGTCGCAGCGCGCTGCGCCAGCTCAGCCTGCTCAGCGATTGCAGCCGGAAATCTCCGTTTCGCAGTAGCAGGCAAATCAGCGTGAGCTGCACGGCACCGCCGAGCATCACCAGCCCGGCGCGGCTGGCAGCATGAGTGATATCGCCCGGAAAATAGCCTGAAATCATCCAGGCGATGGCTGACTGCTGAACCACCCAGCCAGCCGTCCCGTTGATCCCACTGATCACCGCGTAGCCAGCGGCAAACAGCATTGCACCGCTGACAAACAGCACCAGGCTGTGGGCCAGCGCACCCAAAAAAGCAAACAACCCGAGGCCGAGCAGCGTGACCAGCAGTAATTTTGCTGACGATCCCTCCCAGGTTTTACTGGCGCCAAACGCCAGCGGCAGCGCACCACTGGCCATCACGCTGGCCTCCCGTAGATGATCGGTGCCCAGTCCGAAGCCAAAAATTAGCAGGATCGCGGGCAGGCAGCAGAGCGCTAATCGCATGTCGTGTCTGCATTGCTGAAAATTGTTCACGGCGTTTCCCTGATTTGAATCGCGATGGCAACATTGCCGCGGCTAAAAGTGTGAACCAGATCTCATCGCTCAGCCAGGTTTTTACCCGGCCGGGCAGGGGGAATCGCCGGACAAGTGGCGGGTAAAGTGTGCGCGATGTCACATTATCGGGTTGCTAACCGGGGGCTTCCTTTCTATAGTCTGCCCGCATTTGCAGCGCGTCAGGACGATAGATGTCCGGCTCTGCGGTTTTGTTATCTGTTCAATCCATTGGGAAATTATGTTGTCAAAAAATAATCGGGAAACCGACGCTGCCGGCTTTGCCCGCTGGGCATTGCTGGCGCTGGCGCTGGGCGGATTCGGCATCGGCACTGGCGAGTTCATCATGATGGGCCTGCTGCCCGATGTATCACGATCGCTCGCGATTACTGAGCCGCAGGCGGGGAACGCCATCGCCAGCTATGCGCTCGGCGTGGTGGTGGGTGCGCCGGTTATTGCCGTACTGGCTGCGCGGATGGCGCGTAAGTCGCTGCTGCTGATCCTGATGGCGCTGTTCAGCGCGGGTAATGTCGCCAGCGCCATGGCTGACAGCTATCACGGGCTGATTGTGGCGCGCTTCCTGACCGGCCTGCCGCACGGTGCCTATTTTGGCGTGGCGTCACTGGTGGCCGCCTCGCTGGTGCCGATCGAGCGACGTGGCCGGGCGCTGGCGTCACTGATGCTCGGGCTGACGGTGGCAACCCTGGTCGGTGTACCGCTGGGATCGTGGATTGGGCAGTTGTTTAGCTGGCATGTAGTCTTCACCTTTGTCGGTGCCATTGGCGTGCTGACCTGTCTGCTGATTGGCCGTTATGTGCCTTACACGCCCGGTGATGCCGATGCGCATCCGTTGCGTGAACTGGGTGCGCTGAAAAACCCGCAGGTCTTGCTGACGCTGCTGGTGGGTGCGGTCGGATTCGGCGGCATGTTTGCCATCTTCAGCTACATCGCACCGACGCTGATCAACATTGCCGGTATGTCAGCGTCGCTGATTCCGTGGGCGATGGTGGCGTTTGGTCTGGGGATGATTATCGGTAACCTGGTGGGCGGTCGACTGGCTGACGGGCGGGTGCTGAATATCATTGGCTGGACGCTGTTATGGAATGTCATGGTGATGGCGGCGTTCCCGCTACTGGTGCAGCATGTGGCAACCGGTCTGCTGGCGACCTTCCTGATCGGTACCTGTTCTGCCATGTTGCCGTCGCTGCAGATCCGCCTGATGGATGTTGCCAATGATTCACAAACGCTGGCGGCAGCGATGAACCACTCCGCGCTGAACATTGCCAACGCGATGGGGGCGTATCTGGGAGGCCTGACGGTGTCGCTGGGCTTTGGCTGGATCTCTACCGCCTGGGTCGGTGTGGCGCTGGGCATCGCCGGTTTGCTGGTGTTCACCGTTACCGCTCGTCACGCTGCGCGACAGCAGCCTCAACCGGCATAATTACCCGCATCGAAAGCGCAACGAAATAAGATATTATCGTTGCGCTTTATCTGAACCTGTCCGGCATTAATATTTCTTGCTATTATCATGCGCCGGGTTATTTATTTTATTCGCACATGCTCTTATTTTCGGCGCCAGGCGAAGCGCGACATTTCCCGAAAGCAGAAAAGCCGCTGCGATTAAAAGCGCTCCGGACGTCTGGATGTTAAAATTAAATTAAAATAGTGTTTGATAAAAGCGATGATGCGTGGCTTAATAGCGTCATCGGTTTGGAACACAGACCTTATGAAAGCAGTTTTAGTAAAGCAGTCTTCAGTGCAAGCGATATCAAACGATACCCCTTCTTGTGAGTCTCCTCCTAAGTGCCTAGTAAGTATCCCTCTGAAAGACAGGCCATCTTCGCCACTTAGTGGCTCATAAATTAAGGAAGTATCGATGTCTAATAAAATGACTGGTTTAGTAAAATGGTTTGACGCTGGTAAAGGTTTTGGTTTTATCTCTCCTCAGGATGGCAGCAAAGATGTATTCGTACATTTCTCTGCAATTCAGGGTAACGATTATAAAACTCTGGATGAAGGTCAGCAGGTCGAATTCACTATTGAAAACGGCGCTAAAGGCCCATCAGCAGCTAACGTCAGCCCGCTGTAAATTTTAATTGTCAATGACGCTTACAAACGCGATGACGGTAACAACCTGAGCAGATAAGCGTAAAATTGATAATTAACAGAACCCGCCTTGTGCGGGTTTTTTGTTTTTTTAAAACGCCACAAAATCCGATAATTTATATTTTATCTCCGCAGTGAAATTTCCTCTTTCCGTTTCGCCTTTCGCCTTTCGCCTTTTGCCTTTTGCCATTGTCATGCCTGCACGCTCTGCGGCGCATAGATTGCCCCTCCTTCAGCCTGGCCTGATGCTATTTTTACCTGAGAATATCGGCGCGGGCCGGACTTCACAGGTGCTGCACGCGTGACAAACCAACGGGTTTAACTGACAGGCTGGAGATCACAATGAAGAAGATCGGCATTAATGGTTTTGGACGTATCGGCCGTCTGGTCCTCAGACGTATTCTTGAGCAGCAGGAAGCGGTGGAAATCGTGGCAATTAACGATTTAACCTCACCCGAAATGCTGGCCTATCTGCTGAAATATGATACCAACTACGGCGCTTTTCCGTTCAGCGTTGAGGCGGGTGACAAAGCGCTGCAGGTGGACGGCAAAAAGATCACCGTGTTCGCCGAGAAAGAGGCGCGCAACATTCCGTGGGGCGAACTGGGCGTCGACGTCGTCATTGAGTGTACCGGCTTCTATACCTCGGCAGAAAAAGCGCAGGCGCATATCGATGCGGGAGCAAAACGGGTACTGATCTCCGCGCCCGCCGGGGAGATGAAGACCGTGGTGTATAACGTTAACCACGACACGCTCAGCGCCGAAGACACCATTGTTTCCGTCGCCTCCTGTACCACCAACTGCCTGGCCCCGATGGCGAAAGCGCTGCACGACAATTTCGGCATCAAAGTGGGCACCATGACAACGATCCATGCTTACACCGGTACCCAGGCGCTGGTGGACGGGCCGCGCGGCAAAGATTTTCGGGCCTCGCGCGCGGCGGCAGAGAATATCATTCCGCATACCACCGGCGCGGCGAAGGCGATTGGCCTGGTGATCCCCGCACTCTCTGGCAAATTAAAAGGTCATGCGCAGCGCGTGCCGACCAAAACCGGATCGGTAACTGAACTGGTGTCGATTCTGGAGAAGAAGGTCACGGTCGGGGAGATTAACGCGGCGCTGAAGCAGGCGTGCGAAAACAACGAATCCTTTAAATATACCGAGGACCCGATTGTCTCTTCTGATGTGATCGGCCTGCCGTTTGGATCGATTTTCGACGCCAGCCAGACCGAAATCAGTGAAGCGGGCGATCTGCAACTGGTGAAAACGGTCTCCTGGTATGACAACGAATATGGTTTCGTTACCCAGCTAGTCCGGGTGCTGCACACCTTCGTTAATCTGTAAGCCTTTCAGGCCGTTCTCGCCGAACGGCCTTATTCGGTTAACGCAGGCTGGCGACCAGCCACTGCTGTAGCTCGTTCAGTTCCAGCTGCTGTTGCGGGAAATCGGCTTTGAGCTGGCTCATCACCGCGTCCAGCGCGTCCGGGCGATAGACGATGCCCTGTAACCGCTGCGCCAGCGTTTCCAGCGGCGTCGGGTTCAGGCTGTCGCTGAAAATCTGACAGCGGGTGATGACACCGCGCTCAATATCAAAATGAATCTCAACGCCGCCCCAGCTAAAGCGCTGATCCAGCAGATGCGAGAAATCCGGTGCCTGACCAAAGTTCCACTCCCAGCTACTCTGGCGGGCAAACAGCTGTTCAAAGCCCGGCAGGTCGGGCAGGGCATCCGGCGAAATATATTCAGGCTCGCAATGCACATTGAAATGTTCAAAACAGGCTTCAGTCACTGCGGAACAGATCGCCTCATAGCTGATGCCGGGGCTTAGCTCTGCCAGATTCGCCACTCTGGCGCGCACCGAAGTGATGCCTTTGGCCTGCAATTTTTTAACGTCAGGATTGAGGTAATCGGCCAGCCGCGACAGATCGGCGTCAATCAGAATGGTGCCGTGATGAAAGCCGCGATCGGGCGTTTCACGGTAGGCCGAACCGGATATTTTTCGCAGCCCGTCGGCAGTGTTAACCACCAGATCGTTACGTCCCGAGGCTTCCGCAGACAAGCCCAGTTTCGCCAGCGCACGCAGGATAATCGCGGTTGAGACGCTTTTATCGTAGCCCGGCTTGCCAGCCATAAAGGTGAAACAGCAGTTGCCGAGATCGTGAAACACCGCGCCGCCGCCGCTGCTACGCCGGGCCAGCCTGATGCCATCTTCTGCCATACGACGGGTATTACACTCTTTCCACGGGTTTTGCGCCCGTCCGATCACCACCGTCTCCGCATTGCGCCATAAAAACAGCACCCGCTGGGCCGCTGGCATCTGACGGAAAATGCACTCTTCCACCGCCAGGTTAAACCAGGGATCGTTCGACTCAGATAACAATAACCGTAAAAAGGACATCAACGACTCCCGTTCCTTTAGAGAATGCGCCCGGCTGTCAGGCAGATAAGAGAGTGTAACAGCAGAGCGGGGCGACATTAAGCTGATGGGGCGATGCAGAGAAGCAGGTCAGGTCGTCAGTAAGGATTAAAGATAGAGAGCACGACGTTATCATTTCGAGAGTTAACAGGGCTGGTTGGTGCAAGAGGAAACTGCTAGTATAAAGACCTGTTAAGCAGTCTCCGGAGAAACTATGCCGCATATTATTCTGAGTGACACCAGTGCCAGCGTCAGCGAACTGAAAAAAAACCCGATGGCGACCGTTAATGCTGGTGAGGGTTATCCTGTCGCCATTCTTAATCGCAATCAGCCCGCTTTTTACTGTGTGCCTGCGGAGTTATATGAGCAGATACTCGATGCGCTGGACGATAATGAACTGGTAAAGCTGGTTAACCAACGTAGCCAGCAGAAGCTGATTGACGTCGATCTGGACGATTTTCTGTGACTTACACAATAAAATTCAGAGAAGAAGCGTTAAAAGAGTGGCTAAAGCTGGATAAAGCCATTCAGCAGCAGTTTGCAAAGAAACTAAAGAAGTGTTGTGAGCATCCCCATATTCCCACTGCGGCTCTGCGCGGGTTAAAAGACTGTTATAAGATCAAACTCCGGGCGTCCGGTTTTCGCCTGGTCTATCAGGTCATCGACGATCAACTCATCATTGCGGTGGTTGCAGTAGGGAAACGTGAGCGCAGTGAAGTCTACAATCTTGCCAGCAAAAGAATGCGTTAGGGCGCTGGCGTAAGGCTCACATTCACCTGAACTGTCAATGGGCGTTAAGCCGCTAGCTCATCTTCCCCACCTCTGACAATCATTCATGCTGCCGCGCCGTGGCAAAAAAACATTAAATGCCGTCTCCCCGCCAATCCCGGCACATCCCGATTCGCCGTTATGCCAGTATTAACCTTCACGTCCCTAAGCACACTGATAATGCTGCTTATTTTACTCGTCCCGAAAGGTGCCCGCCGTTATGAATGCCTCTGCTGGCATAGCGATGAAAATCATGGCTGCATTAAGCTCGACGCTGATGCTGGCCTGCGTCAAAGGTCTCGACGGTGCCATTCCGGTCGGTGAGGTGATCTTCTTTCGATCGGTGCTGGCGCTGGTGCCACTGATGATCTGGCTGAAAACTCAGGGCAGCATAGTGGAGGGCATCCGCACCCGTAACGTGCGCGGTCATTTTCTGCGCGGTCTGGCGGGCACCGGTGGCCTCTATTTCAGCTACCTGTCGCTGCTCTATATCTCGCTGACCGATGCTACCGCCATTAACTATGCGGCTCCGCTGTTTACCGTGCTGCTGGCGGCGCTGCTGCTGCGAGAAAAAGTGCGGCATCATCGCTGGGTGGCAGTGATAGCCGGATTCAGCGGCATCATCGTGATGTTTTCCGGTCACCTGTCACTGAAAGCCAGCTTCTCACTGGCCGCTTCTGCCGGGATCCTGCTGGCACTGATGGCGGCGTTTTGCACCGCCTGCGCGCTGGTGCAGATACGCTTTCTCCATGGGAAAGAGAAGCCCGGTGCGATTGCCTTCTGGTTCGCGGTGACCACGGCAACGACCTCGCTGATCACGCTGGCGGGCGGCTGGATCGTTCCGCAGGGAACGCAACTGCTGCTGCTGGTGGGCTGTGGATTGCTGGGTGGCATCACGCAGATCCTGATGACATTAAGCCTGCGCTACGCCGAAGCCTCGTTACTGGCCCCGTTTGACTACACCACGTTGCTGTGGTCCGTGGCGGTCGGGTATCTGTTTCTGGGGAATCTGCCTGAATCCACCACCGTCATCGGTGCAATTCTGGTGGTGCTCGGCGGGCTCTATTCGCTGTTATATGAGCGTTACCGCTTTCGCCGGAACCGGGCGGTTAGCGCCAGCTCTTAACGCCTCGCCGATTAATTTTGCCAAAACCTCGCGGCGATCGCGTTTTCCGAATGGCGCGCTTCCCGGCGGGATGAACTGTGATCGCGGCGAAAGTTTGATCATTTGTAATCGATTACTTTACAGATCACCAACGGGTAATCGATGACAAATGACGAGGTTCTGATGATAGCGACAGTGCAGGAGAGTGCGCGTCAGCGCATGCAGCAGCGGCTGCTGGTTCCGCGTCTTTCCCTGATGATGTTTATGCAGTTTTTCATCTGGGGCAGCTGGTCAGTCACCCTGGGTCTGGTAATGACCCAGCATAATATGTCGCTGCTGATTGGCGACGCGTTTTCCGCCGGGCCGATCGCCTCGATTTTATCGCCCTTCGTGCTCGGTATGCTGGTGGATCGCTTCTTTCCGTCACAGAAGGTGATGGCGGTAATGAATCTCGCTGGCGCGGTGATCATGTGGTTTGTGCCACAGGCGCTGATTGCAGAGAACGGCACGCTGCTGATTGCGCTGTTGTTTGGCTATACCCTCTGCTTTATGCCGACGCTGGCGCTGTCGAATAACATCGCGTTTCACAGTCTGGCCAGCAGTGAGAAAAGTTTTCCGGTTGTGAGAGTGTTCGGCACCATCGGCTGGATTGTGGCGGGGATATTTATCGGCGTGACCGGCATCTCCGCCAGCACCGGCATCTTTCAGTTAGCGGCAATCTGTTCGCTGTTGCTGGCTATCTACAGCCTGACGTTGCCCCATACGCCAGCACCGGCCAAAGGGTTGCCGCTCAAAGTGCGTGACCTGTTCTGTGCCGATGCCTTTGCGCTGCTTAAACTGCGTCATTTCCTGGTGTTCGCGCTGTGTGCCACGCTGATTTCTATTCCGCTCGGCACCTACTACGCCTTTACCGCTTCCTGGCTGGCGGATGCCGGGATTCAGAACGTCAGTACGCTGATGTCGCTGGGGCAGATGTCGGAAATCGTCTTTATGCTGATCATTCCGCTGCTGTTCCGTCGCCTCGGCGTGAAATACATGCTGCTGATCGGCATGGCGGCGTGGTTTGTTCGCTATGCCCTGTTTGCGCTGGGAATGAGTGACGAAACGCGCAGCCTGATCTATCTCGGCATCCTGTTGCACGGCATCTGCTATGACTTTTTCTTTGTCGTAGGCTTTATCTATACCGATCGCATCGCCGGTGAAAAGGTTAAAGGTCAGGCGCAGAGCATGGTGGTGATGTTTACTTATGGCATTGGCATGTTGCTGGGATCGCAGATCTCCGGTGCGCTCTATAACCAGCTGGTGGCGGGCAATGCCAGCGCGGAGAGCTGGGCGATTTTCTGGTGGATCCCGGCGGTGGCAGCGGCGCTGATTGCGATTATTTTCCTCTTCTCGTTCAGATATCGGGATTAAGGGCGTTATTTAAGGAGGCGGGCATGAAAACAGTAAAAGGGCCGGGCATCTTTCTGTCGCAGTTTATCGGTGATCGGCCACCCTATAATTCACTGGCCGGACTGGCTGAATGGGCGGCGGGTCTGGGATACAAAGCGCTGCAGATCCCCTGTCATCAGCCCGCGATTTTTGATGTTGAGCAGGCGGCCATCAGCCAGACCTACTGTGACGAAATCCGTGGTCTGCTGGCAGGCTATGGGCTGGAAATCAGCGAACTCTCTACTCATCTGGAAGGGCAGTTGATCGCGGTGAACCCGGTGTTTGATGCTGCCTTCGACAGTTTTGCTCCGGCTGCGCTACGCGGCGATCCCGCCAGACGAACCGAGTGGGCCATCGCCACGCTAAAGCGCGCGGCAGCGGCCTCGGAAAAACTCGGCCTGCAGGCGCATGCGACCTTTTCCGGATCGCTGGCCTGGCCGTGGTTCTATCCGTGGCCACCGCAAAGCCCGGCGCTGTTCGACGAAGCCTTTGCCGAACTGGCGCGACGCTGGTTACCGGTGCTGGACACTTTCGATCGGCACGGCATCGATCTCTGCTATGAAATTCATCCGGGTGAAGATCTGCACGATGGCGTAACCTTTGAGCGATTCCTGGCGCAGGTTAATCATCATCCACGCTGCAACATTCTGTTCGATCCCAGCCATCTCTATCTGCAACAGATCGATTATCTGCAATTTATCGATATCTATCATGCGCGGATTAAAGCGTTTCACGTTAAAGATGCCGAATTTCTGCGTAATGGGCGCAGTGGCGTCTATGGCGGTTATCAGCCGTGGCTGTCGCGGGCCGGGCGTTTCCGCTCACCGGGCGACGGGCAAATCGACTTCAAAACCATTTTCAGTAAACTGGCGCAGTACGATTACTCAGGCTGGGCGGTGCTGGAGTGGGAGTGCTGCCTGAAAGAGGGAGAAACCGGCGCGCGCGAAGGCGCAGAGTTTATCCGTCGCCATATTATTCCGGTGGCCGATCGCGCTTTTGACGATTTTGCCGCCGCTGCCGCTGCACCGGTGCGCAGGCAACTGGGGCTGGATTAAGCCCTGTCGGTCAGGCGGGCGACGCAGCGGTTCCGCAAAGTGTGTTAGCCTGCCTGCCACCGATTTGAGCAAGGGTTGCCATGATGTCGATTCAGAAAATCGCCCGGCTGGCCGGAGTTTCGGTTGCCACGGTTTCACGGGTGTTAAATAACAGCGACAGTGTCAAAGATCGCAATCGCCAGAAGGTGCTGCAGGCGATCAAAGAGAGTAACTATCAGCCTAACCTGCTGGCGCGTCAGTTGCGCACCGCCCGCAGCTCAATGATTCTGGTGATGGTTTCGGATATTTCAAACCCGTTTTGCGCCGAAGTGGTGAAAGGGATTGAAGAGCAGGCTGAGAAAAATGGCTATCGCATTCTGCTGTGCAATTCAGGTTCAGATATTGAGCGGTCGCGCTCCAGCCTGCAGTTACTCTCTGGCAAAATGGTGGATGGCATCATCACTATGGATGCGTTCAGCAAACTGGCCGAGCTGAGCCAGCTGATTGGCACTGCGCCGTGGGTGCAGTGTGCTGAGTATGATGACAGTGGCGAAACCTCCTGCGTCGGCATTAATGACCGTGTTGCTGCACAGCAGGTCATTAGCTATCTGGCTGAACAGGGACGCCAGCGCATCGGACTGATCAATCACGATCTGAGTTACAACTATGCCCGGCTGCGTCAGGAGGGTTATCTGCAACAGCTGAGTGAACAACGGCTGAGCTGGCAGGCGATCGCCTATGCCAGTGAACTGAGTTTCAGCGCCGGTCAGGCAGCCATGAATCTGTTACTGCAGGGTGAGACGCGGCCAGACGCGGTGTTTGCCGTTTCTGATACGCTTGCGGCGGGTGCAATGGCCGCCATTCAGCAGGCTGGCTGGCGGATACCGGACGATATCGCGGTGGTCGGTTTTGACGGCACCGATCTGGCTGCCATGGTCTCGCCACCACTCACCACGCTGGTCCAGCCGTCGCGTGAAATCGGCCGTCAGGCGTGTGAACTGGTGCTGCAGAAAATAGCCCGCCCCGACGCCGCGCCGCAGCGCATCATCATGACCGGCGAGTTAATCCTGCGCGCCAGCAGCTAACCCCTCACTCACCCGCCTCCCGATTTCATGCGAAATAGCGCTTAACGTCATTGTCCACTAATCGGTGACAGTGATTGGCTTTTGACGCCATTGTTCGACGATCAGGTTTACTTATATGCTGTTTCTAACGAAGAGCACTCGCGCTTCACACCATTAAACAGCAGGTTAAGGGGCAGAACATGATTGAGCAAAGATTGTCAGAACAACGCGGCGTCGGTGATCACGGCTGGCTGAATTCTCGTCACACCTTCTCGTTCGCTAACTACTGGGACCCGAAACAGGTCGGCTTCTCAGACCTGCTGGTCATCAATGATGATCGGGTGGCAAAAGGACGTGGATTCGGTGCGCATCCTCACAGCAACATGGAGATTATCTCCTATGTACTGGAAGGCGCGCTGGAACATAAAGATTCAATGGGCACCGGTTCGGTTATCGTACCCGGCGACGTGCAGCTGATGAGCGCTGGCAGTGGCGTGACGCACAGCGAGTTTAACCACTCCAGTACTGACGGCGTGCACTTCCTGCAAATCTGGGTGGTGCCGGCAGAGAAAAACAGCCCGCCGGGATATCAGCAGGTTTCGGTCAGTGAGGCGGATAAACGCGGTCATCTGCGGCTGATCATTTCGCCGGAAGGGGAAAATGGCGCGCTGCGGGTGCGCCAGGATATCCGGATTTATGCTGGCCTGTTCGACGGTGACGAGCAGCAAACGCTGACGTTGCCGGACGATCGCTACGCTTATATCCATGTGGCACGCGGCAGTGTAGTCGTCAATGGACTGCAGTTTAATGCCGGCGACGGTGCGCGGGTCCGTAACGAGAAAACCCTGACCTTCAGTGGCGGCAAACAAGCGGAAGTGTTGGTGTTTGATCTGCGGCCAAATGAAGTGAATCATCCAACCCGTTAACCGTTAATAAATCACTGCGCGGCATTTACCGCGCAGTTTTTTTTTGCTGTTAACGCGCGTTCAGAAATGCCAGCAGATCCTGGTTCAGTTGATCCTGATGCGTCACCGCGAAACCGTGTGGCGCATTGTCATAGACCTTGAGTTCTGATCCTTCAATCATCTCTGCGGCCACTTTACCGGTGGATTCAAACGGCACCACCTGATCGTTACTGCCGTGGATCACCAGCGTCGGCACATTGACTTTGGCGATATCGGCACGGAAATCGGTCTCGGAGAAGGCCGTGACGCAATCGACGGTGCTCTTCAGTGAGGCCAGCAGCGCAATGTTCAGCGTCTGGGTCAGCACGCCTTCCGAAACGGTCTGACCGGCATTAAGGCCGTAGAACGGGGTGGCGAAATCACTGATGAACTGCGCACGATCTTTCAGCAGGCCATCGCGGATACCGGCAAACACCGAGAGATCGACGCCCTGCGGGTAATCAGCAATTTTGCCAAACACCGGCGTTACCGCACCCAGCAGCACCAGCGCTGCCACGCGGTCTGTGCCGTAACGACCGATATAGCGCGTCACGTCACCGCCGCCCATTGAGAAGCCCACCAGCGTAACGTCCTGCAGATCGAGATGATTGATGAGATCGTTAATATCCGAAGCAAACGTATCGTAATCATTGCCGGTCCAGGGTTGCTCGGAACGGCCAAAGCCACGACGGTCAAAGGCGATAACCCGGTAACCGCGCTCTGCCAGGAAATTCATCTGGCTGTCCCACATATCCGCATCCAGCGGCCAGCCGTGGCTGAAGAGTACAGGTTTACCGGTGCCCCAGTCTTTGAAATAGAGCTGGGTGCCGTCGGTGGTTTTGAGTGTGCTCATGGTATTGCCCTCTATGTGACGTGATGAATGAAAAGGTTGCTGTGCAGCCGGTCAGGCTGGTGCCACCAGGTATCGAACTTCAGGCGGATTTTCACCCTGATGAAAGGCGTTAACCCGACGCTGGATTTTTTGGTCGTTCATGGTGTAGCGCTCTTTCTGGCGTAAATGTTCTACCCAGGAGCCGACCACAAAGGTTTCGACGAAAATGCCAGGCTGGAGAATATCTTCATACACGGACCAGTTGATGGCACCGCCCCGGCGTCGGACGCGTCGCATATCCTGCATGCAGACGGCAAAGGCATGGGCTTCATCAATATTAATCCGGTATTCGTAATTCACCATCACCGGACCGCGTTCATGACGAATATCCATCGCGGGGGCGTTAACGCCATCACCGATCATATCGAGATTCAGATCGGGGTCCTGATCCAGTCGCCAGCGCCACACCGTGCTGCTGGCCAGCACCATGCCGAGCGTGGCGATACAGAGTGAAACCGGGATGCTGAAGTGTGAAGCCAGCTGTCCCCAGAGCGTGCTGCCCAGCGTCATTGAGCCAAAGAAGACCGTCAGATAAACCGCCAGCGCACGGGCCTTGACCCATTTTGCCGCACTGCGCTGTGCGCCCAGGTTGAGGGTCGACAGCACCGCAATCCAGGCGAAGCCGGTAAAGAACTCAAAGGCATTCAGCAGCCAGAAATGACGCACAAACGCCAGCGCCAGCATGGTCAGAGCGAATAACAGGCTGGCCAGCACCATCAGCCGATCGGAACTGAAGCGGCGGCGCAACCGCGGCAACATCACCGCGCCGGTAATCGCGCCAATGCCGATACAGGCCAGCATAATGCCGTAACCGCCCGGACCCAGGCCGAGGTCCCGACGCGCCACCAGCGGCAGCAAAGCCCAGCCGGCACTGCCGAACAGGAAGAAGGCGACCGTGCGCACCAGCACGTTGCGTAATACCGGCGCAGCGTGAACATAGCGCAGTCCGGCGCGAACGGCCGGGAAGAAGTGCTCCGGCGGCAGGCGCTGGACGCTGGGTTCCGCCTTCCAGCGATAGAGCACCCACGTCACGCCGAGCACCGACAGCGCATTCAGCAGAAATACCATCCACGGGCCGGTAAAGGAGAGGATCAATCCACCCAGCGCCGGGCCGATGGCACGGCTGATATTGATGCCCAGCGAATTCAGCGCAATCGCCGGACCCAATTCAGACTTGCTCACCAGATCCGGCACGATCGCCTGAAACGGTGGCGAACTCATCGCCGCACCGGTGCTGAGCAGGAAGGCGGCGGCCAGCAAAACCGTTGGTGTGACGTGGCCAGTGTAGGCCAGCACCGTCAGCCCGGCGGCGGCGATAAAGGTCCAGAGCTGGGAGAACAGCAGGTATTTGCGGCGGTCAACGATATCCGCCATCACGCCCGACGGCAGCGCAAACAGAAACATCGGCAGGCTGCTGGCCGCCTGCACCAGCGCCACCGCCAGCGGGTCGGCGCTGAGCGTCAGCATGGTCCAGTTGACGCCAACATCGTTCATCCATGAACCGATATTGGAGACTACCGTGGCAATCCATAGCATCCGAAACACCGGCTGATGCAGCGGCTGCATCGGAGAAACAGCGCTCGCTTTCGGCGCGTCGCTGATCTCCTGATCCAGCTGGTGAATGTCATTAACCTGCGCCATGGCGCACCTCCCGTTGCGTGCTGGCACCCAGCCGCCAGTTGCCCGGCCCGGTTAACGCCAGGGTGGTGAAAATAATCAGCAGCAGCCAGCCAAACTGGCCTTCAGCAATCGACCAGCCGGGATGAACCACCAGCATCGCCACCAGCAGCACCGCAATGATCGGCAGGCAGGCGAGGCGGGTCCCCCAGCCGAGGATGATAAAGATCGGACAGACAACCTCGGCCAGAATTGCCGGTAACAGACTCATCATCGGACCCAGCCCGAACGGGTCCTCGATACGCGTCAGTTCTTCGCTGAAATGCAGGATCTTCGGCAGCCCGTGCACATGTAACAGCAACAGGCTGCCCGCCAGGCGCAGGAAGAACAGCCCCGCGTTGAGACGGGGCGGCTGAGTGAAAAAGGTCTTCATGATCAAAACGCGAAGCAGCTGCAGCCGAGCGCGCCCCAGAAGGCGTTATCTTCGGCGACCGGCACGCTGGAACCCCGCGCGATATCGTGCGAGTGGCTGTGTACGCCGCACGGACCGCTACAATGGTGCGCAGCAGGCATCATGCCGACGCGGCTCTGGGCGACCGGCGGAGCGCTGCGGTAATGACCGGGCACGTTGACCACCGGAGACCACTCCGGCAGAACCGGAATCGCTGGTGGCGCTTCAGAGGTGAATGAACCGGCGGCATAGACGATGTTGCCATCGACCACGGTCAGCACCGATTCAATGCCTTTGATCTCCTCTTCAGGCACGCTGAAAAAGTCTTTGCTGAGTACGGCCATATCAGCCAGCTGACCGGCTTTGATCTGGCCTTTTTTACCCTGTTCACTGGAGAACCAGGCGCTGCCCTGGGTCCAGAGCATCAGGGCGGTTTCACGATCGAGACGGGCGTTAACGTCATACATCTGCATTCCGCCAACGGTGCGTCCGGATACCAGCCAGTAGAGCGCCGTCCACGGGTTATAGCTGGCGACGCGGGTGGCATCGGTGCCGAGTCCGACCGGGACGCCGGTTTCCAGCATCCGCGCGACCGGCGGCGTATGTCGGGTGGCCTCAATGCCGTAGCGTTCGGCAAAATATTCGCCCTGAAACGCCATGCGATGCTGAACCGCGATGCCGCCGCCCAGCTCCTTGATACGATCGATATTGCGCTGCGTGACCGTTTCCGCGTGGTCAAAGAACCAGTGCAGCCCGTTAAACGGAATATCGCGGTTGACCTTCTCGAACACGTCGAGCATCCGGCTGATCGATTCGTCATAGGTGGCGTGCAGGCGGAACGGCCAGCGATGCTCGACCAGATGACGTACCACGCGCTCCAGCTCATCTTCCATGCCTGGCGCTAAGTCCGGACGCGGCTCCAGGAAATCCTCAAAATCCGCCGCTGAGAACACCAGCATTTCGCCTGCGCCGTTGTGGCGGAAATAGTCGCTGCCCTGGCCCGGTGTCAGCATATCGGTCCACTTTTCGAAATCTTCCAGTTCGTGACCCGGCCGCTGGGTAAACAGGTTATAAGCGATGCGCAGTGTCATCTGCTTCTTCTGATGCAGTTCGGCGATCACTTCATAATCTTCGGGATAGTTCTGGAAACCGCCGCCCGCATCGATGGCGCTGGTCAGGCCGAGGCGGTTCAGCTCACGCATAAACTGGCGCGTGGAGTTAACCTGCTGCTCCAGTGGCAACTTGGGACCTTTGGCCAGCGTGGCGTAAAGGATCATCGCATTGGGACGGGCAATCAGCATCCCGGTCGGGTTACCGTTGCTGTCGCGCTGAATTTCGCCGCCCGGCGGATTTGGCGTCTCTTTGGTATAACCGACCACTTTCAGCGCGGCGCGGTTAAGCAGGGCGCGATCGTAAAGGTGCAGCACAAAGACCGGCGTATCCGGCGCGGCTTCATTGATCTCATCCAGGGTCGGCATCCGGCGTTCAGCAAACTGAAACTCTGTCCAGCCGCCTACCACGCGCACCCACTGCGGCGATGGCGTACGCAGCGCCTGTTCTTTCAGCATCCGCAGCGCATCCGCCACTGACGGAACGCCTTCCCAGCGTAATTCCAGATTGTAGTTCAGACCGCCACGAATCAGATGCAGGTGCGAGTCGTTCAGACCCGGCACGGCGGTATGACCTTTCAGATCGACCACTTTGGTGCCGTCGCAGTGATATTCCATCACCTCTGCCAGCGAGCCGACCGCGACAAATTTACCTTCGCGGATGGCAACGGCGTCGGCAACCGGATTACTGCGGTCAACAGTGTGAAATTTGCCGTTGGTTAATATCAGTTCTGCTTTACCCAGCGTAACCATAGATCCTCCTGAATGGGGTTGTCCGACTTGCAGCGGGACAGGAAGTGCGCTGCAGGGAGCAGGGCACGAATAGACCGGATTATGGTGAGTGGTCTGTTGGAGCGTCTAGTTATACGAAGGGATACCTATACCTTCGTATAGTTATACGCAGAGATAATAGTTTGCCCTCGCTCGCCGCCCTACACTGCGAACCAGACAGCCAGCGCAAGCCGCATTCAGGCGTGCTGCCCGTCCTTTTTGCTCCGTTACGGTTTACGGAAATCCAGTTACTTAACCTCTATGGGTGAACACATGTCCAACGCTAAACTTGAAGTCCTGACGCCACATAACAGCCAGATTATTTTCATCGACCAGCAGCCGCAGATGGCGTTTGGCGTGCAGTCAATTGACCGTCAGGTTCTGAAAAACAACACGGTTGCGCTGGCGAAAGCGGCCAAAGTTTTCAACATTCCCACCATCATCACCACCGTAGAAACAGAGAGCTTTTCTGGTCACACCTACCCGGAGCTGCTGGACGTGTTTCCGGGTCAGGACATTTTAGAGCGCACCTCAATGAACTCCTGGGATGACCAGAAAGTCCGTGATGCGCTGGCCGCCAACGGCAAGAAAAAAGTGGTGGTTTCCGGTCTGTGGACCGAAGTGTGTAACAACAGCTTTGCGCTGTGCGCGATGCTGGAAGGGGATTATGAAATTTATATGGTGGCGGATGCCTCAGGTGGTACCACCAAAGAAGCGCATGACTATGCCATGCAACGCATGATTCAGGCTGGCGTCGTGCCGGTTACCTGGCAGCAGGTGATGCTGGAGTGGCAGCGTGACTGGGCCAACCGCGATACCTATGATGCGGTAATGAATATCGCCAAAGAGCATTCGGGCGCTTACGGCATTGGCGTCGATTACGCCTACACCATGGTGCACAAAGCGCCATCACGTCAGAAGAGCGAGCATCGCACACTGGCGCCTGTTCACGCGCCTGTACGCTAAGTTGCGGGTGGCTGATCGGCACTTTGTGCCGGTCAGCACTGCCGCAAAACAGGAGCGGGATATGAGTCCACTACTGATTTCACTGGGTGCAGGCGTATTGATTGGCCTGCTGTATGCGCTGCTCAATGTCCGGTCACCAGCACCGCCCGCGATTGCGCTGGTCGGCCTGCTGGGTATGCTGCTGGGCGGCGCGCTGATGCATGCCTGGCTTCCGGCCTCCAGACCGGTGACCACGCTGCTGCAGCCGGCCGTTTCCGGCGATGCCACGTCACATCGGGTAGGCTAAAGATGATGAAATCTTACGCTATTTCTCTGATTGTCGGGCTGCTGGCCGGCGTAGTCTATGCCCTGATCGACGTTAACTCGCCGGCCCCGCCGGTGATTGCGTTACTGGGACTGTTTGGCATGCTGGTGGGTGAGCAGTTGATTCCACTGGGGAAACGCATCATTCGTCGCCAGCCGGTGACGCTGGCGTGGTTCCGCCACGAATGTGTGCCGAAAATCAGTGGCACACCGCCGCCGGGCGGCGATAAAGCACCCTAAGTTCTCGCAGACGGGAGGACTTTCAGAGGATAATTGCATGACGCTGTCACAGCGTATTGTCATTGTTGATGATGAACGCTCAGTCCGCAGTGGACTGAGTAATTTATTGCATTCTGACGGCTACACCACAGGATTATTTGAGTCGGGAGAGGCACTACTGGCCGATGACAATGCACTTTGTGATGCGAGCCTGTTGATTATTGATGTCGGGCTCAAAGGGATGAGCGGCTTCGAGCTTTTTACCCTTCTGAAACAGCGTCCCTCTCTGCCACCGGTCATTTTTATCTCTGCCGACCTGGAAGAGACCACCTTGTGGTATGCCATCGCGCTGGGCGCGCTGACCTTTTTCCGCAAACCGATTGAAGTTGATACCTTCCTGAACCTGATCCGCAGTGAACTGACGGCCGGGAAACAAGGCTAATCGATTCAGCCCCTGTCAAGCTGCGTGTGACGGCGCTGCTGCCGGTCCCGGATCGTACCGGTATCGCGCCTGGTCGCGCCTGAAAATCACCTGTGCGGTAAAAGTACACCGCTGCGGCGGGTCACCAGCCGCAGGCTGCCTCGCCTCAGCGGCGTCGGGTTTGGGCGATATTGAGCCGTTCTGCTGCCCGCACGAGATCAGACAATGAGCGCGCATTCATCTTTTCCATCACTCGCCGCTTGTGTACTTTGGCGGTAATTTCGCTAACGCCCATTTCAGCGGCGATCTGTTTGTTCAGCAGGCCGCTGATCGCCAGCAGCATCACCTCGCTTTCGCGTGGCGTCAGGGTCTGATGGCGCAGGGTCATCTCCCGTTTCTCCTGTGACGTCGCCATGTTCTGTTCAGCAATCCGCATCGCTTCGGAGACCGCCTGCAGGATACGGTCAGGATCAACCGGCTTGGTCAGAAACTCATAAGCGCCGGTTTTCATTGCCCGGACCGTCACAGGAATGGTGCCAAAGCCGGTTAAGAAAATGGTGGGGATGGTGTAACCGCGATCGATTAACACCTGAGCGACCTCAAATCCATCCGCGCCCGGCATATTAATATCCAGAATCAGGCAGCAGGGAAGCGGGGCAAAGTCGTGTGCCAGAAAATCATCTGCGGAAGAAAAAGAAATAACCTCGTAATTGTCTGAGCTGAGCAGATTGCTCAGGGCAGTGGTAACCGCGGCGTCGTCGTCAACGATATATACGATGTGATTCATAGAGATCTCATTCCAGCCAGTCAGAGAAGATTCACGTCTGGAGGATTTAATGTGATGAGCAGTTATTTCATTCTGTGCCTGTCAGCCACGGAAAACCGCCAGTGTTGATTGAATATTATCATAACAATTTTCATTATCATCTAATAATTACGTCATGGATGAAATTCAGATAACCAACTGAAAATAATGGTTAAATGATGAGCGAAAGTCGGAGTTTTCACCCGAATAATTGTGCTCTGCTAACCAACAAGCCGTCATCAAAGCCGATTAAGACTGTCATCATTTCGTCATTTTTTTTAGGTCAGCAGAATAGTGCTGCCTGCAAAGCGAAATAATCCATAGCACCATTAACGGCCCGCAATTGTCAGGGCGAGGGTTTAATCGGGCATTCTGACAAAAAGAAGCAGCCGGTACGTCATTATTTTTTATTATGTCAGCGCGCGGCTGTGAGTGGCTGGTTTATTTGCCAATAAACCAGGTCCATTAATTCTTCATCTTAATCCCGCCTAATGGAACAATTAAGGACAAGGAATTTTTGCCAGCCAGCCGAGGCTCAGCCATCAATGCAGGTAAACGGCGGAAAGAGTCCGCCTCTGGCGGTGGTGCCATTGAGCAACAGTGCCTGCATAGTTACAACATACTATAAGTAATCTCAGTAACAGGATGAGCACCGCAGCCGTAAATGGTCGTAAAGGGAAAAATTCAGTCCTGCTGCGCGTATCGGACCTATCCGTTTGTATAACTATCCATCTTCGACGCTGACCGGAATAATTGCTTCAGCCGGAAATAGCGCCGGCTGCGTTTCAGACACTTTCAGTGCAGAGGGCTTATGTGTGAGAAAGTAAGCAGTGAGGCGAAACCGCCTGCGCCTGACAGTCATAGCGTTAAGGCAATCGATGCCGTGGTCAGCGACATTTTGCCGTGGATCGAACAAAACCTGTTTGATGAACGGGTGCGGGTGAAAACCATCACCCGTAAAAGCGGCTACGGGCACTGGCATTTTCAGCGCGCCTTTCGCGACCGCACCGGTTACAACCTCGGGCAATATATCCGGCTTCGTCGGGTAATGCGTGCTGCGGTAGCGGTGATCGCCACCAACAAAAGCCTGCTGGATATCGCGGTCGAAAACGGCTTTAGCAGCCAGCAGAACTTTACCCGCACATTCCGTAAATATCTGCTCCTGACGCCAGGCGCATTTCGGGATCACTATGGTCACGATCTGCCCGCCTGCGAACGTTACCTGGCCGAACGGATCATTCCCGGCGCGGCGCCCTGGCTACGCGCTGCGCTGGCGGGGCATGAACATGGCACGGCTGTGAGCTGCGCAGCCTGATTGTCGCTGCGGTTCATGCGCGGGCACGTCGCTTTAACTTAATAAATCTAATCAAAAGAAACAGCTGCGTCGGTAGCGGCTGTCTGCTTTTCCCGCTTAGTAAAAAGTCATTACATTTTAAAAAAGTTTAGGATTCAGAGAGTAACCCCAATAAGCGTAGCGGTATCCGTGGCGTGGCTGTTAATCCTCACTAAGCTGAAGAGTCAACCCTATAAATACAGGGATATTTTTCGGCTGGAAGCTATTCGCAATGTCTTCATGAGGCTTATATGAGCGGAGAACACTGCACCATAATTTACAATGGTGAACGGTTAACCGGGTTAGCTGATCAACCCTTGATTGATTTTCTCGATGCGCAGGGAAAAAAACTGCCCCATGTCTGTTATCACCCGGCATTACCGCCTTTACAAAGTTGTGATGTCTGCTGGGTCGATGCCAATGGCGAGCGGGTTCGCGGCTGCACGTTGCGTACCCAGGAAGGATTAACGGTACAAAGCGAAGGCGAGGCGTTAAAAGCGGCGCAGCAGGAGGGGATGGATCGGATACTTAACCGCCACGAACTTTACTGCACCGTCTGTGAACATAATACCGGCGACTGCACGCTTCATAATGCGGTCGCGGATATGCATATTCCGATTCAGTATTACCCGCATCAGCCCAAGCCATACGCAAAAGATCATTCCAACCCGTTTTATACCTACGATCCTGACCAGTGCATATTATGTGGCCGCTGCGTGGAGGCCTGTCAGAATGTCGAAGTGAATGAAACCCTGTCGATTGACTATACCCAGGCACACCCGCGTGTGCTGTGGGATGGCGGCACCGAGATTGCCGGTTCAAGCTGCGTCAGCTGCGGACACTGCGTCACGGTCTGTCCCTGTAACGCGCTGCTGGAAAAAACCATGCAGCCAGATGCAGGACCCTTTACCGCGATGGATGAGGGACTGAAGCGCCCGTTGATCGACTTCGTTAAAACGCTGGAAAACAGTATCGGCATGGAGCCGATTACCGGCGTGTCAAAAATTGATATGGCACTGCGCCAGGCTGAGATTAAACGGACCAAAACCGTCTGCACCTATTGCGGTGTGGGATGCAGCTTCGAAATCTGGACGCGCGACCGCCACATCCTCAAAGTGCAGCCGGTGGCTGAGGCGCCCGCTAACGGCATCTCCACCTGCGTCAAAGGCAAATTTGGCTGGGATTTTGTCAACAGCCCGGAACGCCTGACGACCCCGCTGATCCGTGAAAATGGGCGCTTCCGGCCCGCCAGCTGGGATGAGGCGCTGCAGCGCGTCGCGGAGGGTTTACGGCGGGTGGCAGAGCAGTATGGTGGCGATGCGATTGGTTTTATCGGTTCGAGTAAAGCCAGCAATGAAGAAGCCTATCTGACCCAGAAAATTGCCCGACTGATCTTCGGCACCAACAACGTGGATAACTCCTCACGCTATTGCCAGAACCCGGCGACAGAAGGGCTGTTTCGCACGGTAGGCTATGGCGGCGATGCCGGCACCATTCGCGATCTGCAGCAGACGGAACTGATCGTGATCGTTGGCAGCAATCTGGCTGAGAATCACCCGGTCATCGCTTCGCACATCAAGCAGAGCCACAAGCATCAGGGACAGAAACTGCTGGTCGTTGACCCGCGCCGTCATGAAATGGCCGAGCGTGCCGACCGCTATCTGCGAATCAAGCCCGGTACCGACCTGGTGTGGGCGTCGGCTATGGCCAGATATATGTTTGATCACGGCTATGCCGATCAGGCATTCCTGGCACAACGGGTCAATCAGGTAGAGGAATACCGTGCATCGCTGGCTCCGTTTACCCTGGCCTATGCCAGCGAAATCTGTGGCCTGAGTCTGGATGAGCTGACCGCAGCAGCAGAGATGATCGGTCAGGCAGGCAGCGCCTGTATTCTGTGGGCAATGGGGATCACTCAGCATAGCCACGGAGCAGATACCAGCACCGCCTTATCCAACCTGCTGTTGGTCACCGGTAACTACGGTCGGCCGGGTACCGGCGGTTATCCGATGCGCGGCCATAATAATGTGCAGGGCGCCAGTGACTTTGGCTGCCTGAGCAATGTCTATCCGGGCTATGAAAAGGTCAGCGATGCCGCGGTGCGCGAGAAATGGGCGCGAGCCTGGGGCGTTGCGCCTGAGGCGCTGTCTGACCAGCCGGGCGCGGACAACTTTAAAATGGTGCAGCACGCCCATGAAGGAAAACTGCGCGCCATGTACATCACCGGAGAAGAAACCGCCTTTTCCGATGCGGATTCCACCAATGTGCATGAAGCCTTCAGTAATCTGGAGTTCATGGTGGTGCAGGACATTTTCATGAGCCGTACCGCGGAGTTCGCGGATGTGGTACTGCCGGGCTGCCCCAGCGTGGAAAAAGAGGGCACCTTCGTTAATACCGAGCGGCGCATCCAGCACTTTTCACCGGCGATGGCACCGCTCGGTGACAGCCGGCCTGACTGGCAAATCTTTACCGATCTGGCGGCGCGTCTGGGCCATCCGTGGTATTACCCGAATCCGGGCGCGATCATGGCTGAAGCCGCGGGTATTGCGAAAATCTTTGCCGGCGTCAGCTATGAGAATCTGGTCGGCTGGCAGTCGCAAATCTGGCCGGTCAGCGCCGACGGCGAGAGTACGCCACTCCTCTATACCGAACAGTTCCACTTCCCGGACGGCAAAGCGCGGCTCTATCCCTTGCAGTGGCAACCGCCGGCGGAACAGGAAGATGCGGAATACAATTTGCTGCTCAACAATGGCCGGATGCTGGAGCACTTCCAGTCCACTAATCAGACCGGCCAGGGCGGGCGTTTCATGTCGCTGTCACCGAACGCGTTTGTCGAAATCTCGCCGCAGCTGGCTGCCGAACGTGGTCTGACGGAAGGTGAATGGGTTCGGATTGCGTCGCGACGTGGTTCGATCGATGTGCCGGTGGTGATCACCGATCGCGTAGCGGGCAATGTGCTGTTTATGCCGATTCACCACGGCAAAGATGGCGTCAATACCCTGACCGGTGAACATCATGATCCGGCCGTCAACACGCCCGCCTATAAAGAGGTCGCGGTAAACATGAAACGTGTGGAGCGGCGTATCCAGCCAAATCCTATACCGTTACACAATTTTCGCTATGGCAAACGCACGCCGCTGGATCACCTGCCGGTCGAGCAAAAATGGCAGCAGGCTGGCTATCGCGAACCGCCTGAACATGTAGAAAAACCGGAGAAATTCTGATGGCTGAAAGGATGAAATATCAGGTCACGCCGACCCGAACTGAACCCACTGCCAGAGAGGCGATGGACGAGTTGATTGAAAATCTGCATCAGCATGGTTTTCTGCGGCTGGCGAACGATCTGGTCAAGTCGAACAGCGAGGTCAGCAAGATCCTGGTGTCCGGTCTGAACCAGCCCGGCACCCAGAGTGCGTTGCAAAACCTCTCACTGCTGATGATGACCTTAGGCAGCGTGCCGCCGGAACGGTTTAATCATCTGCTGCTCGCCCTGCGGGATGCGGCGATGGCGATTAAACCGGCCAGAGAAGAGGCTAACAGCGGGAAAGCTGCGCCAGGCATCCGCGGCATTATCCGGCTGCTCAATGATGATGAACTGTGGCGTGGCCTGAGCCCGGTTTTATCGGCACTCAAGGTGTTCTCACGGCAACTCGACGGCGAAGAGCAAAAGCCGATCACGCGCTTCAGCGGTAAGCGCAGCCTGGAGTAACCGCGTCAGAGGGTGCGCTTACCGCACCCTCTGCGACTCAGGCCGGTTTATAGATCAGATGTCCGGCTACGCCACCGGCACCGCCATCTTTAGGATGGTGGATGCCGTCGCTCACCGGCACATCGGTAAAATCAAACGGTGAAATCCCCGCCAGACAGGCAACGTTAACGCCATACTGGTCAGGCTGTGAGCGGCTCTGATGGAAGGTATAAATGCCGCAGACTGAACAGAAGTAGTGGCCAACCTGTTTGCTATTGAAGCGGTATTCGGTGAGCTGATCTTTGCCGCGCGTCACCTCGATTTCACGGGCAAATACCACCACAGCGCCGCGCATCCGACAGAACGAGCAGTTACAGCGCCGTACCGTATTAAATCCATCCTTCAGCGTTACGCTGAACGCCACTGCACCACAATGACATTGTGCTGACATCTCATTTTGCATGGTCAACTCCTGAACCGTCCGGACATCCGGATATAAAAATATAGGCCATGATGCTCTGTTGCGCGGAATACCGAATATTGCTTCGCCTGCCGCCGCATTGATTGCCAAAGCGTTTCATTTCTCCCACTGCTCTTGCTTTTTTACTGATCTGGATCGTGGTAAATCCTGAGCTGTCATGAAAAGGTGATCCACCTTCGGCCTGATAATAACGAGTAAGCAAGGAGCATGAATAACGATGGACACCACGACCTCAATATTGCCTGAGGGCATTGCGCTGACGCTTCGCCAGCCAGTCCAGCCCACAAAACATCCGGTCATCATTCTATGTCATGGCTTTTGTGGTATCAGAGAGATTTTACTGCCTGATTTTGCCGACGCCTTTACCCGCGCGGGTTTTGCTACCATTACCTTCGATTATCGTGGTTTTGGTGACAGTGAGGGTGAGCGCGGACGACTGGTGCCCGCGCAGCAAATTGCCGATATTCTGTCGGTTGTGAACTGGGCAAAACAGCAACCCGCACTGGATGAAACAAGAATAGGCCTATGGGGAACCTCGTTTGGTGGATGCCATGTTTTTGGCGCAGCGGCTGATAATGCCGACATCAAATGTATCGTCAGCCAGCTTGCTTTTGCTGATGGCGAAGCCATTGTGACAGGGCAAATGGATGCGGCAGAAAAAGCGGCTTTCTCGGCAACGCTGGAGAAGATGGCAGAGAAACGCACCAGCAGCGGCAAAGAGATGTTTGTCGCGATTACTCGCGTGTTAAACGATGTGGAATCTAAAACGTTCTTTGAAGAAAATCGACAGCACTATCCAAAAATGGATATTAAGATTCCTTTTCTAACCGTCCGGGAAACACTGCTATATAAACCCGCACTCAATGCGGCAAAGGTTCAGTGTCCGACGCTGGTCGTTATTGCCGGTAAAGATTCGGTCAATCCTCCAGAACAGGGACGGGCCTTATTCGAGGCGATAGCCGCAACGGACAAAAAACTTTATGAAGTGACTGACGCACGCCATTACGATATTTACACGGGTGACTTTTTTAGGCAGGTTGTGCAGGTCCAGACCGAATGGTTTGCTGAACATCTGTAACCAGAATTTGATATCGACTCAGGCGAGTTGATCCCGGCTCGCCTTATTTTTCCGTTAACCCTTCCAGTTGCACCCAGCGCCGTCCCGCCACTACCGTGATGGCGATAATGGTGATGCCAGCAGCCAGATGCATCGAAAAATCGATCAGGTGCAGATGGGTATCATGGCAGAGTGACAGCAGCATCGAAGAGCTGAACGCGCTGCCGCAACCCGCCAGCGCGAGGCTTTTTGCGGGATGCAAAGAGCGTGTACGCTGTAAGGCAATCACCGATAACAGCATCATCGGCAGGCTGGCAGAGAGCATAAACAGATAGCAGTGTATTCCTTCACCCAGGCGACCTGCGCTCGCTGGCGGCACTGAAGAAGAGAGATTGAACAGATTCAGCGTCAGCCACAGGCCCGCCAGCAGCCATAACCGATACAGGCTGACCGGTTTTCTACCCGCAATACTCAGAGTAAAGGCCGCCGCAACGCTGCTGCCAGCAATGACAAACGCGAGTAGCAGAGCACTCAGGGCGACCGCCGCGCCAGGCTGTGACCAGTCGGTCAGCCGGGTATGAAACGCCCAACTGCTGAGCGCGCCGCAGGGCAGGGCCGCGGCAATCCAGCCGGCAACGCGCCAGGGCGTTGGCCAGACGCGCTGCACCGGCTTGACGGATTCGGTCAACCGATCAATCAAGGGGTCATGATTTCTCATGATTGTTTCCATATTTTCGTAGGTTAAGCATTGCGCGATGCAGCAGCGATTTCACCGCTGACACCGACTGATTTGTTTCCGCCGCCGCCTGCGCCAGACTCTGTTCACGCAAATGAACCGATTCGACAATTTCACGCTGACGCAGCGGCAGATTGCCTAAGTAACCAGTGAGTTCATCTGCTTCAGGGGCGCTCTCGGCACTTTCAGCTGGCTGATGATTCAGCGCATCCTCATCCTGTACTTCCTGCCGACGTCCCCGCTGACGCAGGGCATCTATCGCTCTGGCAGAGGTAATCGCGGCGACCCAGGGCAGGATGGGACGTCGCGGATCGTAGGTATGCCGTACCCGATGAATCGCCAGCAAAGTCTCCTGGATCACATCCTCGACCAGCGCAGCATCACTGATTTTTTTGCACGCTAAAGCCCGGATGGCCGGAACCATCGCTTTCAGCAACTGGTTATAGGCGTATTTATCGCCTTCCTGCGCGCGGGCCATCAGCTGTGGCCATAACTGCGCGCGGTTGTCAGTCTCTGGCATTCATTATCAGCGGGTTAACCGCCTGGCACGCTGCCAGCGTGTTGATTCATCATGGGATTCACGTTTTCTTGCCGTTCTCCGTTGCCTGATCCAGCGCTGAAATTACGATCCGCGGCGTCAGAACCTGCGGTAATACCACCGGTTTGCCGCCATTGGCCGGATAGACGACATAGAGCGGCAGTCCGCCGCGGCCAAAATCGCTAAGTGCCTGTTCCACATCCGGATTGTATTTCGTTGAGTCCGCCACCATGTAAATGGTGCTGGTGCGCGCCATCGCCGCTTTGACCGCCTGAGTTGACAGTGAGGTGCGATCGTTAACCTGACAGGTAATACACCATGAGGCGGTAAAGTTCACCAGAATCGGCTTACCCTGGCCTTTAATCGCATCAACATTCTGTGGTGACCAGGCGACCGCGGCGGCGGCCTGTGAAGCCTCTTCGCTTTGTGGTGCTGAGGCAAAACTGTTCAGATTCAGTAATGGCGGAACCACTAATGCCACGAAAAAGGCGGTGGCGAGGTGCAGCGCCCAGTGACGCTGACCCATCATACGGCGTTTCTGCGCCATGCCATACAGCCAGGCCGCGAAACTGAGTAACAGGCAGCAGATGAGAATAGCGGCCAGCGCAGCTGAACCCACCTGACGCTCCAGCACCCAGATCAACCAGCCCACCGCACCTAGCATCGGGAAGGCCAGACCCTGTTTAAGTGTGATCATCCAGGCACCGGGTGCCGGTAAAATGCGCGCCAGCAGCGGGAAAAAGGAGATCAGAGTAAAGGGCGCAGCAAAACCCAGCGCCAGAGAGATAAAAATCACCAGGCTGACCATGGGCGGCTGAGTCAGCGCATAGCCAACGGCGCTGGCCATAAAGGGCGCGCTGCACGGTGTGGCGACAATAATGGCCAGCGCACCGGTCAGCGCCGATCCCAGCAGACCGCCACGGTCACTACCTACGCCGCCAACCCGTTGCACTGACAGTCCCACTTCAAACAGCCCGAGCAGATTCAGTGCAGAACCGAGCATCACCAGAATCAGCAGTGCGATCACCACCGGTGACTGCAACTGGAATCCCCAACCCACTGAAGCCCCTCCGGCACGCGCCAGCAGCAGCACCGCGCTCAGTGCGACCATCGTCACCACGACACCGAGCAGGAAGGCCAGCCCTTCACTGCGCGCATGGGCGGGCTGGTTGTGATGGCGAATCAGGCTCAGCGCTTTCAGTGAGATTACCGGAAAAACGCAGGGCATTAAGTTGAGAATAATGCCGCCCAGAAAGGCGGCTGCAATGGCTGTCAGCATGATGAACCTACTCGGAAAGTGAGATTAAGCCGGATTGGCCTGACGATATTTTTTAACCGCATCCATCGCTTTCTGGATATGGGCATCAGGATTTTTGTCGGTATAGCTGAGCAGAATTTTGCCGTCCGGCGCAATAACGTAAGAGGTACGGTCAGAGAGTTTCTGGCCTTTCATCTCCATGGTGCTGTTATATTCGGCCGCCACTTTTGCGCCAGGATCGGCCGCCACGGTGAATTTATCCCGGCATTCCAGCTGCGAGAATTTTGCAATCTGATCGGTGTTGCCCGCGGTCACGCCAATGACGGTCGCGCCCTGTTTTTTAAATTCATCAGTTGCTTCGGCAAAGTCGTGGGCTTCCAGCGTACAGCCGGCGCTAAACGCGGCGGGGAAGAAGTAGAGCACCACGGGTCCTTTCTGCAACGCCTGTTGCAACGAGAAGGTGGTCGCTTTACCAGCCAGCGCGGCTTCCAGCTTAAAGTCAGGCGCTTTTTCACCGACCTGCAGGGCAGCCAGGGCGGAACTGACCGGGACGCTGAGCGCCATCAGGGTGGCAATAGCCAGGGTTTTCAGGGTGGTTTTCATCGGCATAGCTCTCTCTCCGTTAACAGGCAGGCGGTGTCGCCTGATGACCTTATTAACAGGTTCGCTGGCCAGCTGAAAAAGTTGCGGGTGAGTTTCATTATTTTTTTATTTTTAACCGGCCGGAAATCAAACCGCCTGAACAGGCTGAGTGGATATTAACCATCCTGAATGATCCGGCTGCCAGCCGATTACAGGCTGAATCGTGTAATGCTTTTACTGTTTTCTTCACGCAAATGGCTGCAATAACTGTTAGCGCGTTCATCTTTGTGTGACTGAGCACGCATTAATGCGTCATTCTGATGAGCTTTTTTCAGCAGGTGAGACAGGTCACGTTTCTGTTAACGCGCAGCCCGTAGATTTCCCTTAAATCATGAAAAAACGATTCAGCAAAAGGGATAAATAATGAAGATAAAACTGGCGTTAACGGTACTGGCTCTGCTGGTTTCGGGTTCTGCAACCGCAAAAACCTGGGTGCTGACGAGTGCTGAACAGGGCATGGATAAAGGCAACTGGCAAATTTCCAGCAGTGAGCTGAAACTGTCAGGTAAGCCGTTCAGCATTGAACAGCAGGTGTTGCACGGCGGTAAGCAGCAAGGCAGTAAAATTCTGGTTATCAAAAGTCAGGATGGCCTGACTATTACGCTGAGCCCGACCCGTGGCATGAATTTATTGCGTGTTGAAGGGTTTGGCAGCCGTATGGGCTGGGATTCGCCAGTTAAAGAGGTGGTCAACCCGGCATTTATTAATCTGGAGAGCCGCAACGGACTGGGCTGGCTGGAAGGTTTCAATGAGATGATGGTGCGCTGCGGCTATGAATGGACCGGCCATCCGGTGACCGCCGACGGTAAAATTTATACGCTGCATGGTAAAGCCGGTAATACCCCGGTTTCTCAGCTGGAAGTGGAAGTGGCTGACGCGGCACCGCATGAGATTCGCATCCGCGGTTTAATCAAAGAGAGCACCTTTAAAAAAGCGGATCTGCAGACCCTGACTGAACTGCGCTACGTACCAGGCAGCAACAGTTTCAGCCTGCACGATGTGTTAACTAACCATGCAGATTATCCGCACGATTATCAGATCATTTATCACAGCAACTTTGGTACGCCGATTCTGGAAGAGGGTGCGCGTTTTATTGCTCCCATGTCAGGCATCAGCCCGTTCAACGATTATGCCAAAGCTGGTCTGAAAACCTGGCAAACCTATCAGGGGCCAACCAAAGGTTTTGATGAGATGGTGTTTAATGTCAAACCACTTGCTGATGATCAGCATCAGTCAGTCGCGGCGGTGGTGAATAAAGCCGGTAACCTTGGTGCCTCGATCCAGTTCGATACCCGTCAGTTGCCGGTGCTGTCGCTGTGGAAAAATACCGATACCCTGAAACAGGGCTATGTAACAGGAATCGAACCCGGCACCAGTTATGCTTATCCGGTCACCATTGAACGTGAGCAAAAGCGCGTTAAGCAACTGCAGCCCGGTGCCAGCACGGCTTTTGATCTGACTTATACCTTGCTGCACAGCAGTGAGCAGGTGAATGCGGTTGAGCAGCGGATCAAGACTATCCAGGGCGAGACAAAAATCGATGAAAACGCAACGCCAATAGCCAAAGAGTAACGGTACGATAAAAAATCCCGTTAACGTCAGTGGCGGTTGCGGGATTTTTTTCTGCTGATATTCTGCGGTATTGATCAGCCAGTGCGGGCTGCCGCGCGGAGCAGATAATGAGAGGTTTATTATCAGATTTCGGGGACGCAATGATTTCTAAAGAGAATGCTGAGCACTATCAATGGGGAGATGCCTGTGACGGATGGTATCTGCTGAAGCGCCAGGATATGTTAATCATTCACGAAAGAATGCCGCCTGATAGCCAGGAGAAACGCCATTTTCACTCGATTTCACGCCAGTTTTTCTTCGTGCTCGACGGCGTGCTGACCATGGAACTCAATGGCGAGAAGCATCAGATTGCTGCGAGGCAGGGAATTGAAATTCCACCTGAAGCTAAGCATCAGGCGCGAAACGAATTCGATAGCGCAGTAGAATTTATCGTCATTTCCCATCCAACGACGCGCGGTGACCGCTCTGACTTAGCCGGACAGTAGTGGGACGGGCAGCAGGGACTGGGCGCGTGAGTCTGGCAACCTGCTGGCAATGCGTTTGATTGGGCTTATTTAACATAAGATAGATTATGCGCACCTAATGTGTTAGACCAATTTAGTAATGTCACTTTTTAGCCATTTAGAAATGTCCCTTTTTTTGGCATAAAGACACTAAGCTTTTGCGACTAACCTGACGCTCCAGGACCGATTAATCAAAGAGATGCGACTCGAGGACATCAGCTGTATCGAGAAAGCCAATGTCTGGCTGGACAGCTCCATCCTGGACTGCAACCGCCGCTTTGCTAAGGCCCCCAGGCAGAGCATCGCCTGGAAAAGATACCAGATACTGCGGATAATAGATGGAGCAGTATACTAACAGTTAATAACTGATAGTAATCCTGATGGAGATATGACCATGCCAACCAGCGTAGCGCTCAGTCCTTACTTCGAAGCGTTCATCCGTGAACAGATAGAAAGCGGACGATATAACAACACCAGTGAGGTGATCCGTGCGGGACTCAGGGCACTGGAAGAACGGGAGCAGCAGATGAAACTTGAATCACTGCAAAAAGCGGTCAGTGCAGGTATAAACAGCGGCGAAAGCAAAAGTGCAGAAGAGGTGTTTGGTCGCCTGTCACAGAAATACCGACGTCAGGCTGAAGGCGGTAAGGCTTAATGAAACTGGGTATTTCACCTCTGGCAGAACAGGATATGGAAGCCATCGGCGACTATATCGCGGAGGATAACCCGGTGCGTGCGATGAGTTTCACGGCAGAGCTGTACGCTGATAGCTGAATCACCGGTCATCTACAGAGAAAGGCCGGAGCTGGGGCAGAACGTCAGAAGCTGTGCTTACGGGCGCTACCTCATCGTGTTCAGGGTGCTTGATACCGAAGTCCGCATAGAGAGACTGCTACATGGTTCGCGGGATATCAGCGGACTGTTCGCCGCCGCAGCGCCGCCAGACAACCCGCAGCGTTAGCTGGTTCTCTGTGAGCCGGATTGTGCCGCGATCCGCTTTCATCGCGTTCCGTACCGCGCAGAAATGAATGGACGTGCAGCGGTTACGCAGCCTGCATTATGCACACCAGGCGTGTTAGCCTAAAAGTGATAAACCCCGTTTTCTCCTGCTTTATCGACTTAGCTTTATCGACTTAACCTCAGCAGTCTGTCCCGAGCGACAAAATACACTGATATCAATCAGGACCTGTTCCGGCTTGCGCTGTATAATCCATTGCATATCGAAATGTGAGGACATTATGACAAAGCGCTTTTGGCAGGTATTGATTCCGGTTTTACTGATACTCCTTCCGCTCAGCTCCCAGGCATCACGCCAGATAACCGATCAGATTGGCCGTCAGGTCACGATTCCCGATCGTGTTGATCGTGTTGTGGTGCTTCAGCATCAGACGCTGAACCTGCTGGTGCAGATGAATGCCACCGACAAAATTGTCGGCGTAATGGCGAACTGGAAACAGCAACTGGGCGATGGCTATGCCCGGCTGGCTCCGACGCTGAATCAGAAAGCGGCGCTGGGCGATCTGACGCATGTCGATCCCGAAAAACTGGTGGCGCTGCATCCGCAGGTGGTGTTCGTGACCAACTACGCCCCACAGGAGATGATCGACAGCATTAGCGCGCTGGGGATTCCGGTGGTGGCTATCTCGCTGCGACATGATCAGCCGGGTGAAAAGGCCAAAATGAATCCGACTCTCAGCGACGAGGAAATGGCTTACGACAAAGGTCTGCGTGAAGGGATTACGCTTATCGGCGAGATCGTCAATAAACCCGCCGAGGCGAAAGCGCTGATTGAAGCCACCGATCAGGGTCGTAAAATCGTCAGCGATCGCCTGAAGGATATTCCGGCTGAGAAACGTATTCGTGCCTATATGGCAAACCCACAACTGACCACCTACGGTTCCGGTAAATATACCGGCCTGATGATGGCGCACGCTGGCGCGGTTAACGTGGCGGCGGCGACCGTGCAGGGATTTAAATCGGTGTCGATGGAACAGGTTATTGCCTGGAATCCGCAGGTGATTTTTGTGCAGGATCGTTATCCCTCCGTGATCGATGAAATCAACCATTCGCCACAGTGGCAGACCATCGATGCGGTTAAAAATCATCGGGTCTATCTGATGCCGGATTATGCCAAGGCCTGGGGTTACCCGATGCCGGAAGCAATGGGCATTGGCGAACTGTGGATGGCGAAAAAACTCTATCCGGAGAAGTTCCAGGATATCGACATGCGCAAGCGGGCTAACGACTGGTATCAGCGCTTTTACCGTACCTCATGGCAGGGAAGCGACTAATGCGCGTACTGGCGGCGGGCAGTCTGAAAAGCGTCTGGCCTGCGCTGATGGCGCACTTTCCACAACCCGTTGATACCCTGTTCGGTCCGGCCGGACTGTTACGTGAGCGCATTGAAGCCGGTGAACCCTGCGATCTGTTTGCATCGGCCAATAGGGCTCATCCCGCGTCGTTGCTGGATCAGGGACGCGCGCTGTCGATCGTCCCGTTTGCCAGCAATACGCTCTGTCTGACCGTTCGCAGCGATCTGCTGCACCCGGGAGACGACTGGCTCACCCTGCTCACCCGCAGAAATCTCCGTATAGCTACCTCTACGCCGGGCGCCGATCCTTCAGGTGACTACACGCAGCGGCTGTTCACCCTGATGGGTGACGCCGGGGAAGTGGTTCGCCAGCGGGCGATGGCCCTGGTTGGCGGCCGTGATACTCCGCCTGTTCCACACGGCAGGCTGGCGGCAGAATGGCTCATTCGGGAGGGTAAGGCGGATCTGTTTATTGGCTATGCCAGCTATCGGAGCGCTCTTAGCCAGATTGCCGGGCTGACGGTGCTGGAGATTCCGACGGTTTTTAACCCGCCAGCAGAATATGTTTGTGCGGTCATCACGCCTCAGGCAGAGGCGCTGGCGGTGTTTTTAGCTTCGCCACTGGCGAAATCGGTGCTGCGGCAGGCCGGTTTTGGTGGTTAACCTCAATCCCGATAAGGCTGCGTCCTGCCGTTGCGGTAACATCCCGTCAGCGCAACGGCTGACAGGATATCAATCCTAAAGCGTGGTGAGATCGACTTTTAGGGTATGGCTGATATGCTCAGCCTGTTCCCGGACGTTATCGCCCTCCCCGGTCAGCAGATAAGCAATCGCGAAGGCAAAATCAAAAACGGCACCCAGATCCTGCCCGCTGACCAGGTTGCCATCTTTAACTACTGGCGCATCGACATAGCGACCATCGGTGACATCCTGGTACGACGTTCCGGAGCTGACAAAGTGGCGACCTTTAAGCAGACCCTGTGGCGCCAGTACGCGTGCTGCCGCAGAACAGATCGGGCAAATCAGACGACCTTCCTGATCGTGACGGCGAATAAACGCGATTACCGCCTCATTTGCCGCGAGGTTTTTACTGCCATCCGGCCCGCCAGGAATAATCACCGCATCAAACAGCCTCTCCCGATTGTTTTCCAGCAGATCATCCGCCAGCACCTTCAGGTTGTGATAGCTGGTGACCTCTCTGGTGGACTGGCAGGCCAGCGTTACAACGTGAACGCCCAGCCGTGAAAGAATGTCCAGAGTGACGATGGCTTCGGCTTCTTCAAAGCCAGGCGCAAGCAAAAGAGCAACGTTCTTATCCATGAAATTAATCCTTTTTGCTGTAGATGAAATCTGATTCGGTGGAGAGGAGAATGAGAACCATCAAACCTAATCTGGCCGGGCAGCGGTTTTACTGATCCTTATCAAAACAGAGCACGTCGGCCATAGATTTACATCAGGTGAAGATGGCCAGGTGCCCTGCTCTTGGCTAAAACTCTTCCGGCTCGCCGGGCAGCGGCTCAGTCAGTTCCTGCCCTTTTACACCGGCATAGGTAATTACCAGTTCAGCCGGCTGGTCGAGGGTAAAGCCCCGATGCGCACTGTTAACCGTTTCATTCAACGCCTGTCCGGCATGAAAAGTTTGTTGTTCGCCGCTCTGTTTATCTTCAACAATCAGGGTGCCGGAAAGAACAAATGCCGCATTGGGCATCGGGTGTGTATGCCAGGGTAATGAGGTATTGGCCGGCAGAGAGAGACGCATTACGGTAAGCTCCGGCTGTCCGGCCGGATAGCATTCAATCCTTTCGCCGTTCCAGGCCTGACTGCTGCGCATCACTTCGACGGCGGTGACCTCTGAAGCGCTGCGGGTATCCTGTTTTGACATGGTTAATCCCGGTATTTAATCAGTGAAATCCAGGCGTCTGACGCCTGCTTTGCGCTCTAAGCATAGAATAAAAATGGTGATCTGCTTATCCATTCTGATAAGGCGGGTCGCCGACTTTCTGCCTTGATCGGAAGGGGCTTTATTGCCGCCATTGAAGGTGGTCATTCGGCGCGTAATAAATAACCCGCCTGAGTTGTTTAATTTATGAGCAATAGGATATTTTATGGTTATAAGTTATATCCCTCAGTCAGTACGCAACCTGGCCATTCTGTATTATCTTTGATGCCATCTATTACCTGAGGGATTTCTGATAATGAAAGGTCTGTTTACGGCGTTACTTGCCAGTTCTGTTTTATTATTATCCGCCTGCTCAAAAGATGACGACAACAAAGTTAAAGTAGCGATTAATACCGGGCCGGATGAAGCCATCTGGCAGGTGGTAAAACAGGTCGCAAAAGATAAATATCAGCTGGATGTGGAAGTGCTTAACTTCAACGATTACGTCTTACCCAATGAGGCGCTGAATAATAAAGAGGTGGATGCGAACGCCTTCCAGAGTCTGCCTTATCTTGAAGATCAATCTAAAGAGCGCGGTTACAAATTTGCCGTGGTCGGTAAGACCTTTGTCTTCCCGATTGCCGCTTACTCGCACAAAATCAAAAACATCAACGAGCTGCAGGATGGTGCCACTATCACTATCTCTAATGAAGCAACGACTTTGGGACGTAGCCTGTTATTGCTGCAGGCCCAGGGCCTGATTAAACTTAAAGAGGGTGTGGGTTATTTACCGACCTCACTCGATATTGTTGAGAATCCAAAACATCTGAAGCTGGTTGAAGTCGATACGCCACAACTGACCCGGACGCTGGATGATCCTAACGTTACCCTGTCGATCATTAATACCAACTTCTCGGCTCAGGCTGGATTATCAGCACACCGCGATGGATTATTTATGGAGAGTGCCGCCTCACCTTATGTCAACGCGCTGGTTTCGCGCGAAGATAATAAAGACAGCGATAAAATTCAGAAGCTGAAGTCAGCGCTGCAGTCACCTGAAGTCGCTGCGAAAGCGGAGGAAGTTTATAAAGGCGATGCCATAAAAGGCTGGTAATCAGCATCCATTAAAATCGAAAAGGCCGCAGTGATGCGGCCTTTTTCTATGTTGTGTCAGGAACAAACGCACTGTGTTTATGACACGCTTTCGGCGGTAAAACCCATCAGGCTGCGGCACCTTTTGGCTGGGCAGAGACGTGGCCTGCCCACAGGCTGGCAACCCACTTCACGCCTTTAGCCGTGAAACGTGCCTGGGAAAAGGCATGCTGATTTTCGCCCACGCCGGAGTGCAGCGTGAAATAACCGGCCTGCAGATGGTAATGCTGCGGCGTCAGTGTTCCTTTGGCGCGATACATGATATTGCGTTCCAGCAGGAACTGGCGAAATTCAGGTTCTTTCACTTTCAGCATCTTGCACAACTGGCGAAAACCCAGCGAATCCTCGACTTCGACGAAGTTATCGAATAAGGCCGCCTTGGGGGCGGAAAGCGCCAGCTGCTGTTCAGCGGCCTGACGCTGCTCGAACTGCTCAGCCCAGGCACGAGCGGCTTCTGCCGGATTGGTAAAGTCAGGCAGATGCGTGGTTTTTTCGCGATCCTGCCAGCGGTCCAGCACTTCAGCGGTAAAACCTGGCGACAGGCGTGCCACGGCCAGCAATGAGTCACGTTTGTTCAGCCGGTACTCCTGACGCACTTCCCCTTCCCGCTCATAGTCATTAACAACGATCGGCTGCGACAGGCGCTGGGCGGTCTCCAGGCTTTTAATTAACCGCTTAACTTCTCCATGCGTGATGCCGGTCATCTGCGCCAGTTCACGGCTGCTCATTGTGACCGATTGTTCCAGTGATTTGAGGCTTTCAGTCGAAATCATCATGGGTTGACCCCTCACTAACTCTACCAATACCCAGCGGGCAGTAGAATTATTATACAAACACCTGTTCAAATATCCAGTATTTTATTTAACCGATTGGTTAAAAGGAATCGATGACTTAAACGGGCAATTGAGTGGCGTGCCGTAACGGCCTGAAGACACCGCGAGCTGAAAGATTATCGATCGCACTCACCGCAAGGTTACCGGCCAGCAAAAAAGGGCTGCGACAGGCTCGCTAACGGAAAAGAACCTGCAATTTCACCCTTAAGCGCTGTTAAATAAAGCAAGATCGTTAAAGACGGACGGGGTCTGTTTACATTACAGTATCATCGTAGCGCTCGAATCCGCCTTCGACGCTGCCCAGCGCCCCGGCTATGGGGCAGCAGGACAACCTGATTTGTCCGCCGCTGGGTATCTGACCGTGCCAACCCGCGGGCCATCAGAGGCTCGCCGACAGGGTGGAAAGCGTGGCTTTCCGGGCTAAAACTATTAATCCGGTGGCGCAGGATGTTGACCTGGCCCATTTTCCCCCGGATGTCATCTTAACTGGAGTAAGTCATGCAGCCGTTGAAAGTCGCCTTTATCAAAGCTAACTGGCATAGCGAAATCGTTTCCCAGGCCCTGTCCGGATTTGAGCAGGAACTGGAGAGTCGCGGGACGCCGTATGAGATCAAAACATGGGATGTTCCCGGCGCTTTTGAAATGCCGCTGCTGGCGCAACGTCTTGCGCAGACCGGAAAATTCGATGCCGTAGTCTGTGCCGCACTGGTGGTCGATGGCGGTATCTATCGCCACGACTTCGTTGCGCAGGCGGTAGTCAGCGGTCTGATGCAGGCTCAGCTGGCCACCAATGTGCCGATTTTCTCCGTGTCGCTGACGCCGCACAACTTCCAGCCAGCGCCGGAATTTATCGATTTCTACACTGAGCACTTCGTGAAGAAAGGCAAAGAAGCGGCGCGCGCGGTCAGCCAGATCCATGCCATCGAACTCTGATTGACGGGTCAATGCTGCGGCTCAGCCTGATTGCAAGCGCGGGGAGATAAAGATGGAAAATGCACGTCCGCCTTTGCCGCCGTTTAGCGTGGCGCAACAGGCTATTGAAAAAGTGCGTCTGGCAGAAGATGCCTGGAACAGTCGTGATGCTGAACGGGTCTCACTGGCTTATACCGCCGACAGCCAATGGCGTAATCGCGATCTTTTCATTACCGGCCGCAGGGAAATTGTCGCTTTTCTGCAGCAGAAGTGGCTACGCGAGCAGCAATACCGGTTGATTAAGGAGCTGTGGAGTTTTGATGGCAACCGGATTGCCGTCCGTTTTGCCTATGAATGGCACGATGCCCATCACCAGTGGTTTCGCTCCTATGGCAATGAGAACTGGGCGTTTGACGACAACGGTTTGATGATGCAGCGCTACGCCAGCATTAACGATCTGGCGATCCCTGAGGAGCAAAGACTGTTTCACTGGCCTCAGGGTCGCCGTCCTGATGATCATCCTTCGCTCAGCGAGCTCGGCCTGTAAACAGCCTGTATGCAGATTCACCCAGCGGAAAGCCTGGCTTTCCGCTGCGCTCCCGATTCGCTGTTAACCCTGCTCGTCCGGATGTTCTACAAAGCTCGCCTTATTACGCGTGACGGTATAGGCCACTTTTTTGACGTCCTCAGGTGACGTTGTCACCTCTATCGGAGCAATAGTGACGCGCCCGAGCCCGAACAGAGTCGGAACATAACCGCCCACCTGATGCTTTCCTGCCGGAACATGCAGCAATTTGCTCTGACCATCAGGCAACTCACCCGCATCTTTGCCATCAACGGTTAAAAAGACATTAGAGCCATCATCTGCGCGGGTCTTGATGTGTGAGACATCAATCTGCGTAGGGCCAGCAGCAAAATCGGTGGCAGCATCAGTAGCGCCATGTCTGGCACAACCGGTCAACACAACGGCAGCCGTCGCAACGGCAAGTGTAAAACGATAACGCATTTGGCAGTCTTTCTCCTGGTCATTTGAACCGACTATTTTAGCGTTTTAGCCGGGGGATGAAAGGGAAAGAGAGCTCAGCATGCTCTTAAAAACGGGGGTGTTCGCTGTTTACATAAGCTGTTGTAGCCTGAGAAAACTTTACTGAGTAAATACACAGGCTTTTCCCGCGGGGATACCTGATCATTTAACCACCTGAACAGCCTAAGAATAACCCGCTTTTCAGGGCGAATAAGCGCAGCGTCAGGCGCGTAGCAGGCTGTTTTGTCTCAGTTCAACCCCTATCAATTTGCCTTTATGAGGTTCATAGTGGTTGTTCATCCCCGGTCAAGTCCGGCGGCCTTTCCCTCAGCAGAGGGCACGATATGCATTCTCATACTACTGAAACCATCTGTGCGATTACGGGTACCCATCCGGCGAACCTGAAACGCTGGATGAAACAGGGCTTATTATCGCCGCAGCACCCGCTGAAGCACTGGAGTGACGCACAGTTAAACGAAGTGCGCAGTCTGGTCGCGTTAACCGCAACCGGTGCCACGCTGCAGGAAATTAAACAGGGTCAGGATAGCGCATCCGCGATCATGACTTCGGGCTGGGCTGCGCGTAAAGGCGATATGTTGTGGCAGCTTGAATTTGGTACACCGCTGTCGCTATCGCGTCAGATGCATCAGATGTCCAGCGACTACAGCGGTGATGATTTTATCTATAACCTGTTACGTCCACTCAGCGACTGGCTGCGCGCCGACCGTCGACAGGGTGCCGGACGCCGGCTGGATCGTTTTCAGCAAACGGTGCAGCATCAGGCGGATAAAGTCATGCGCGCTTCCTCGCGCAGTGAAGAGTCCATTCCGCTATTTCTGGAAGCGGTGAGCGTACGCGACGAAACCGAAATCTGGATTGAAGCGATCCGGCTTTCCGCGATGGGCTTCGACGTCGATATTGCCTCGCATGTTACCGGCCAGCCGGCGATGAAAACCGATCTGCATCAGCATCACATCATGTGGTGTGGCGCGGGCATCAGCCAGACGATGCAGGACTATTTTGAACAGCAGCGCCAGGCGGGCAATCCGGTGATGCTGAGCGGCCCGGACCGTAACCTGCACTATATGATGCAGGCGAAAACCTCTTCTGCTGCCTGACTGCAGGCAGCCTTCTCCTTTCTTTCCTCCTTTTCTCTTCCCGTCTCTGGCAGATATTTTTTTCGGTTAAGAATCTCTTAAGCTGGCTGCGTATACTGACGCAACCACACAGACTCATTGACGAGACGATTATGAAAAAAACGTTGCTTGCCCTTAGCTTCTCCCTGTTGCCTTTCACTTTTACTGCGGCTCATGCCGACAGCTCTCTCACCGGTTGTGCCGCGAAGAAGCAGGAGATTGAAACTCAGCTCTCTTATGCTCGCCAGCACAGCAATACGCACCAGATTGCCGGTCTCGAAAAAGCGCTGAGTGAAGTGAATGCGAACTGTTCTGACAGCGGACTGTTGCAACAACGGCAGGAAAAAGTGGCAGAGAAAAAGGCTAAAGTTCAGGAGCGCGAACAGGAACTGGCAAAAGCGCAGGCGGAAGGCCGTAGCGCCAGTAAAATCGAAAAGCGTCAGCAGAAACTGGCAGAAGCACGTCAGGAACTGCAGGAAGCTGAACAGGCACTGCAGCAGTAATTTTATCGGGCCAGCTGCACGGCTGGCTCGCGATATCTCCCCTTTCATTTCTCCGTTATTTTCCCCACAGCGACCAGTAAGCGCTAATTACCTGATAATGCTTCGCTATCCTGACCTGACCCATTACTTAATGTAATCCTTTGATTACTTATTCTCATGCACTTAATTGGTGCAGCAAAGTCAATATCGACTGGATCAATTATTTAACTTTTTGAAGGCCTTCAAAGATCTGAAAAATGGTGATATTTGCTGATTTATGCAGTCACTATGCGCTCACCGCGCATGATTATTCGCCTATGGCGCTGCTGTTTTTCGGATAATTATTCACTGATATTGCCCCAAAATGGCGCAACTGCCTCCCTGTACGGGGGTGGCTCCACATCTTATTTGTTTCAGGAGTGTTAGATTATGTCGGCGCGCTACAACGCGCTCTACTTTCCCGGCTCCACACAATAAATAACTTCATTAAGAAAGGTTTTTTATGGATAAGTTATCTTATGCGTCTGAAAGCAGTACATCTGCCTGGTCCACCTACTTACAACAAATCGACCGGGTTGCGCCCTATTTAGGCGATCTTTCACGTTGGATAGATACTTTGCGTCATCCAAAACGTGCATTGATTGTTGATATCCCTCTGCAAATGGACGATGGCTCAATCCGCCATTTCGAAGGCTATCGCGTTCAGCACAACCTTTCACGCGGTCCGGGCAAAGGCGGCATTCGCTATCATCCGGATGTTGATCTCAACGAAGTGATGGCGCTCTCCGCCTGGATGACCATCAAGTGTGCTGCAGTTAACCTGCCCTACGGTGGTGCCAAGGGCGGAATCCGCGTTGATCCTTTCAAACTGTCCGACGGTGAACTTGAGCGACTGACTCGCCGTTATACCAGTGAGATCGGCATCATCATCGGGCCACAAAAAGATATTCCTGCGCCAGACGTCGGCACCAACAGCAAAGTCATGGCGTGGATGATGGATACCTACTCCATGAACCACGGCACAACGATTACTGGCGTTGTCACCGGCAAGCCGATTCACCTCGGCGGCTCCCTGGGTCGTGAAAAAGCCACCGGCCGCGGGGTGTTTATCACCGGACGCGAAGTGGCACGCCGTGCCGGTATTGAGATTGAAGGCGCACGCGTTGCGGTTCAGGGTTTTGGTAACGTGGGTAGCGAAGCGGCCCGCCTGTTTGATGAGGCTGGCGCACGGGTTGTGCTGATTCAGGATCACACCGCCACGCTGCTCAACACCGATGGCATCGACATGGCCGCCCTGACGGAATGGCAGATTGCTCACAAGCAGATTGCTGGCTTCCCCGGCGCGCAGGCGATTGAGAAAGAGGCGTTCTGGACCACAGAGATGGACATTCTGATCCCGGCGGCGCTGGAAGGTCAGATTACCCGTGAACGAGCGGAAGTCCTGAGCTGCAAAATCGTGCTGGAAGGCGCCAACGGTCCCACCTACCCCGACGCTGACGACATGCTCGCGACGCGCGGCATCATTGTGGTACCGGATGTGGTCTGTAACGCCGGCGGCGTCACGGTCAGCTACTTCGAGTGGGTACAGGACATGGCGAGTTTCTTCTGGAGCGAAGATGAAATTAACCGTCGCTCTGACAAGATCATGACGGAAGCGATGGTCCACGTCTGGGAGAAAGCCAAAGAGAAAGATTGTTCACTGCGCACCGCGGCTTATATTGTGGCCTGTGAGCGTATTCTGATGGCGCGTAAAGATCGCGGTATCTATCCGGGCTAATCTGTCGGGCGCTGCTCTCAGGCAGCGCCCGGTTCACGCCTGCTTCATCAGCACCTGAAACTGGGGATTAAACTCATCAAAGATCGGTAAGGCGGCCGCGCCCAGCGCAGCGGTATCACTGCCGGTCATGCCGGTTTTCAGGCGCATCGCATTCAGATAGCGTCCGCGCACCGACTGATAAAGCGGCGGCAAACGCTGCACCATCTGCTCCAGTAACGGCGCAGGCATCATCCCGCCAATAATCACCGCCTCAGCATCAAAAACCGACTCCAGAATATTGATCGCCTGCCGCAGCGGAACCAGCACGCTGTCAATCCACGCGGCAAAACGTGAGGGTTCGATCTGCAACAGATCCTCTGGTAGCGCGCGCATCGGGTCCAGCCCGCAAAATTCGTAGGCGGCCTGTAGCGAGACGTAACGCTCAAGGCAGCCCTGATTGCCGCAGTAGCAGTCGCGCCCACCCGGTTCGACCACGATGTGCCCTATTTCCCCGGCGTTGTGAGCGTGCCCGGTATAGATATGGCCGTCGGTGAAGATTCCCGCGCCCAGACCGGTGCCGATGTAGAGATAGATAAAGGAGCTGAGCTGGCGTGCCACACCGTGAAAGCGTTCGCCGATGGCGGCGACCGTGGCATCGTTCTCCAGCGTAACCGGCAACCCGCTGAGGGTTCTGAGTTCGGCTTCAATATCAACCTGTTCCCAGCCGTTCAGCGTTGTCGGACCTACCGAAGAAATGCCTTCAACGCCAAATGGCCCCGGCATCACCACGCCAATACCCAGCACCTTTTGCCACTGCGCGCCGAGAAAGGTGCGCATCTCATCCAGCACGCCAGCAATGCGCGCCAGGGTGGCAGCGGGCTGGGGCTTTTGCACCATGATGAGGCGGCGCAGGTGTACTTCACCGCTAAGATCGACCAGCACCAGCAGCAGCGTCTGATGATCGAGATGAATGCCAATCGACCAGGCGCTGGTGGGATTCAGCGTCACCGGAATCGAGGGCTGACCGCGCCCGCTGCGGCGCGGCTGGCGGCTGGTCAGCAGTTCTGCTTGCTCCAGTTCCGCCACTATATTGGAGACCGTCTGCGGCGTCAGCGCTGTCATGCGCGCCAGTTCAGCGCGCGTCAGCTCGCCATGCAGACGAATGGCTTCAATGACCACGCGTCGATTGTGCGCCCGCGCATGTTCAAGGTTAGTGCCCGAGGTTTTCATGTTGTTTTCCATTTCAGCGGGACCGACAGTATTAGTCCCTGACGCGGTGCGGGCAAATAATATCTTTGATCCTGCACACAAATTCATGCCAACAGGATAGGCAGTTATGGTGTAAAAGCGCAGTCTGAGTTTCAGCATTGTTACGGCATTGTTTCATCTGGTCCATCGTTTGTGGCACGCCGTTTGCTTATTCCTTTTCAGGTCAGTGCATTTACTGCGCCAGATTACGCCCCCGATTAAATCAATCAAATTGATTTAATTAATCGACATCCTGTTGCTGCAAAGTGGAGAAGATCATGTCACAGCGTTTTAATCCTCAACTCAAAGCGGGCACTGCCGCCCTGCTGATGCTCAGCGCCGGCAGTGCCGTTGCGGCCAGCCAGATCAATGCCCTGTTTATGACGCAGGCGGCCTACAGCGAAAATGATATTCGCGCCATGACGCAAAATTTCCAAAAGCAGCATCCGGACGTCAGCGTCAATCTGGAATTCGTGCCGTATGAAGCGCTGCACGACAAAATTGTTGCGGCGCGTGGTGCCGGCGGCAACGGCTATGACGTGGTGTTGTTCGATGCCATCTGGCCCGCTGAATTTACCCGTTTCGATCTGCTGCAGGATGTGAGTGCCCGAATTACTCCGGAAGAAAAGGATAAGGTCTTTCCTGGCGCGATGAACACGGTGATCTATAAAGGCAAAACCCTGGGGATGCCGTGGATTCTGGATACCAAATATCTCTACTACAACAAGGCGATGCTGAGCAAAGCGGGCATCACCACCCCGCCACAAACCTGGCAGCAGGTGCTGGATGACGCAAAAATCATCAAGCAGAAAAAGATCGTCAACTATCCGCTGGTCTGGAGCTGGTCGCAGGCTGAAGCGCTGGTGTGTGATTACACCACGCTGGTATCGGGCTTTGGCGGGCAGTTCTATCAAAACGGCAAGCTCAACTTCTCCAGCCCGGCGTCGCTTAAAGCGCTAAACCTGATGAAAAGTTCGCTCGATGACGGGCTGAGTAATCCGGCCTCACGCGAGTATCTGGAAGAAGATGTCCGTAAATCCTTCTCCAACGGCGATGCAGCGTTCGCGCTGAACTGGACCTACATGTACAACATGGCGAACGATCCGAAGCAGAGTAAGGTGGCGGGCGACGTCGGCATAATGCCTGCGCCAGGTGATGCACCGGGCCAGGCGGGCGGCGTCAACGGATCAATGGGGCTGGGTATCGCTAAAGGCAGCACCCATCCGGAGCAGGCGTGGCAGTACATTCAGTACATGACTTCACAGCCGGTACAGAATCAATATGCCCGACTCAGCCTGCCGATCTGGAAATCCTCTTATCAGGACCCGGCGGTGCAAAAAGATCAGGAGAGTCTGATCGCGGCGGCTGATAAGTCACTCAACGTGATGCTGTCACGTCCGGAAACCGCTGACTACTCCCGTCTGTCGAACCAGCTTCAGCAGCAGTTGCAGCAGGTGTTACTGGGTAAAACCACGGCCCAGGATGCAATGGCGGCGGTGGATAAAAGCGCTGCGCGCCTGCGTTAAGGAGTCATGATGCTGAGTTTGCGTCAACGCGAACAGCGTCAGGCATGGGTGCTGCTGGCACCCATGCTGCTGGTGATGCTGTTGCTTACCGCCTGGCCTTTACTGCGCACCATCTGGCTCAGTTTCACCGATGCAGCGCTGATTGGCAGCGGTGAAACGCCAGGCTGGATCGGACTGGAAAATTACGCCTATGCGCTGAGCGATCCCGATTTTCGGGCGTCGATTGGCCGTACGCTCTACTTCACCGTGGTCTCCGTCACCCTGGAGGGGATCATTGGTGTACTGGTGGCGCTGCTGCTTAACCAGAAGTTTGCGGGTCGCAATATCCTGCGGGTGCTGGTGATCTTGCCGTGGGCGCTGCCGACCATCGTCAACGCCATGATGTGGCGGCTTAACTTTAACCCGGACTACGGCAGCATTAATGCCTTGCTCACCCAGCTCGGGATCATTGACGGTTACCGCAGCTGGCTGGGCTCACCGGATGCCGCGCTCAATGCGGTGATGTTCGCAGATATCTGGAAAAACTATCCGCTGGTAACGCTACTGGTGCTGGCTGCATTGCAATCGATCCCTGAGGATCTGTTTGAAGCGGCCAGGCTGGATGGTGCTTCCGCCTGGCGTCGCTTCCGGGCCATCACCTTTCCGGCAATTGTTGCCCCGCTTGGCGTCGCGCTGGTCCTGCGCACCATTGATGCCTTTAAGATCTTCGACATTATCTACGTGATGACGCGTGGCGGACCGGTGGACAGCACTAAGACCCTGAGCTTTTTCGTCTATCAGGAATCTTTCAGCTATCTGCGAGCCGGCAGCGGTGCGGCCTATGCCATGCTGATGACGTTGATGTGCGCCCTGCTGATCACCCTGTATCTGCTGATGTTATGGCGTCAGCGCCGCCGGAGCTCTGCTTATGAAAACTAAACTGCGGCGGGTGTTGCGCTATGCTGCGGCGCTGCTGGTGGCGATCAGCATCCTGGCCCCTATGGGCTGGCTGTTCCTGATGAGTGTCAGTTCGGCCAGCGATCTGTCGCGTGTTCCGCTGGAGTGGCTGCCACGGCAGTGGGATTTCAGCCGCTATCACGGATTGGTTTCGCTGGCCCCTGACCAGCCGGGCAACATCTTTCTGCACGCGCTGGGTAACAGTCTGCTGGTCGCCAGTGTGGCGACAGCCATCTCGCTGCTGCTGGCGATTCCGGCGGCCTTCAGCTTCTCACGTTACGCGGGTCGCGACGGCTGGCTGTTTGGCGCACTGGCGATATACATGGTGCCGCCAGTCGCCTTTGTGCTGCCGCTCTACTTCCTGCTGCAGCAATTGGATCTGCTCAATACCCGGCCAGGCCTGGTGATCGTCTACTGCTCGCTGATCCTGCCGTTCCTGACCTGGATGCTGAAGAACCAGTTTGATTCGCTGCCGCGTGACATTGAACAGGCTGCGCGCCTTGATGGTCTGCGTTTCTGGCAGGTGCTGCTGCGTATAACCCTGCCGCTGGCAAAGCCGGTGCTGGGCGCGGCTGCACTGTTTGGCTGGCTGCTGGCGTGGGATGAATTTTTCTATGCGCTGCTGTTTACCAGCAATATTGCGGCCCAGACGCTGCCGGTCGCCATTGCTGGCTTTACCGCCGGACGGGCCACCGATGACGGGCTGATCGCCGCGATCGGCATTCTGGCCTCGGTGCCGCCACTGTTTATCGCCATCTGGCTGCAGAAGACGCTGGTTAGCGGTCTGGCCAGCGGCGGAAGTAAGGGATAACGATGCTAAACACGACTTCATCCACGCTTTACGTAGTGGGCAATATTAATGTGGATTTGATCATGGGCACGCTCAGCGACTGGCCACAGCGCGGTACCGAAGTGATGCTACAACACAGCGAGCTGCGTCCGGGTGGTTCCGCCGGTAACTGTGCGCTGGCGCTGGAAGCGATGCAGGTGCCGCACCGTGCCATCGCCAACCAGGGCAATGATGGATTCAGTCAGTGGCTCGCCGGTCACTTTCCGCATAGTGCGGCGCACTGGCCGCGTTATGCCTGCGAAACCTCGCTGACGGTGGGCGTGACGCATCCTGACAACGAGCGCTCATTTATCAGCAATTTTGGACACATCACGCAAATGACGGCTGAGGATGTGCTGAAACAGCTGCCCGCACAGGCCACACCGGGCGATATTGTGCTGCTGTGCGGAACCTTTCTCTGTCTGGAACTCTATCAGGCCTATCCGAGGCTGCTGGCGGCGTTACAGCAACGAGGATTTACGGTAGCGGTCGATACTGGCTGGCCGCCCGCAGGCTGGAGCGACGATCTCCGTCACCAGGTTCATCGCTGGTTAGCTGATTGTGACTGGCTGTTGCTGAACGAGGTCGAAACGCGCGGCCTGGCCAATGATGACTCACTGGAACAGAGCGCGGCCCAACTGGCATCCCGGCTCAGTGGACGCGGTGGCTGTGTAGTGAAAAGCGGCGCAGACGGCGCGCGGCTGTGGTCTGCCACCCAGACGCTGCACGTGGCGGCACAACCGGTGACGGTGGTCGATACCATCGGTGCCGGAGACAGCTTCAATGCCGGATTTCTGGCGGCGTTGCTCTACCGTCACGCGGCGTCGACGGCGCTGCGCTGGGGAATTGAGGTCGCTTCACAGGCGATCAGCAGCTCGCCGCGCCGCTATCCCGGCTGGCAACAACTCCAACTTTCAAACGAGGTGCGCTAATTATGGCCAGTGTTGAACTTGTACAGGTGGCGAAGCGCTACGGTAAGCAGAGTGTGCTGCACCCGCTGGACTTAACCATTCCCGATGGCAGCTTTACCGTGCTGGTCGGTCCTTCTGGCTGTGGTAAATCGACGCTGTTGCGCTTACTGGCGGGTCTGGATAGCGTCTCTGACGGCGCGATCATGCTCGATAAAAAACGCATCAACGATCTCGATCCCGCCGACCGCGATATCGCAATGGTGTTTCAGAGCTATGCGCTCTACCCGCACCTGACGGTCGCCGAGAACCTGGCGTTTCATATGCAGGTCAAAAAGGTGGCGCGCGACGAGCAGAAGAGCAAGATTGCCCGCATTGCCGGGATTCTCGGCATCGGCCAGCTGTTGCAGCGGTATCCGCGGGCGCTCTCGGGCGGCCAGCGGCAACGCGTGGCGATGGGACGTGCAATGGTGCGCAATCCGCAGGTGTTCCTGTTCGATGAACCGCTCTCCAACCTTGATGCCCAGTTACGCATGGAGCTGCGTGCCGAGATCAAATCGCTGCATCAGCGCTTTAAAACCACCATGGTGTATGTGACGCACGATCAGGTCGAGGCGATGACGCTGGCCGATCAGATTGTGGTGATGAAAGATGGCGTTATCGTGCAACAGGGCGCGCCGCTGGCGATCTACGATCGTCCGGTGAATACCTTTGTGGCCCGGTTTATCGGTTCGCCGCCGATGAATCTGCTGGATGCGCAGTTCCAGCCGCGTGACGGCGAGCCGGGCGTGCTCTGTGGTCAGCAGTGGCTGCCGCTGCCGTCACGCTGGCACCGTGCGGCGCGTGAGCAGGCGGACCAGCCGGTGACGCTGGGCGTTCGCCCTCACGACCTGATCAGCGCGCCCGATGGACAACCGGCTGATGTCGGTATCGTCGAAATTACTGGTGAATCGACACTGTTACATCTGAACTGGCAGGGTTTTGCCCTGCATATGCAGCTGAGCGGGCGCAGTGACGCGACGCCGGGCGGTACGCTGCCGGTGACTGTAAATCCCGACAAGATGCACCTGTTCGATGCGCACAGCGGTGAGCGCCTGATCGAACAGTAACCCACAAAAAACCCGCCATCAGCGTAATGCTGATCAGCCAGGGTTAAATGTGCAAAGGCTGTCACGGTCAAATGTGGCAGCTTTTTTTTTGGGCGAGCGTGCCGGAGTGCGGGCCTGAGCACCTCTGCTGCTGCCGGGCCGTCCTCGCGCCTCAGCGCTGCGGATAGCCCTTTTCGCAGCAGAGGCGCTCAGGCCTCTATCATCGTGCCCTTTTTAACAATACACACTGTGAAGTTTCAGAGCGGCACCAGACTGCGTTATCACCTGCCGCTTAACTGACTGGCATTACGCCATCGGCGGGTTTTTCTCTTATCAGACACCCAGGCGGGTTAAGCCAGGTGGAACTGCTCGACCGTCTGCGCCAGCTGCTGCGCCTGGTCTTCCAGCGAACTGGCCGCAGCCGACATCTGCTGGACCAGCGCGGCGTTCTGCTGGGTCGTGCCATCCATTTCGTTAACCGCAATCGTCACCTGGGTAATGCCGCGCGCCTGCTCATCAGAAGCGGAAACGATCTCCCCAATAATGCCCTGCACTGAATTGACCGCCTGTGTCATCTCCTGCATGGTCTTACCGGCATCATTCACCAGCCTGACCCCGCTTTCGACCCGCACGCTTGACTCTTCAATCAGCGCGGCGATCTCTTTCACCGCACTGGCGCTGCGCTGCGCCAGATTACGGACTTCAGATGCCACCACCGCAAAGCCGCGTCCCTGCTCACCCGCGCGCGCGGCTTCTACCGCGGCATTGAGCGCCAGAATGTTGGTCTGGAAGGCGATGCTGTTGATCATGGTGGTGATGTCACCGATCTTTTTCGAACTGTCATCGATCTGCGCCATCGTCTGCACCACCTGGCCCACCAGCGTGGCACCGCGACTGGCGATATGAGTGGCATTTTCTGTCAGGCTGGTTGCCTGCTGAGCGTTATCGGCGTTGAGGCGGATGGTGGCGCTGATCTGCTCCATACTGGCTGCGGTCTGTTCCAGTGCGGCTGCCTGCTGCTCGGTACGGGATGCCAGGTTAAGGTTGCCGCTGGCAATTTCGCCCGCGCCCTGACGCACCGATTCACTGGCATCTTTAATCTGGCCGACAATGCTCCGCAGCTGGCTTTGCATCGTCTGCAAGGCGAAGAACAGGCTGCTGCGGTCGTCGGCTTTGACTGCAATCGCATTGTCGAGCTTGCCCTCCGCCACGGCCAGCGCAATTTTGGCCGCTTCGGCCGGCTCGCCACCAATCGGGCGTAGCACTTTACGGCTGAACAACATGCCCAGCACCGCGCCGACCAGCAGAATGCTGAACACCATCAGGCCAATGGCCCAGCTGAGCTGCCGGTTAGCGGCGGCCATCACCTGACTCACCGGCGCCACCACCCCGAGATACCAGGGTTTATCGCTGTCGCCAATCACTACCGGTTGCCAGGTCACTAACGCCTCTTCACCCAGCACCGCATCAAAATGCTGCATCACCCGTGAACTGAAGTGATCGCTTTCCCCTTTCCACGGCTTGCCCGCTTCCTCTTTCACCGGTGAAGAGACGACCTTTCCGCCATTCGAAAGCAGCAGTGCATAGCCGCTGCCCTGCCAGGGTTTGATCTGATTAACTTTCTGTTGCAGCGAAGCCAGTGAAATGTCGGAGGTCACAATGGCTTTTAAGGTGCCCTTATCGATGATCGCCGCCGCCACCGAGGTTAACAAGGTGGGTACGCCGTTATAGGCGTAGCTGTAAGGCTCGATCAGGGTATCTTTTTTCGACTGCTGCGGTATCTGGTAGTAGTCACCCTGGCCTGGAGTCAGGATGGAGAGCAGCGGATGCATGGCGTAATGACCGGCCTGATCGCGATCCACAAACCAGGCATAGCGACCCTGCGGGGCCTGTCCCGGCTGGTTAACAAATTCGGCATCGCGACCGTCGAAGGCGTTTGGTTCGAAGATGACTGACATCGACAGATAATCAGGATTGGCGCGCAGTGAATATTCCATGATCTTATCGACCACTTTACGATCCGTAATGCCTGCCTGCGGTAAGGCGATCAGGCTTTGTCCCAGATGGCTGGCCACATCGCGCGCATGACTCAGCTCCTGTTGCACCTGTAAGCCGCGGCTTTGCGCGATTTGCTGCAGATATTTTTCCGCCAGCGCCTTCTGCTCTTTACCGGACTGCCAGCTCAGAACACCGATCGTCACGCTAAATCCCAGCATAATGGTCAGGCCGCCGGTAATAAGCATCTGCGCCCGGGTACTCATCTTCTTTTTATCGTTTAACTGACTGGCCATATTGGTTCCCCTGGAATTTACCTTTTTGCGACCTCCTTGTGGTTTACGTGCTCCTGAGATCATCTATCGGCGCCGTTTTTTTGAACTTTAACGGCGGCTTGGGGAACGTCAGATGAGGTAAAGCCGGCGAAGTTGATCCTCAAAGGGTTCTGACTTCAGCAATGAATCCGCTTTTTTTGATCTGCAGCAATATCGGCCGACGCAACTACTGTCAGTTTATGTAAACAGACGTTGTCGTCCCTTATCATCGTGGAGAGAAATCAATGGCCGGTAAACTTGGATTAGCAGGCGGAATGATTATCTGGTTAGCGTATGTTGCCTGGATCGTGCATTACTATTCAGACACCTTTTTGCAGTTCTCCCGCTAAACAGACAGGACCTTCGGGTCCTGTTTTCTTTTCTGCATGACTCCCGCATCGATTGTCTTCTGAGCCAAAAATTCGCTACTATTGACTCATTATGTGAGCCGATTAAAAGATGCTATTCGGCTCATTCACCCGAAAATGAGCCGAATATGACCACAGAATGGATCTGGCAACAGGCCGACTGGCCACAGTTCTACTGGCAGGAGGCTGTGCTGCTGCCTCGCCTGCGGCAGCTGCAACAGCAGCGAGGCGTACTGCTGGGCCGGGCCAGCCTGCAGGTCAGTGATGAACAGCAAACGCTCGACACTCTGCTCAGCAATATCCTCTCCTCCTCGGCGATTGAAGAAGAACGGGTGAACGTGCAGTCGGTACGTTCATCTCTGGCGCGCCGCTTAGGCGTGACCGAACAACAGCCTTATCCGGTTTCGGATCGATCGGAGGGACTGGCGGCGATGATGCTGGATGCCATTAACAACCGCAGCCAGCCGCTCACGCTGGCGCGTCTTTACCAATGGCATCGCTGGCTGTTTCCTGCCGATGAGTGGTCGGTGCAGCGTCTGAGCGTGGGTACGCTACGCGGCAGTGAGCCAATGCAGGTGATCTCCGGACGGATCGATCGCCCAACGGTGCATTTTGAAGCGCCGCCGCGCAGTGGACTGGAGCCACAGCTGACGCAGTTTATTGACTGGTTTAACCGCAGCGAGCAGGACGTCATGCTGGACCCGCTGCTGCGCGCCGCCATCTGCCATCTCTGGTTTGTTACCCTGCACCCGTTTGATGACGGTAATGGCCGCATTACGCGTGCCTTAACCGATCTGGCGCTGGCACAGGCGGACAGTCAAAGCATCCGGCTCTATGCCATGTCACCGGCGATTCTGGCGCATCGGGCGGACTACTACCGCATTCTGGAGCGGACGCAGAAAGGCGGACTGGATATCACCGACTGGCTGATGTGGTTCCTCGATATGCTGGATGAGAGCCTGCAACAGGCGATGAACAGCATCGCCCGCACCCAGATCAGGGCGCGCTTCTGGCTACAGCATCGGGAACGCTCTCTGAGCAAAGAGCAGGTAAAAGTACTGAACCGGCTGCTGGATGGCGGCGAGCAGGGTTTTGAACAGGGGATCAGTGCCAGTCAGTATCAGAAGGTGGCAAAAGTGAGTAAGGCGACGGCAACGCGTCATTTAGCGGATTTGCTGGAGAAAGGCTGTCTTTACCGGCTGGAAGGTGGCGGGCGCAGCACGCGCTATCAGGTGAAAACAGACTGAGAGAATGATGCGCGCGCTCAGCCAGTAAAATAACCACGCCGGAAATGGCTTCCGGCGTGATGGGGATCAGGCTGCTTTCACCGCGCGCACTTTCTTGCTGCTGGCGGTTTCTGCTACGGCGGCGTCATCAGAACGCTCCGACACCGTTTCAGGCTGAGCGGCAGTGACGGCCACAGGCTCAGGCAGTTTGCTGGTGCGGAGAATATGCTGCACGGCATCTTTCTGCTCAGCGATCAGCAAGCCCAGCGTTTCTGCCTGCGTCTCATCCAGTGCGGGTTGATGCTGTAACAGCCAGTCGGTGAAGGCTTCGGCCATATCGAGCATTTTGTCGTAGGCATCGGCCTCTTTCTTGTTGGCAAACGTCATCTTCTCTTCACCCTTTCTGACTACTACAAATTTTGTTTCGACAGCCATGTTTTTGCCCTCAGATACTGTGTATACATACAGTATATCACGACGTTGATGCTTTTCCAGCAGAGAATAGAGTTTATCGGTTGTACGCCGCATAACCTTAACCGGGCGCAGGTTTTGGGGTGAAACCGCGTCGCCGGTTACACCTGAAGTTCCTCAAGAAAATCGGCCAGCGCTTTGCGCGGGTCATCCTCTTCCGAGACGATCATCTCGATGCCCCACTGCCCCAGTACCTCTTTTGCCACCGGATTATTGCGGTTGGTAAACAGATAGGACTTGGGACGCGCGGTGGCCAGCCCGGTACGGCCCCACATTTTCGTCAGGCGGTAGAACAGCAGACGAATATTAAAATCGCTGATGCTGTAGCCAACAAACAGCACCGAATTGCCCATCACGTCATGGGTCAGTTTGATGTCGAGCGGTGAATCAAAATAGAGCCGTTCAAAGTAGCTGCTTTCATCGAGCACGATAGAGGTATCGTCATCGAAATCACCGTGCAGCTTGATGATGTGGCGCTTATCTTCGGTCAGCGACACCAGGTCGGCGGCATTAGCCACTTTGTAATAGGGAACGCCATGCGCATCGTGCGCCGCTTCCAGCCAGCGATCGTAATTGGTGGTGTAGATACGCGAGAAGTTGCCCTGGGTAATCATGGTGTGAATTTCTGACGTCCGGACATCAATATCCGGGCGGTGCCATTCGCGATCCATCCAGCTGCGCAGCGGGCCGAGTGACCCTTTCTTCTGTTTGTAATATTCCGCCAGCGACAGGTGGGTACCGTAGGTATTGAAGATTTTAGGATCGTAGCCCAGCTCATTGGCGAGATGGGCAATCAGCTCATGCCACTCCGGCAGGCCAAGGTTGCGTGAGATGCCCGCACCGGCAAACAGAATCAGCTTACCGGAGTCATAGGCACGTTTAAGTTCTGGTTTCATGCAACACTCCGGGCCGTTTTCAAAAAGGTGGCGAAGCGATCGAGCGCGATGCGCCGCATGGAGATCTCATTCTTGAGCTCGCCCATTTCGGCGAAGGTCTGATCGTAGCCTTCCGGGATAAAGACGCAGTCCCACTGAAAGCCGCGGGTACCGGCAGGCTCGGCGGCGATGGTGCCGCGCAGTTCACCTGAAAACTGGTACATCTTGCGGCCATCACAGTAGCCGAGTACGGTTTTTGCCGTCACGGCCTGGCTGTCGAGTCCCTGAACCAGGGCAGTAAAGCGTTCTGCATCCAGCCGGTTCCAGAAAATGCGGGTCAGCCCGGCAGGCAGGCCATTGAGGCCGTCGAGATAGAGTCCGGTATGCTCGACGAAGAGCGGTCGCCCAATCAGTGAAAAGGCTTTGGTCAGTTTATCGCGCACCAGATCGAGTTCATTTTCAGTCTGGATCTCTTCGATGCGACGGGAGATGGGCAACACTTCGACCCCGACAGGTTCGAGGATTTTGCGCACCTCCGCCAGCTTTTGCTCATTGGCAGAAAGGAATCTGATTTTCATGGGGCTTCCAGGTTAATTGCTCCGCCGCGCGCTGAATCGACAGGCGGGCAGGATAGATCACTAACGCTGGAGAGTGTAGCGCAATTCCGGGGTCGATCGCCGTGACAACGGTTCTGTGGCGTGGAGGGTAACGCTGAATAAACGGCGCCGAAGCGCCTGAGAGGCATCAGTACTGAATGCCAGGAGGATTGACCGTGGAGTGGGCAATGGCTTCATCCTGTTCACCCCAGCGCGTCAGCACCTGCTGATACTGCCCGCCGCGAATGGCACCATCGATGGCGGCCTGCAGGGCCGGAGCCAGCCCATTGCCCTTTTTGGTGGTGACCGCCACCCAGGCGCGAAACGGCCCGCTGCCGACCAGCTTTGTCTGGCCGCGTGAAGCCACTTTCCAGGCTGCCATCGAGTGCGGACCGAACATCGCATCGGCCCGTCCCGACAGCAGAGAAAGCGTGGCTGAGGCGTCATCGGTCAGATAGATCGGCGTCACCGCAGGCAGCCCTTTCGCCTGGTTTTGCTCATCCCAGCTCAGCAGGATACGCTCCTGATTGGTGCCGGAGGCCACGATGATGCGCTTACCGGCGATGTCAGCGGGCGCGTTGATCGTGGTGATTTTGCTGTCACTTTTCACCGAAAAGGCGTGGTTATCGGCGCGATAGGTGGCGAAATCAAACTTCTTTTTACGCTCTTCGGTCACCGCGATATTGAACATCGCCACATCGTAACGGCCCGCGCTAATGCCGAGCGGCCAGTCTTCCCACGAAGCGGGCACCAGCTTCAGCTTTAATCCCAGACTGTCGGCCAGCAGCCGGGCAATGTCGGGATCGCTGCCAATGCGTGAGACATTATCCGACCCCAGCAGCGACAGCGGTGGTGAGTTGGTGGCGGAAGTCGCCACCGTCAGGGTTCCCGGTTCAATAAAAGCAAAGCTGGCCGGAATTTTAGCGATCGCCGCCGGATTGGCGGGCGCATGAATCGGCGTCTCATTTTGCCGGGTATCACGCTGCTCAGCGGCGGAAACCCCCAGCGGCGCCAGCAGCGCCAGCACCAGCAGTGACAGAGGATTCAGCTTCATCGTCACCCTCACAGTACGCGCGCCAGGAAGCGTCGGGTTCGCTCATGACGCGGATTGTTCAGCACCTGCGTGGTGCTGCCCTGCTCAACGATCCGACCATCGACCATAAACACCACGTTATCCGCCACTTCGCGGGCAAAGCCGATCTCGTGAGTGACGATCACCAGCGTGGTGCCGGAACGCGCCAGCTTCTTAATCACGTCGAGCACCTCGCCGACCAGTTCCGGATCGAGCGCCGAGGTCGGTTCGTCAAACAGCATCACCCGGGGATTGAGCATCAGGGCGCGGGCGATGGCGATACGCTGCTGCTGACCGCCCGACAGATGGCGCGGCCAGGCGTCAGCTTTATGCCGCAGGCCAACAATATCCAGCAGTTCACCGGCGCGCTGTATCGCTGCCGCTTTGGTGAGCTGGCGATGGGCAATCGGTGCCTCAATCAGGTTGTCCAGCACGCTGAGGTGCGGGAACAGATTGAAATTCTGAAACACATAGCCGACGTTGATGCGCTGACGCAGGATCGCCTGCTCTTTCAGTTCATAGAGCTTATCGCCGCGTTGCTGATAGCCTATGTAATCGCCATCGATCTGGATAAACCCTTCATCTACCCGCTCCAGATGGTTGATGGTGCGCAACAGCGTTGATTTGCCGGAGCCGGAAGGGCCGAGGATCACCGTCACCGATCCCGGCGCCAGCGACAGAGAAACCCCATCCAGCGCTTTATGTTTGCCAAAACTTTTACTGACGCCGGTAATGCTGATGGCACCGGTGGTGTGTGATGTGCGGTAATCAATGGCTTCGGACATGGCTGATCTCCTCGGTTGGATTAAGCGGCGTAACGCGGTTGCGCCACTGCCGCCAGCGCGACGGCTGCGGCTCACGGGTCACGCTGCGGGCCAGCCAGCGTTCAACGCTGTGCTGAATCACCGACAGTACGGTGGTAATAATCAGATACCAGGCGGCACCGACCATCAGCAGCGGGATCACTTCCTGGTTGCGGTTGTAGATCATCTGGATGGTGTAAAACAGCTCCGGCATCGCCAGCACGTAAACCATCGCCGTGCCCTTCGCCAGGCTGATGATTTCGTTAAAGGCGGTGGGAATGATGGCGCGTAACGCCTGCGGCAGAATGATGCGGAAGGTGCGACGGGTTGCCGACAGCCCCAGCGCGGAGGCGGCCTCAACCTGGCCATGATCCACACCCAGAATCCCGCCGCGAATGATCTCCGCGCTGTAAGCCGCCTGCACCAGCGTTAAGCCAATCACCGCCGCCGGAAACTGTCCCAGCACATTGATGGTCTGAAACGCTCCCCACGACAGCGTGGTAAAGGGGACCCCGATCGACAGGGTGTCGTAGAGATAAGAGAAGTTGTACAGGATGATCAGCACGACGATCAGCGGCAGCGAGCGGAACAGCCAGATATATCCCCAGGCCAGACTGCTCAGCAGCCATGACGATGAGAGGCGGGCCAGCGCCAGCAGGCCGCCAAAAATCAGGCTGAATACCGTGCCGAGCAGCGTCAGCAGCAGCGTCTGCCCCAGCCCATGCAGGATCACCGGATCGAAGAACCAGCGGGCAAATACGCCCCATTCCCAGCGCGGATTAAACGCGACCGACTGAATGACGCCAGCCAGAATAAACAGGGCGACGATCGCGCCAAGGGTGCGGGCCGGATAACGCGCGGGCACCACCTGCAGATGTTGATGCTTGCTCATGATCTCTCCTTAACTCGCCTGTGCAACGTCCTGCACGCCGATCACTTTAATAAAACGCAGCCGGCCATCGTGTGGCGGCGCTCCGTAGCGTTCGAGATCGCCGCTGAGATCAAACTGCGGCTGATAGCCGTGGCCGGTATAAAGCCGTACCGCCTCCGGCTGACGAAAACCGGTAGTAAGAAACAGCCGCTGATAGCCCGCCCGAAGCGCACGCCGCTCCAGCTCCTGCAACACCACCAGCGCCAGCCCCTGACGCCGCAAATCACTGCGGGTCCAGATGCGTTTCAGCTCCGCAGTCTGCGGGTCATAAGGTTTGTAAGCACCCATCGCGATGATCTCGCCGTCGCGCTCCAGCACGATGAATAATCCCTGCGGCGGCAGATACCACTCGGTGAGCTCCTGCTCCTTATGGCGGGCAAAATAGTCGCCGTAACGGGCGGCGTATTCACCGAACAGGCCGGTCAGAATCGGTTGCAGTTCCGGGGCTTCCGGCGAAACTTCACGAAATATGGCTTCACTCATCGTCTGCTCCTTAATCGCCCAGTCCGGCCGGGTTAATTTCGGAACGATCAATGCGCTCCACGCCTTCGCCCCAGCGGTTCAGCACCTGCTGGTAATCGCCGTTTTTCATCACGCCGTTGAGCGCGGTACTGATCGGTTCAGCCAGGCCGCTGCCTTTTTTCACCGTCACCGCAATGTGTGCCGCTTTTGGCCAGCCGCCATCGACACTGCCCACCAGCCGGGTTTTGCCATTAAGCGCCGCTTTCCATGCGCCAATCACGTTAGGGCCGAACCAGGCGTCGGCCCGGCCGGCCTGCAGCGCCAGCGTCTGGGCGGCATCATCTTTGGTATAGATCGGGGTAAATGCTTTCAGCCCTTTCGCCTGATTCTCTTTATCCCACGCCAGCAGGATCGCTTCCTGATTGGTGCCGGAGCCGACGATGAGGCGTAGTCCGGCAATATCTTCGGCTTTGGTCAGTGATTTAATCGGGCTGCTGGTTTTGACGTAGAAACCGAGAGAATCTTTGCGGTAGGTGGCGAAATCGAACTTCTCTTTACGATCTTTGGTGACGGTGATGTTAGAGATCGCCGCGTCATATTTGCCGGAGGCGACGCCCAGCGGCCAGTCCTCCCAGGAGGTCGGCACAATGTTGAGCTTCAGGCCGAGGCTGTCAGCCACCAGGCGGGCGATATCGACTTCGCTGCCGAGCAAGGTTTTGTTGTCATCAGAGAAGACCGTCAGCGGCGGGGAGTTTTGCGCCGCGACCGCCACGGTAAATGAACCCGGCACCGCAAAGCGATGTCCGGCCGGCAACTGCGCGACCGCCTGCGGATTTTTCACGCTGTGAATCGGCGCTTTGTTGGCGTCGAGGCTGACCCGCTGGCCGTTGTAGGCCACGCTGGTGCCGTCTGCCAGGGCGCTGCCGCTGGCGGCAAGCATAATCAGGGCGATGAGTTTTTTATTTTTTTGCATAGCACAGGCTCTTATTGTGAGGTGAACTGATTTACCGGCGGCTTCAGGTCGAAACTGTCGCGCAGGGTTTTCCCAGGATAGTCGCGGCGGCTCAGGCCGCGCGCCTGCAAAATCGGCACTACGCGGTCAACAAAGCGCTCAAAGGTATCTGGCGTGCCGCCATTGATGATGAAGCCATCGGTGGCCGCGGTTTCAAACCAAAGTTGCAGGCCATCTGCCACCTGCTCGGGCGTGCCGTGGAACAGCGGACGAGGCGTTGCGGCTTCCAGCGCAGCCTGCCGCAGCGTATGGCCGTGCTCGCGCGCTTTGCGTTTGATCTCATCAGTGGTGCTGCGGAAACTGTTCTGCCCGAGATCACCAAGGTCGGGAAAGGGCTGATCCAGCGGATACCGGGAAAAGTCGTGATGGTCGAAGAAGCGGCCAAGGTAATTGAGTGCATCATTAATCGATACCAGCGCCGCGGTGGTCTGGTACTGCCGCTCAACGTCTTGCGCATCATCGCCAACAATCACGCTCACGCCCTGAAAGATGTGCAGATCCTCTGGCTGACGGCCATTCGCCACCAGCTGCTGTTTAACATCACGGTAAAAGGCCTGTGCCTCTTCACGCGTTGGCTGGTGGGTGAAAATGGCATCGGCATGGCGGGCGGCCAGCTTTTTGCCGTCTTCTGAAGCACCGGCCTGGAAGATAATCGGACGGCCCTGCGGGGTGCGCGAGATGTTAAGCGGGCCTTGCACCTGAAAGAAATCACCGTGATGATTCAGCGTATGCAGCTTCGCCGGATCGAAAAACTGGCCGCTCTGCTTGTCGCGCACAAAGGCATCCGGCTCCCATGAATCCCACAATCCTTTCACCACCTGCAGGTATTCGTCGGCGATGCGATAGCGCAGCGCGTGCTCCGGATGCTGCTGACGCGAGAAGTTTTTAGCCGAGCCTTCCAGCGGCGAAGTCACCACGTTCCAGCCGGCACGGCCACCGCTGAGATGATCGAGGCTGGCAAACTGACGCGCCACGGTGAAGGGTTCGCTGTAGGAGGTTGAAACGGTACCGACCAGCCCAAGATGTTCTGTCACACCCGCCAGCGCCGACAGCAGCGTCAGGGGTTCGAAGCGGTTGAGAAAATGCGGGATCGACTTTTCATTGATGTATAAGCCGTCGGCGACGAACAGAAAATCGAGCTTGCCCTGCTCCGCTTTGCGGGCAATTTTTCGGGCGTAATCGAAGCTGATGCTGGCATCGGCCTGGGCCGCCGGATGACGCCAGGCGGACATGTTTCCCGAGGCGCCGTGCAGCATAGTGCCCAGCCGAAGTTGTCTTGTGCTCATGATGCTCTCTCTTTTTTTAGTCAAAGCGGTGCCTGAACGGCGGTCATGACGACCGCCGCAGTGGGATATCAGTAGATAACAATCAGGTCAGAATGGCTTCCCGACATCGCGCGTTAAGCTGTTGCAACGCCTGTTGGGCCAGTTGCGCAAAGTAGTCCGCCGCGGGGGCGATCAGCGCTTCATCGGGGTTAAAGCTGGCGTGGTGCAGGCCATAATCGCTGGCGCTGCCGATGCTGACGAAGACGCCAGGCACCTGTTGTAAATAGAAGGCGAAATCTTCGCCCAGCAGATGCAGTCCGGCGGGCTGCACCCGGTAGCCGAGCTGTTGCGCCACGTCACTGCTGAACTGTGCCCAGTCGGGATCGTTGACCAGCACCGGCGGACCCGGATGCCAGCTCAGCGTCGCCTCTGCGCCACTGGCCTGGGCAAAGTTTTCCACCAGCGTGCGCACCCGCTGTTCCAGCTCGGCCCGCAGCTGGAGATCGTGTGTACGGGCAGTCCCGCCAAACTCCACGCCGCCGGGCAGCACATTCCAGGTTTTCCCGCCGTCAATCCGGGTAATGCTCATGACCAGACTGTCGAGCGCGCTGAAGCTGCGGCTGGTGAGACCCTGTAAGGCCTGAATGATCTGGCTGGCGACCACGATGCTGTCGACGCCCTGTTCCGGGTGCGCGGCATGAGCGCCTTTACCAGTGACGCGAATAATAAATTTATCGGTGTTGGCGTAGAACGCGCCGCTGCGGGTGGCGAAGGTGCCGACCGGTAACGCTGGTTCATTGTGCATACCAAAAATGGCCTGCACCTCATCCAGCACGCCTGCGGCGATAAACTGCCGTGCGCCACGGGCGATCTCTTCGGCGGGCTGGAACAGAATGCGTACCCGTCCCGCCAGTTGCGGCTCACTGGCTTTAAGCTGGAGCGCCGCGCCTAACATCACCGCGCTGTGCAGATCGTGGCCGCAGGCGTGCATCACGCCGGGATGACGTGAATGAAAGCGTACGCCACTCGCCTCGTGAATCGGCAGGGCATCAATATCCGCCCGCAGTGCGATCACCGCATCACCCTGTCCAATCTCCGCCACGACGCCGGTTTCAAGCGGATAATCAGACAGCCGGATACCGGCTTCCTGCAGCCAGCGACGCAGCCGTTCCGTGGTGGCAAACTCCTGGCCCGACAGCTCCGGCCAGGTATGCAGCTCGCGCCGCCATTCGATCAGTTGTGATGCATTCGGCTTCATGATGACTCTCCGCTCAGGGCGATCAGGCTGCGACCAGATGATGCGTGGCCAGTAATGCCAGCGAATGGTGGCGTGCGACTGGCTCGGCGATCGGCGTATCAATAATAAACTCGTCGATACCAAAGTTATGATGCAGGGCATCGAGCTGGGCATGGACCTGTGCTGCGGTCCCTTTCAGCAACGACGGCGTGCGCGGCTCTATCTGGTAATCACGGTAGCCGCCCTGACGTACATAACGTTCGGCCTGTTCCAGGCTGGCGACATTCACGCCCGGACCATCTTTCACCGACACATGATAATGGCGAAGCGAAGAGACCAGCAGATCCGCGCCGGCGGGTGAATCGGCCACCACCACCTGAACCGCCACCAGCGCCCGCTGGCCGTTGCTCAGGCGTGAATAGGTGCTGAGCACCTGCTCAAGTAACTGGCGGTCACCGTTCAGATGGGCGGCGAACACCAGCTGCCAGCCGAGACTCGCGGCCAGTCGGGCGCTCTCTTCACTGGCACCCAGCAGGAAACGGTTCACTGGCCGTGGCGGCAACGGTGTGGCCTGTAGCCGTTCATCGTCATCGTGACTGTTGCGGTCGGGTTGCAGCCAGTTATCCAGCAGTTGCAGCTGCTCGGCAAAACTGCCCTTCTCTGACGGCTGCACGCCCAGCTGAAGCGCACGGGTCGAAAGCGGTAATCCGCCCGGCGCTTTGCCGATACCTAAATCGACGCGGCCCGGTGCCAGTGACGCCAGCAGATTGAAATTTTCCGCCACCTTGTAGGGACTGTAATGCTGAAGCATCACCCCGCCCGATCCGACGCGAATATGTCGGGTCTGGGCAATGATCCAGGCAATTAACAGTTCCGGTGACGGACTGGCCAGCTGCGCGGTGTTGTGATGTTCCGCCAGCCAGAAGCGGTGATAACCCCACTCCTCCGCCTGCTGCGCCAGTTGCAGCGTGCGCTGCAGCGCGGCGGCAGGCGATTCCCCCTCTGCAACGGGCGCTTTGTCTAACAGACTTAATCGATATGCCATTCACCTGATCCTTATTATTCCGGTTGCTGACCAGTGTGCGGCGGCTGTGTTATCAGGTAAAACATCATATTGTTTTATGGTTTTTTAATTTATTCATATCGGAAAAGATAGAGGCGAGGTAAATAATAATGAGCTTTTAAAACATATAGTTAAATTTAATGATGGCGAGAATTTAAATGACGGGGACTGTTTCGGGCTTAATCCAGATTAATCGGGAATGGTTTGCAGAAAAGCGTATTAAGCCCTCATCAGCTGAGGAGAAAGTTAATTTAGCCGCAAATATGAAGATCAGCAGAAATGTTGCTGTCAGAAAAGAGGCAGAAAAATGCCTGGCCGATCCGGGCTCTTAATCACCACGGCAGCTGAGCGTGCAGATATTTAATATTGCCTGCTTATCCGTTCGCGTGGTGGATGAGTGCGCCAGAGGAATTAAGCAGGTAATACGGCATGTTCAGCCCGATCTACGCCTTGCCATTAAAGGCTTCGAACGGCAGATTAAACCGCGCTGCCAGACGCGCTTTATGTTTATCCGTTAAGGATCGTTGACCACGCAGAATACGGCTCACGTAAGAGCGCTGGCCAATTTCTTCAGTAAACGAGGATTGATTAAGGCCATACTGATCCATCAGTACTCGCAGTAACGCAACGCCCTGTGGCATTTTTGCAATGCGGGCGTTAAACTCAGCGAATTCAGGTGAATTATCTTCGTAACGGGCCACTTTATCAGCCAGCATATCAATTAGCGGGCTATCAGGTTGATGCTCTACCAGATACTCCACCAATTCCAGTGCCTGTTCATAATCCTTTTTCTGAGTGCTCCCTCCTAAAAAAGGAATAATTTCAATCAGTTGGTTGGTAGCCTGAATAGCTTCGGTAATCATTCTTTCTGCTCCCGATACTTCTTTATAAGCCTGTAGTATTCCGGATGCGTAACGATATGCTTGATGAAAATTTTGCTTCGCTCAAAATCAACGAAAAACATTATCCTCAGGTTATTACCGCCTGCATCAATTACCCACCATTTCTCCCGATATTTCATCCGGTCCAGGCTGGGAAATCGCTTTTTTAATGCGTCTGGCGACCTAAAATTTTCGCCTTTTAACACCAGATATATGGCATCCAATGCAGTGGCGTCGTTTGGAAACTCTGCTGCTTCCCTGAATGGCTCCCTTGAGATAACGTGCATGCTTCCCTCGCCTGTCCGGACTCAGTAAGCAGCGTATCGCATTTTCACTAAGTTTCCAACAAGGAAACATAGGGGTTAAATCATCGCAGCTGAGCCTGCCATTCTGCTTTTGCCATCCTTCATCTGATCTCTACCGCAACCGCAATAAAGGTGATATCAATCACATTTTCCATATTAGAAACATTTACAAATAAATTCCCACAACAAAAAGATTGAATGATAATGATTAACATTTACAATCTTCGCATAACAAAAACAGCGATATACGCTGATTAAACCACAAATAAACTACGGAATTTCACATTTTACAGGCAAAAGTGCTATCCCGCGCTGCTGGCAGGGTTTTTGTCTGGTTAGTTAACGTAATGTTTACTGGAGCTTTTGAGCTGATGCCCACACTGACGGTTTTATGCCGGCAGCGTCAATTGGTTACAGCACAGGAACTCAACATGGTCTTACGCTCATCTGTTCAATCGGTACCTGACTCGTCTGATTTGCCTCCCGTCAGCGGTGCCGAAGCGTCACTGTTTAACGATCGGCAACTGGCAGCCTGGTCCCGGCAGACGCAGGAAGTGCTGACGCTGATGACCCGTACCCTCAGTCAGGTGGAAAAACCGTTCAGCGGTATTCTGCCTCATGAACTGGCTGCGGAATTTAGCGGCGTCAATCTGGATCAGCCCCTCGGCAATAACGACGCCGCGCTGGCGGAGCTGAACCAGCTCTATCTGCGCGACGCCGTCTGGTTTCACCACCCGAAATATCTGGCACACCTCAACTGTCCGGTTGTGCTTCCCTCACTGATGGCTGAGCAGATTATGGCGGCGGTCAACAGTTCGGTGGATACCTGGGACCAGAGCGCAGGCGGCACGCTGATTGAGCAAAAGGTGATTGACTGGACGCTGGCACGAATCGGCCTGCCCGCCGGGTCGGATGGCATTTTTACCAGTGGCGGAACCCAGTCCAATCTGATGGCGATGCTGCTGGCTCGCGATAGCTGGTGCGCTGCCCATCATGCCGGTCATTTGATCAAGCAGCGCGGCCTGCCTGAAAACGCCGCCCGATGGCGGGTATTGACCTCAAAACTGAGCCACTTCAGCATTCAGAAATCGATGGCGATTCTGGGGCTGGGCTATGACGCCGTCATTCCGGTCGATCACGATGCGCACTACCGGATGGATGCCCGACGGCTGGAACAGGAAATAGCCCGCTGTCACGCTGAAGGATTGATTCCGATTGCCGTAGTGGCGACCAGCGGCACCACAGATTTCGGCAGTATCGATCCGCTGACAGACGTGGCGCAAATCTGCCAGCGTTATGGTCTGTGGATGCACGTTGATGCCGCCTACGGCTGTGGTCTGCTGGTTTCCGAACAGCATCGCGCCCGCCTGGATGGCATTGAGCTGGCGGACTCCGTGACCGTGGATTATCACAAGTCATTCTTCCAGACGGTGAGCTGCGGCGCGTTTTTCGTACGCGACAGTCAGAATCTGAAACATGTCACCCACCACGCCGACTATCTCAATCCGCTCAGCGCCCAGCAGGAAGGCACGCCCAACCTGGTCAATAAAAGTATTCAGACCACCCGCCGCTTCGATGCGCTGAAAATGTGGCTGACGCTGCGCGTGATGGGACCGGCGGCGCTGGGCGAGGCTTTCGATAGCCTGCTGCGGCTGACCCAAACCGCCCATCGCTTGCTAAGCGCACATCCGGCGATCGAGGTGCTGCACGCGCCGGAGCTGACTACGCAGATCTTTCGTTATCTGCCCAGAGCGGGCATCAGCGATAGCCAGCTTGATGAGGTCAACGCCGCCATCCGTAAAGCGCTCTTCCGCTCCGGCAATGCGGTGATTGCCGGTACCAAAGTTGACGGCCGGCAATACCTGAAATTCACCCTGCTTAACCCCACCACTACCGCCGCCGATATTGAAGACGTTATCGGCCTGATTGCGCACTATGGCCGTGAACATCTGCGGGCATCGGCGCTGAATGCGGCTAATCAGTGAGAGCGCCAACATGAATAACACCATTTATGATTTTATCGGTATTGGCATCGGCCCGTTTAACCTGAGCCTGGCGTGCCTGAGTGAGCCGGTTGAGGGACTGAATGGACTGTTCCTTGATGAGAATCCGGGGTTTGACTGGCACACCGGCATGATGCTGGAAAGCGCCCATCTGCAGACGCCGTTTATGGCGGATCTGGTCACGCTGGCCGATCCTACCAGTCCCTACAGCCTGCTTAACTATATGAAGCAAAAGGGCAAGATCTACTCGTTTTACATCCGCGAGGACTTCTTCCTGATGCGCAAAGAGTATAACCAGTACTGCCAGTGGGCCAGCACGAAACTCAGTAATCTGCGCTGGAACAGTCACGTTGATGATGTCCGTTACGATGAGGCGAGCGGTGCCTACCGTCTCAGCGTGACCGATACCGTCAGCGGCAAGACGCAGCAGTGGCTGGCGCGCCATCTGATCCTTGGCACCGGCCCTACCGCCTGGATGCCGGAATGCAGCGCGCCGCATCGCGCGCGCCTGACCCACTCCAGCGAATATCTGCGTAACAAAGCCAGGTTACAGAACCAGCGTTCGATCACCGTGTTAGGCAGCGGGCAGAGCGCAGCGGAAATTTACTACGATCTGCTGGGTGACATTGACCGCTTCGGCTATCAGCTTAACTGGATCACCCGCGCGCCGCGTTTCTACCCGCTGGAATACACCAAGCTGACGCTGGAGATGACCTCGCCGGAATGGGTCGATTATTTCCACAACCTGCCGGCTGAACGACGCGATGAACTGAACGCCAACCATAAAAACCTCTACAAAGGGATCAACAGCAGCCTGATCAACGATATCTACGATCTGATGTATATCAAGCAGCTGGACGGCGATCTCAACGTCAATCTGTTCACGCACGCCGCCCTGACCGACATGCGCTGGCTGCCGCAGGGAGAATTTGAACTGACGCTGCATCAGGAGGAGCAGGACGCAACTTTTACCCGTCGGACCGAAGGGCTGGTGATGGCGACCGGCTATCACTATCGCCCTCCGATGTTTCTGGAAGGGATTACTCAGCGGCTGCGCTGGGATAGCAAGGGTCGCTACGATGTGCAACGCAACTACAGCATCGATTATCACAACCAAATCTTTGTTCAGAACGCGGAGCTGCATACCCACGGTTTCGTCACCCCCGATCTCGGCATGGCCTGCTACCGCAACTCGGTGTTACTGCGCGAACTGACCGGACGGGAAATCTATCCGGTTGAACGTCAAATCGCCTTCCAGACCTTCCCGGCACAATCGGAGCGTTGATATGTCCTCACCTGTTCTTTTTAGCGCGCCACGTCCGGCGGGCAACTTCAGCCTCAGGCCGCTTGATGCCACAGATATCCCGCTGATCCATCAGTGGGTAAGTGGCGATTACGCGCGCTTCTGGGGAATGCAGCAGCAGCGTCCTGAGCAGGTTGCGGCGTTCTACCAGACGCTGACGGCAGCCGATCCCCATGCGGCGCTGATCGGCTGCTGTGATGAGCGGCCAGTCTGTTTGATCGAATGCTATCGCGCCTGTGACGACGAGGTCGGCAAATACTATCCCGCCGCGCCGGATGATTACGGGATGCACATTCTGATTGCACCCGCCACCCAGCCGATCATGGCCTTTAGCTGGCAGGTTTTCACCCTGGTGATGGACTACCTGTTCAGCCGGCCAGAAGTGGGTCGGGTGGTGGTTGAGCCGGATGTGCGCAACGAGAAAATCCACCGTCTCAACCGGCGTGCCGGCTTCCGCTACCAGCACACCATCGATATGGGTCACAAAACCGCCTGGCTGGCGTTTTGCCAGCGTGAAGATTATCAACACGCTCTACTGCAGGAGTCGCAGACTATGAACACCACACCATCATTACTCAATGGCGCGCATCTGGCGGGCGACAACTGGGCGCGGGCTAACCGTTTGCTGATCCGTAAAGCGATTGCTGAATTTGCCCATGAAAAAATCATCGCCCCGGCTGAAACCGGTCCGGGCAACTACACGCTGGCGGTGCCGGGCGGCGAGGCGGTTTATCAATTCCAGGCGTCCCGGCTGGCGCTGGATCACTGGGAGATCGAGGCGGATTCGCTGAGCAAACAGGAGAATGGACGTCCGCTGCCGCTGGATGCCTTGCAGTTCATCGTGGAGTTCAACGCGCAGATCGGCATCACCCAGGCGCTGCTGGCGACCTATATGGAAGAGATCAGCAGCACGCTGTGCAGCAGCGTCTATAAGCTGCAAAAGAACAATCCCGACAGTCAGGCGCTGGTTAAAGCGGATTTCCAGACGGTGGAAGCGGCGATGACCGAAGGGCATCCCTGCTTTGTTGCCAACAATGGCCGTATCGGCTTTGACGCCCGCGACTATCTGGCGTATGCCCCCGAAGCAGCGGCACCGATCACGCTGATCTGGGTGGCGGTACACCAGCGCAATGCGCACTTCTCCAGCCTGAGCAACCTGAGTTACCAGCAACTGATGCGCGATGAGCTGGGTGAGGAGACGGTTGACCGTTTTCATCAGCAACTGATCGGCAAAGGGCTGGCGGCTGAAGCGTATATTCTGATGCCGGTTCACCCCTGGCAGTGGCAGAACAAGCTGCTGACGGTGTTTGCCGCTGACATCGCCAGCAACGATATTGTCTATCTCGGCGAGGGTGACGATCGTTACCAGGCACAGCAGTCTATTCGTACCTTCTTCAACCGCAGCCAGCCGACAAAACGCTACGTCAAAACGGCCCTGTCGGTGCTTAACATGGGCTTTATGCGCGGTCTGTCGCCCTATTACATGTCGACGACGCCCGCCATCAATCAGTGGCTGGAAACGCTGGTGGCTGACGACGCGTGGCTGCAGGCGTGTGACTTCCGCATCCTGCGCGAAGTGGCGGCGGTCGGTTATCACAACCGCTACTACGAACAGGCGATCACAGGCGACTCGGCTTACAAAAAGATGTTTGCCGCCCTGTGGCGCGATAATCCGGTGACCAGCCTCAGGCCCGGCCAGCGGCTGATGACGATGGCTTCCTTCCTGCACATCGATCAGCATCAGCAGCCCCTGCTGCCGGCGCTGATCGCCGACTCCGGTATAGCGGCGAAGCCGTGGATCGATCGCTATCTGCGCTGCTATCTCAGCCCGCTGCTGCACTGTTTTTATCAGCACGATCTGGTCTTCATGCCCCACGGCGAGAACCTGATTATGCTGCTGGAAAACAACGTGCCGGTCAGCGCTTATATGAAGGATATCGGCGAGGAGATTGCGGTGATGAATCCGGATGCGGTATTGCCGGACATGGTGCAGCGGCTGGCGGTGGACGTGCCGGAAAATCTCAAACTGCTGTCGATCTTCACCGACGTGTTTGACTGCATTTTCCGCTTTATCAGCGCGGTTCTGCATCAATCCGGCACGCTGGCGGAAGACGATTTCTGGCAGGCGGTGGCGCAGTGCGTTAAAGATTACCAGCAGGCGCATCCGCATCTGGCCGATAAGTTTGAGCGCTACGATATGTTTGCTCCGGCGTTTACCCGCTCCTGCCTGAACCGTCTGCAGCTGGCGAATAATCAGCAGATGATTAACCTCGCCGATCCGGCCGAAAACCTTAAATTTGCCGGTACGCTGGATAACCCGATTGCCCGCTGGCGCTGATCGTCTGCAGGCAGATTGACGTCAGATTAGGTGACGCGGTCACTTTGGTGGCCGCGTCATTTTTTTATCAGCAATGTTCATTTCAGGACGCTTTCCGTTATGGCTTTATTACCCTCGGTTTCTCTCCGGATGCGCCGCCATCTTATCTTTCCGCTGTCGCTGGTGTTGTTTGAATTTGCCACCTATATCGCCCATGACATGATCCAGCCGGGGATGCTGCTGGTGACCCAGGAGTTTGGGGTCGGCCCGCAATGGGTCTCCGCCTCGCTCACCGCCTACCTCATCGGCGGCATGACGCTGCAGTGGTTGCTGGGTCCCCTTTCCGACCGCTTCGGACGGCGTCCGGTGATGCTCAGCGGGGCGGCCTTTTTTATGCTCACCTGCCTGGCAACCCACTGGGTAGAGAGCATTGAGCAGTTTGTCCTGCTGCGTTTTCTGCAGGGCTTCAGCCTCTGTTTTATTGGCGCGGTGGGTTACGCCGCCGTGCAGGAAGCCTTCAGCGAAGCGGTCAGCGTGAAGATCATGGCGTTAATGGCGAATGTGGCGCTGCTGGCACCGCTGGCGGGTCCCCTGGCGGGCGCCGCGTTTCTGTCAGTGGGTGACTGGCGCGCGCTGTTCGGGGTATTTGCCGCCCTGACCGCGCTGGCGCTGGCAGGCCTGTGGTATGCCATGCCGGAAACTTCAGATAAGCCGGCAGCGCCGCTGTCGCTGGCGTCGATCGGCAAAGGCTACCTTGCGCTGTTACGGGATCGTCAGGTGATGCGCGGCTCGCTGGCAATTGGTCTGGTCAGCCTGCCCTGTCTGGCGTGGGTGGCGCTGTCGCCGGTGATTTTGATTCATGATGCCGGACTGAGCCGGTTCGACTATGCCCTGCTGCAACTGCCAGTTTTCGCGACGATGATTGCCGGAAATCTGACGCTGAGCCGCCTCACCAGCCGCCTGCCGATTGCGCAACCGTTGCGACTGGGTGCCTGGCCAGTGGTCGGTGGGCTGGCAATTGCCCTGTTTGCCAGCCTGATTAGCCCGCAGAGTTATGGCTGGCTGACGGCCGGGCTCAGCCTTTACGGCTTCGGCACCGGGCTGGTCAGCGCCGGGCTCTACCGCTTGGCGCTCTTTTCCAGCCACGCCGGAAAAGGCAGCGTGGCGGCTATGCTGGGGATGGTGAGTATCCTGGTGATTGCGCTGGGAATAGAAGCGGCGAAAACTGCCTGGTTCAGCAGCGGCAGCCGGGGTTTCAGTCTGGTGAACCTTAGCTGTGGCCTGCTGTGGCTGGGGCTGTTGTCCGGTTTTTTACGTGAAAATCAGCGCCGCCAGGCGCTGATGAGTGCGGAGTAACCCTCGTCCTGCCCGCGCGCCGGGCGGGCGTTCATCCTGCTGAGCCTGCTGCCCGCTGTCGGGTATTTATTTTTTTCAGATAAGCTTGGACCAATTCATTAGTTCATCTGCGTGTGGCGCCATTCGATGATGATTCCGTCTGTTGAGATAATTGATAACAAAGGAATTCATCATGAAGACGTTTTTTCACCGTGCGCCACCTTTACGTGCGCTGGTTTTGACTTTACTTGCCGGGAGTATTGCCGTAAACGCCGTGGCCGCACCGGTCAAAGGCGGAACGCTGATTTATCTGGAGCAGCAGGCACATACTAATCTCTATCCGCCGGCCGGCGGCTTTTATCCTAATGGCGGTATTCTGAATCAGATTACCGACAAGCTAACCTGGCAGAACCCCGAAACCCTGCAGGTGGAACCCTGGATTGCCGAGAGCTGGACCACCAACGCCGATAAAACGCAGTACACCTTTAAACTCCGTCCCGGCGTGACCTTCTCCGATGGCACACCGTTAGATGCCAATGCGGTGGCGAAAAACTTCGATACCTACGGGCTGGGAAACAAAGCCCTGCGGCTGCCGGCGTCAGAGGTGATCAATAATTATGATCACAGCGAGGTCATCGATCCGCTGACGGTGAAATTCTATTTTAAAAAGCCGTCACCGGGATTCCTGCAGGGCACGGCGACTATCGGCTCCGGGCTGGTTTCACTCAGCACGCTGGCGCGCAGCTTCGATCAGCTGGGTGATGCCCGCCATATCATTGGTTCGGGTCCCTTCGTGGTCAGCGATGAGAAGCTGGGGCGCGAAGTCGATCTGGTGGCGCGTAAAGATTACCAGTGGGGACCGAAAAGCAGCCCGCAACAGGGCCCGGCCAATCTGGACGGCATTAAAGTACTGGTTACCCCGGAAGATAGCGTGCGCATCGGCGCGCTGCTGGCCGGTCAGGCCGATCTGATCCGTCAGGTACAGGCCTATGATGAGAAACAGGCCAGCGAGCAGAAGTTCCCGATCTATGCGGCGCCGACCCGTGGCGTCAACGACAGCCTGAGCTTCCGTCCGGACAATCCGCTGGTGAGCGATATCCGCGTCCGTCAGGCGTTGCTGCATGCCACCAACGCGAAACAGGTGGTGGATACGCTGTTCTCACCCAATTACCCGCAGGCTAGGTCGGTCGTGGCCTCTACGGCGGCCGGTTACGTCGATCTGTCAGACAAACTGACCTTTGACCAGGCGAAAGCCAAAGCGCTGCTGGATCAGGCGGGCTGGCAGCCGGGTGCCGATGGTATTCGGCAGAAAGCGGGTCAGCGGCTGGCGCTGACCGTATATGAATCGTTACCGCAGCCACAGAACAAAGAGGTGCTGCAGCTGGTGGCGCAGCAGTGGCGTCAGGTGGGCGTTGCCCTGACGGTGAAAGCCGGCGATGCCGGCAGTAAAACGCTGGACAATCTCGATCCCCTCAAAACCCCGCTTAACGTCACCGAAGTGGGCCGCGCCGATCCGGATGTGATCAAGAGCAGTTTCTATCCCGCTAACCGCGACAACCTGCTGCAAAAAGGCGGCTCCAGCGACAAGGTGAAAAACTTCCGCGACGATCGGCTTAATCAGCTGCTGGTGGCTATCTCAGCCGAGGTCGATCCGGCTAAACGGCTGCAGCTGACTGGCGACGTGCAGCGTTATCTGCTCGATCAGGCCTACGTTATCCCGATCTTCGAAGAGCCGCAGGTCTTTGCCGGTGCGCCCTGGCTGAAAGGGGTGAAGTTTGAAGCGGTAGGCCGTCCGGCGCTGTATGGCGCCTGGCTGGAAAAACATTAAACCGGAGTCTGTGATGCGCCATTACTTGTTGCATCGGGCTGGGCTGGGGCTGCTGGTTCTGTGGGCCGCATTCAGCCTCTCTTTCGTGCTGTTGCAGGTGCTGCCCGGCGATGCAGTGCTGATTAAGTTTCAGAATCCCGATCTCGGCCTCAGTCCGCAGCAGATTGCAGAGATGCGTCAGGCTTATGGCGCTGACAATCCGCTGTGGCAGCAATATCTGCATACGCTGGCCGCCATGCTGCACGGTGACTTTGGTTATTCGGTTCAGGCTGGCGTGCCGGTGAGCCAGCTGATCATCAGTAACCTGCCGGGCACCCTGCGCCTGGCGCTGTGCGGATTTTTGCTGGCCGCGCTGCTGGCGTTTGCGCTGGCCGCGCTCTGCCGCCTGCCCGCGCTACGCAGCCTGCGCAATCTGCTGCAATCGCTGCCGGCACTGTTTATCTCGGTTCCCACCTTCTGGCTGGGGATCGCCTTAATACAGCTGTTCTCATTCCAGCTGCGCTGGATACCGGTGATCAATCCCTCGCCGTGGCAGGGACTGATTCTGCCGATTATCACCGTGGCCATCCCGATCTCCGCGCCGCTGGCGCAGATTCTGCTGCGCAGTATTGATGAGGTTTCAACCCGTCCGTTTGTGGCGGTGGCACGGGCCAAAGGCGCCAGCGAAAGCGACGTGCTGTGGCGGCACGTATTGCGCAACGCTCTGCTGCCGGTGCTGACCGTGGCGGGCCTGCTGCTGGGTGAACTGATCGCCGGGGCGCTGATTACCGAGACGGTATTTGGTCTGGGCGGGCTCGGCCAGCTGACCCAGCAGGCGGTTAACAATCAGGATGTCGCGGTGCTGCAGGCGGTGGTAGTGATTTCGGCGCTGGGCTTTGTGGTGATTAACCTGGCGGTGGATTTGCTGATGCCGCTGCTCGACCCGCGCTTACAACTGTTAAAGGGGACACCATGAGTCTGGTTGATTATGCCGCGGCGCGGCTTCCGGCACGGTCCGGAAAAAGCCGCTCTCCCCTGCAGCCTGGTTTGTGGCTGGCAGGTCTGGTGATGCTGCTGGCTTTGCTGGCGGCGCTGTTTCCTGGCCTGTTTACCGATGCCAGTCCGGTCGAGGGCATCGCTGGCGCGCAACGGCTGGCACCGCAGGCGGGCCACTGGCTCGGTACCGACCAGCTGGGACGTGACCTGTTTGCCCGCATCGTTTACGGCGCGTCGCACTCGCTCTCCGCAGCGTTTATCGCGGTCACCATCGGGCTGGTGGCGGGTACCGCCCTGGGCTTGATCGCCGGTGCCACCGGCGGCAAAACGGAATCGGTGCTGATGCGTGCCGTTGATGTGCTGCTGGCGATTCCGGCGCTGTTACTCTCGCTGAGCCTGTTAATTCTGCTCGGTTTCGGCACGCTGAACGCGGCGCTGGCCGTGGGGATTGCGTCGATCGCCAGTTTCGCCCGGCTGGCGCGCGCTGAAGTGGTGCGCATTCGTCACAGTGAATATATCGAAGCCGCGTATGGCAGCGGCGGCCGTTTTTTCACCGTGCTGTGGCGTCACATTCTGCCGAATGCGCTGAGCCCGGTCATCGCCTATGCCGCATTACAGTTTGGTCAGGCGATTCTGGCACTCTCGACCCTGAGCTTCCTCGGTTACGGCACGCCGCCGCCGATTCCGGAGTGGGGATTGCTGATTGCCGAAGGCCGTAATTATCTGGCCACCGCCTGGTGGCTGACCACCTTTCCTGGCGTGGTGGTGGTAGCGGTGGTACTCGCCGCGAACCGCATCAGTCAACAGCTTGCAGGAGGACGCCGATGAGCAGGCAACCGTTACTGGCGGTCGATCAGCTGACGCTGAGTTATCGCAGCGGCAATCTATGGCAACCGGTGGTGCATAACGTCAGTTTTGAAATTAACCCCGGAGAGATGGTAGCGCTGGTGGGCGAATCGGGTTCCGGCAAAACCACTACCGCTCAGGCAATTATCGGCCTGATGGCGGACAATGCCCGGCGCGACCACGGCGAAATCCGGCTTAACGGCGTGGATATCAGTCAGTGGTCGCAAAAACGTTACGATTCGCTGCGTGGTGCCCGCATCAGTCTGGTGCCTCAGGACCCCGGTAATTCACTCAATCCGGTGAAGACCATCGGTGAGCAGGTGGCTGAGATCCTGCGGCTGCATCTGAAAATCGGCGCGGCGCAACGTCAGCAACGGGTGATTGAGTTGCTGACACGCGTCGGACTGAGCCATCCGGAGCAGCGTGTTCACCAGTATCCGCATCACCTGTCAGGAGGCATGAAGCAGCGGGTACTGATCGCCATTGCGCTGGCGCTGCAACCCGAACTGATCATTGCGGATGAGCCGACCAGCGCGCTGGATGTGACCGTTCAGAAGCGCATTCTCGATCTGCTGGATCAGTTGCGGCGTGAGTCGGGCACCGCGGTGCTGTTTGTGACCCACGATCTGGCGCTGGCGGCCCAGCGGGCTGACCGCATTATGGTGTTCCGCCACGGTGAAATTCAGGAATCCGCGCCGGCAGCCAGACTGATCGACGCCCCGGCGCATCCTTATACCCGCCAGTTGCTGCATGACGCGGCCCCGCAGCGGCGAACCCGCACGCCGCCACAACGTTCCTCTTTTGCTGCCCCTGCTATTCAGGCCACCGCGATCGCCAAAAGTTTTGCGCTCGGTAAACAGCAGCGGTTACAGGCACTGGATCAGGTCAGCTTTCAGGTGGCTCGCGGCACAACTCATGCGCTGGTCGGTGAATCCGGTTCGGGCAAAACCACGCTGGCGCGCATCGTGATGGGATTTGAAACGGCAGACAGCGGCACGGTTTCGCTGGATGGGCGGATCGTCAGCGGACTGCGCGGCGAAGCGCTGCGCCAGCTGCGGCGTAAAATCCAGTTCGTCTATCAGAATCCCTTTGCTTCGCTCGATCCGCGTCAGACGCTGTATGAGATCATCGAGGAGCCGTTACGTAATTTTGAACGTCTGAGCCGGGAAGTACGACGGCAGCGGGTTGAAGCGGTGACCACCCGAGTGGCGCTGCCGCTGGCGATGTTAACGCGTCGGCCACACCAGCTTTCTGGTGGTCAGCGTCAACGGATCGCGCTGGCGCGTGCGCTGATCACCGAGCCGGATATTCTGGTACTGGATGAAGCGACTTCCGCGCTTGATGTCACCGTGCAGGCGCAGATCCTTGATCTGCTACAGCAACTCCAGGCAGAGTCCGGGCTCACCTATCTGTTCATCACCCATGATTTAGCCACGGTGCGGCAGATCGCTGACAGCGTGACGGTGTTGAAAGCGGGAGAAGTGGCTGAGCAAGGTGACGTTGTCACAATATTTTCTGCGCCCCGCCATCCTTACACACGCGAACTGATCGCCGCCATTCCGCCCCTTATTCCCCTGAACACGCTTTCCCAGAAAACTAAGGAGTCAGCATGACCCGTCGCCTCGGCTTTTTTACCCGACTGCTGGATAAGGTGCCGGCCGGACAGCGTTACCGGCTGGCAACCGAACAGATTCAGCACGCGGAGCGATGTGGCTTTGATAATGCCTGGGTCGCGCAGCACCATTTTCATCAGGATGAGGGCGGCCTGCCTTCACCGCTGCTGTTTCTGGCGCACGTTGCCGCGCTCACCCGTCGCATCCGGCTCGGTACGGCCATTATCACCCTGCCGATGGAGAATGCGCTGCGGGTAGCGGAAGATGCCGCCGTGCTGGATCAGCTGGCGGAAGGACGGCTGGAGATCGGGCTGGGATCGGGTGGCACGCCCTCTTCGTTTCAGTCATTTGGTCAGCGTTTTGAGGCACGCGGCACGGTGTTTGCTGAACATCTGCATACGCTGCTCAGCGCCTGGCGTGGTGACTCGCTCGGTCATCCGGATAACCATCTCTATCCGGCTGCGGCGCAACTGGCCAATCGCGTCTGGATCGCCACCTTTTCGGTGGAAGGTGCCGTGCGTGCCGCCCAGGGCGGCCACGGTCTGATGCTCTCCCGCACCCAGCCGCGTCCGGCCGATCAACCGGCGTTGCCGCTTGATGCCTTGCAGAATCCGCTGATCGACGCCTATCTGGCTGCGCTACCGGCGGGCGTAACGCCCCGCATTCTCGCCTCACGGACCGCTTTTGTTGCCGACTCGACCGCCTATGCGCGCCAGATTGCTGAGCCGGGCATTCGCCAGCAGGCGCAACAGTATCAGGCTGCCGGACATCGGTTACGTGGCGAACGGTTTGACGATCTGCTGGCGCAGTTTGATGCGCACGTAGGTGACGTTGCTGCGGTGCAACAGTCGCTGGCGCAGGACAGCACGCTGTCGCGCGTTACTGATATCTCTTTCCAGGTGCACTCCGTTGAGCCGTCGCACGCGGACACGCTGCGCTCGATCGAACTGATTGCCGACCATCTTGCGCCAGCGCTTCGTGCGGCTGGCGAATCTCGCTAACAGGAGCACGTTATGACTCAACCTGACGATCTGCTAAACGCACTGGCCGATATCGATCCCGATTCTGATCTGGCCCGCGCGCGCCAGGTCCGCCACGCTGCGACCCAACATACCCAGGGCAGTTATGCGCTGCTCTTCAGCCAGCAGGATGAGGACTTTCCGCTGCCTGACCGGCTGACACTTGCCGCGCAGCTGGCGGAATGGCACGCCCAGCCAGGCTTACAGGCGCACTATTTACAACAGCGATCATTGCAGCCGGATCGGCCAGCTGGCGGTGCATCTGAGCGCGATCGGGCCGCCGACGCGTTTGCCCATCGCCTGACCTTTGAACCGGTCAGCGCGGCACCGGCACACATTGCCGAGTTGCAGCAGGCGGGCTGGAGTCCGCGCGGTATTGTCACGCTGGCGCAGCTGGTGGCGTTTATCAGTTTCCAGAGCCGGTTGCTGGCGGGTCTGCGGGCCTTGCAGGGCGATGCAGCTCAGGGTGAAACCGCATCGGTGGTGGCCGGACACTGGCACGACGCGCCGCTCACCGCCAGCGGCAACACGGCCGTCACCGCCTTTACCCAGCGAGAACTGGGCTGGGAGCCCTGGCTGGCGGCGAAACCGCTGGCGGAGTTTAGTGCGGATGAGCAGGCCACACTGGCTAAGTTTGGTCATAGCGACTCCGATTATTTCCGCCTGCTGGCGCGCAACCTGCCGCTGCTGGAACAGCGCACCCTGACCGATAAAGGCATTTTTTACACCGCGGGCGGCCTGCCTCGTGCAGAGCGTGAACTGGCGGCAACGGTGGTGAGTAAGGTTAACGGCTGTATCTATTGCGCTTCGGTCCATGCGCGCAAAGCCAGTCAGCTGTCAAAGCAGGATGAGGCGATTCAGAAGCTGCTGAACGTGGCGCCGGGGACGGTGTTATCTCACGGACAAAGCCCGCGCTGGCAGGCGCTGATCGCTTTTTCAGCGGCGTTATCCGTTACGCCTTCTCAGCTGACGCAACAGCATATTGATGCGCTGCTGGAACAGGGGCTGGACACGCTGGCCCTGCTCGATCTGATTCAGTCGACCGCCTTTTTTGCCTGGGCGAATCGGCTGATGCTGACGCTGGGTGAACCTTTTCTGCCGCAACAACAGGGATAATCATGACATTGCTTTCAACTGACCAACTGGTGCAGTGGCGTCGCGAACTGCATCAGCATCCGGAATTATCCAGTCACGAATTTGCCACCACCGAACGTATCACCCGCTGGCTGGGCCAGGCGGGCATCCGTCTGCTGCCGCTGGGACTGAAAACCGGCGTCGTGGCGGAATTGGGCGACGGACCGGCGCTGATCGCGCTGCGGGCCGATATCGATGCGCTGCCGATTGAAGAAGCCACTGACCGCCCGTGGCGTTCACAGCAACCGGGCGTGATGCACGCCTGCGGACACGATCTGCATACCTCGGTGATGCTGGGCGTCGCCCTGCAACTGAAACAGCGTGAAGCTACGTTGCCTGGCCGGGTGAGGATTCTGTTTCAGCCCGCAGAAGAGACTTTTACCGGCGCGCGTCAGCTGATCGACGCCGGTGCGCTGGAGGGCGTGCAGGCGATTTTTGGTCTGCACAATGCGCCGGATCTGCCGCTGGGTACGCTGCAGACCCGGCCGGGCGCGTTCTACGCCAACGTAGATCGCTTTGTGATCCGGGTTAAAGGCAAAGGCGCACACGCCGCGCGGCCCCAGGAAGGCATCGATTCTATTGTGATTGCCAGCCACATCGTCACCGCTTTGCAGACGCTACCGAGCCGGGTGTTCAGTTCGCTGGAAACGGTCGTGGTAAGCGTGACGCGCTTTACCGCCGGTAACACCTGGAATGTTCTGCCAGAGAGCGTGGAGCTGGAGGGCACGGTACGGACCCATAATGGTGAGATACGGGCGCAGATCCCGCACCGGATGACCGCGCTGATTCAGGGGATCGCCGCCGGCTTTGGTGCCACCGCCGAACTGGAGTGGATTGAGGGGCCGCCTGCGTTAATCAATACGCCAGCCTGGGCCGATGTGGCGCTGGAACTGGCGCAGGAAACGGGCTATCTGGCCCAGCGGGCTGCAGCGCCACAAATGGGTGGCGAAGATTTTGCCTTCTATCTTCAACAGGTGCCCGGCGCCTTTGTCAGCATCGGTAGCGCCAGCAAATTTGGTCTGCATCATGCGGGCTTCGATCCCGATGAAGCGCTGATCGAACCCGCGGTGAATTACTTCACTCACCTCGCCCCCCGCGCTCTGCAGATTGTGGCGGCGCAATGACCAAAAGAAGGAATCTGCTTATGTCTGTGCCTGTGCCGCAACCGATTCTCGATCATGCCGTGATTAATGTTGCCGATCAGCTTGATGCCGCCCAGGCGCTGTTCCGGCGGCTCGGTTTTCAGCTGACCGAACGCGGCCATCATTCGCTGGGTTCCAGCAATCATCTGGCGGTGTTCGGCGAAAATTACCTCGAACTGCTGGGCTATGAGTCGGGCAATGCCGGTCGGCGCGCCGATCTCTGGCAATCGCCGCCCGGCCTGAGCGGCCTGGTCTGGAAGAGCAGCGATGCGGAAAGTGAATATCAGCATCTGCAGCGTCAGGATCTGGATGGCGATCCCCCTGGCAGCTTTCACCGGCCGGTTACGCTGCCCGATGGGTCGGTGAGTGAAGCGCGTTTTCGCACCGTGCGTCTGCGTCCCTCTTTAATTCCCAACGGGCGCAGCTTTTTTTGTCAGCATCTGACGCCGGAGGCTGTCTGGCAACCGGCATGGCAGTTGCATCCGAATGGCGTTCGCAATATCAGTGAGTTTGTGATTGTGGCGCAGGACCCGGCTTTATCGGCGCAGGTTTATAGCCATCTGTTTGGCAGCGCAAAAATCATCGCCTGCCCGGAAGGCGCATTTGTGCTGCGTGCTGGTGCCGCCACGGTGCGTTTTGCTTCGGCAGCCTATGCGCAGCAGCGATTTGGTCCGCTGCCGGAAGATTACGATGGCAGCGCGCGGATGGTGGCGCTGGGTTTTGTCACCGACGATCTGAACCGGGTAAAAACGGCGCTGCAGACGGGAGACGTCAGGTTTGAACAACAATCAGCGGCGATTCTGGTTGCAGCGGGACAGGGTTTTCATCTGGCTTTACGCTTTACCTGAGGGTGACAACGGCCAGATCACCAAAAAACGCCTCTGCAGAGTCATGCTCGTCAGTTAAGCGACAGGTGATAACGCAGGCTGGTGCCGCTCAGGGGCTGGCGGTCCTCGCGCCGCTGCGCGGTTCCTTCACGTCATTCCTCTGCCTGACGGACCGGCGGGGATGGCACATCCTGTGCCGCCCCGCCTTTCGCCCGCGTCCTGCGGGCTCTCCTGGCCGACTCATTCTGTTCAGCGCTGCGGATTGCCTGCCCCTGATCGACCCCAGCCTGCTCTGAAACTTCAGTGCGTGCTGTTAAAAAGGGCGCTCCGGCCCGCATTGCGGCATGCTCACCCAGTAAAAAGGCTGCCATGTTTGACCGTGACAGCCTTTGCACATTTAAACTTCACTGACGAGCACTACCTCTGCAGAGGCGTTTTTTCCTTCATCAATAAAGAGAATCAGAAGGTGTAGCTGGCGGTAACCGAGACGTTACGCGGTTCGCCATAAACCACGGAGCTGGCGACGTTGGTGTCATACTCTTTATCGAACAGGTTATTCAGGTTGCCCTGCAGCGTCAGGTTTTTGTTGACCTGATAGCGGGCAAACAGATCAACCAGCGCGTAGCTTCCCTGGCGGGCGCGCCAGGTACCGTTGCCTTCCGGCGCACCGACATCATTCCAGACGTGGGTTTGCCAGTTCACCCCGCCGCCCAGCGTCAGCTGTTGCAGCGCAGGCAGGCGATAGCTGGTGAACAGGTTAAAGCTGGTCTGCGGCAGTTGCGGGTTGAAAGTGCTGCCGTCACGGTTTTCCGCAATGTAACGCGTGCCGCCAAACGTCATCTGCCAGTAATCGGTTAATGCACCGTTAACTTCAAACTCAACGCCACGGCTGACCACGCCTTTACGGCCAATGTAGGCCACGTCACCGGAACCTTTTACCGTCTGGGTGGTGGCTTCGCCCACGTTATCCAGTTCGGTGCGGAACACCGACAGTGAGGTCGTAAAACGGCTGTTCATCCAGTCCGACTTCAGACCCGCCTCGTAGTTCTTACCGATCACCGGTGCCAGATACGATCCGTTGACGTCGCGATAATCCTGCGGCTGGAACACCGAGGTGTAGCTGGCATAAGCGGACCAGTTTTCTGCGAAGTCATAGATCAGCCCGCCGTAAGGGGTAGTGTTATTCTTCTCCAGCTCGCCAGTCAGCGTTTCGCGGTTCCAGTTGGTGTAACGGGCACCCACGATCAAGTGCAGCGGATCGGCAAGTGAGATGCGGGTTGCCATATAAGTCGATTTCTGACGAACCAGCTGCGTGTCATTGGCAGGCAGCCGCGGCGTCCAGTCAGACTCAGGATACTGGCCGTTGAAATCATTGAAATTCCCCAGCGACTCAGAAGAGATATTTTCGAAGGTGCTGAAATATTTGTTGTCCTGACGGCTGTAGTTCACGCCGACCATCAGTTCATGCTGGCGGCCAAACAGCTCATAAGGACCGCTGGCAAAGGCATCAACAGCATCAACTTTGCGTTTGCCGGTGTTGTAACCGGTTCCGCCCACCACCGGGTAATTCGCGTAGGAGGAGTATCCGACGCCGGTGTTCTTATCGAAGAATCCATCCAGATAGAGCTGTTTACTGTCCAGTCGCATCTCGTTGTGCACACCGTTCAGCGTGATGTTCCAGCCGTTGTCGAAGTCCTGTTTCAGGTTAACAAAGAGTTTGCGGTTCTCTTTGTCGTTATAGGCCCAGTCCGGCGCGGTATTGTAACCACGACGGCTATGAATCTGGCTGCCGTCGGTGTACCAGCGAGGCGCTCCGCCCCACATGGTGGCGTCCGTATTCACCTGGCTGAACTCATAGCCCACGGACAGCGTAGTGGAGTCGGTCAGATCGGCATCAACCACGCCATAAACAAACTGTTTTTTCGCGCCGTAACGCTCAATGAAACTGTTGTTATCCTGCCAGCCAGCAATCAGACGGCCACGCACGTTGCCGGATTCGCTCAGCGGCGCGGAAAGGTCAGTGACATAACGCTGTTTGTTCCAGCTGCCGTAGCTGGCGGAGACGGTGCCGCCAAACTCTTTGCTGTCGGCGTGCTTACGCACCATATTGATTGCCGCTGAAGGATTGCCCGGCCCGGTCAGCAGGCCGGTTGCACCCCGCACCACCTCGACCCGCTCATAGAGCGCCATATCGGTTTGCGCGTCGCCCAGGTTCCAGCGTGAGGCGAACGCAGTCGGAATGCCGTCCACCATGTAGTTATCGATCATGAAACCACGGGCATAGTAGTTGGTGCGATCCATGTCACCACTGATTCCGCGGATACCGGTGGTGTTAGAGAGCACATCATTCAGCGACTGAAGCTGTTGATCTTCCATTCGCTGCTTACTGACAATGCTGACTGACTGCGGCACATCGCGAACGGTACCGAGCATTTTAGTGCCGGCACGGGTGACCGGGACGCTGTAATCGGTGGCCGGCGAGCTGTCTGTTGCGCCGTCTGCCGCGGCTGTGGCGCTGACCGTCATAGTCTGACTGTCAGTGGCGGCCGGTGTGGCTGTTTCAGCGGCGTAAGCACTTGTTTGCGCCAGCGAGGTGGCGATCATCGCGGCCAGTAGTGAGATGCGCAGCGGGGCTGAGGTGCCCGCTTCCCTGGCGTGCTGAACTTGAAAAGACATCGTTAATTCCTCAAATTTATTATGTTTTTTGCTGCCACTGTTCACGACCATGCTTCCTGCGGGCATCTGTGCCCTGCTTATGGTTTGAGGAACCAGAAACCTTTCCCTGAGCGCCTGAGCGCCTGAGCGCGGGTGTGATGTTGTATTTAAAACAAATGAGAAATATACGCATTGCGATTATCATTGCAAGATTTTGTTAGCAAATGATGCGAATTTATTCAGTAATCCGTGAGAATGCAGATTGAATTGCGGCGGGATCATTGCAGGGTATGAAAATAAAAAACCGGCTTAATTATTTCAGGGCGCAGAACGACATTTATTCCGGGCGAGTGTCATTTGGGAGCGAAATTGGCGCGCTGATATCTTTTCATTGACCTGAGGTTGTCGTTTTTTATGCCAGAATGCCCGGCATTACGCTTTAGTTTGGCTTTTTCACAACACCAGATTCACAGGATACTGCTATGCGGTTATTTAAAAAACCGGGCGCATTGTTGGTTATTTTAAGTCTTTGCAGCGCTGGTTCAGTTCATGCCGGGACTATTTCGCAAAACCTCAGTGCAGGCTGGGACAATTTCAGTAATAAGGTCTCGACCACCTGGCAACAGCCCGATGGCACCGACTTCTATCTGCCCGCTATCACCTGGCACAACCGGGCAACCTACGATCGCGAACATATTGAAAAATATAATGAAAGACCGTGGGGTGCAGGCGGTGGGATTTCCCGTTACGACGAAAAAGGTAACTGGAATGGCCTCTATGTGATGGCATTTAAAGACTCCTATAATAAATGGGAACCCTTTGGTGGCTATGGCTGGGTAGCGACGTGGCGACCCCTTGCGAACGATAAATTTCACTGGGGTGCCGGTTATACCGCCGGCGTTACGGCCAGGCATAACTGGAAATATATTCCGGTGCCGGCAATCCTGCCGCTGGCGTCAGTCGGATACGGCAAGCTGGATTTTCAGATGACCTATATTCCCGGCACGCATAATAACGGAAACGTCTATTTTGCCTGGTTGCGTTATCATTTCTGACAGCCGTAACGGGATATTTAGCGCGACATCGCCATAACAGAGATCTCATTCAGGTTCAGCGTTTCGCCATCAAAGCGGTGACGTAAATCGGCATAACTTTCGCATCCAATGATCTGTTCAACCGCAGCGGAATAAGCATCCATTGCGCTGCGCATCTGTGTCAGGTAGTCGTGCGTATCATAGACACGGTCGATGCCTTCCAGTGCATGATTCATAATTTTCCTGGCGACATCGTTAGGGGTGTCCAGCGCGGAAAGTTTGGAGCGGGCCGTCCGGCGTAAATCGCGCGGCGTAAAAGGCTCCAGCCCCAATCCACGCGGGGCGCGGATCATACGGCGTAAGGCCTGATTCAGCGCCCCTTTCGACAGGGGAAGTTGAGGATCGCGCGGTGCCGGAACCAGCCAGGGCGAATCGCGATCGGCCGCCTGCATCAGCGCATCAATGCACATCCGCATCAGCGGTGAAATCGGCAGAATATGTTCGCGCTGAGATTTATTACGGGTGCCCTGCTTCCACAGGCCGAGCGCCAGATCAAATTCTGCTTTCTGCGCCTGTACAATTTCATCTGGCCGACGCGCGCTGACCAGACACAACCGCAGCGCCCAGCGTGCCTGCTCCGATAACGCCCAGTTATCCAGTCCATGCCAGAACACCCAGATTTCCGCATCCGTCAGCTGACGACTGCGCGGTGGCGTCGCGCGTCCGGCGACATCACGCTTTTTCATCGAGGCGATCGGGGAGTGATCAAGATAGCCCTGCATCTCTGCCCAGGCGAGGAACTGCTTGGTCAACGCAAATACCCGTCGCGCCTCCTCTTTCTTGCCGTCAGCGATCAGAATGTTATAGAGACGGTTGAGTCGTAAACGGGTGATCGATTTAAGCGGTTGCGATCCAATATTCGGCAGAACATGTTTCAGCAGTGAAGAGACGGCAATTTCCGGGCGGCGGCGGCTGATCAGCAGGGATAATTTGACCCAGACCTTCATCACCTGCTCAACTGAGCCTTCATCACCAAAATTATCCAGTTCACCTAATGAGGCTGTTCTCACCTGAGCAAGCCAGATCAGTACATGGCGGCCGACATGAGGTGAACGTAATTCTGTTAGCGTCACAATGATCCTTTTACTGTTCCGTGCAGGCTGCGAAGTCACACAGTTTAGCGTCAGATCATTTATGACTCCAGACCTAATAAGTCTGGAGTCACAATGACGCGTTCTGATGAATTCTGGGCGAGTGATCAAGAACTTTATCCACGTTAAACAACGTGCTGCTGGGTAAAAACTCACCCGCTGCAATGGTCAAAAACCCGATCAGAAACAGTCAGGAGGCCGGCTATCCGGACAACCACGCTATGATGGACTGGCAACAACGTCGCCGGTTGCTGTCTGCTGGTCCAACGAGCTTGTTTTTTGTCTTTGTAATCCTGCGACTCTATCGGAGCCTCAAGGCATGAGATGTGCGCCACCCTCGTTCAGCAGCAGATATATGTATTGCTGTTCGCTAATCAGGATTGGTCTGTTGCCTGGATGATCAGAAATTCAAACAGGTCTGGTTGCTGATTCTTCAGTGTGATCAAAGCCAAACGTTGCAATTGCTGGTGACATCAGCTGCACACAGCATCGGAGAGTGACAGTCATCGCAAGCTGTTCCGGTTAAATGTTTGTTGCAATATGAATATATAAAGTTAATCATATATTCTTTATTTTATTTATCCATGTCTATCCCAACTGCAGAATATTTATCTGTAAAGAAACCCACCGCAGCATTATAGTTTTTTATCGGATAGTTTATTTATGGAGAAACAGATGGCTGAATTTTGTTTTTATAAAAAACATAACCAGGTCGCGGTAGTGAGTAAATCGGAGACTTCAAAAGCCGCTTCCCTTGTCGGCAAGGGCTGGAAGAAAATGTTTGAAGAGGTCAGAGCCGCTGATGCAGAAAGTGCACTGGCCCGGTTAGCTGAAATACGTAAGGAGGAGATAGCCACAGAACGTTTTGTGATCTCAGGAACGGCATTCAGTGAGTTTCTGATAGCGTTCCTCAAGTAGTAACAGGTTACTTCACTCAACGTAAACACGCATATTTACTGGCAGAGTCAATGACAGTTAATAAGATCGTGGGGGTTTTTTCAGGGAATCGTCAGGCTGCCATTTCTTCATCTATGTTAACAATCATAATGCCCTGCATCAGAAAATAAACACTATAGCCTGATGCTTTTCATCATGAAAAACTTCATCTTGTATTAAATTTATCCTTACATTACAACGAGTTGTGTTAGTTATTTGCTCGGGTGGCATAATGCTTGAGTGTGGCGGTTTCTATGCGGCTCTCTATCAACACAATATAAATGAAAATGATTCATGCTGGTGCTAATAGCTGCATTGCACGTATACTTTCATTGCCCGCATCAGCGTTCTTAGTGTATTCGGGTTTTCATTGTTATTATTCTGATATAAGAGGATTTATGAGCACAAGGAAATCTGTTATGCTGGCCTTTCTGGCTTTAGTTGTCGGTGGAGTGTTAGGATATATAGTCAACAATCTGACGATATCTAAATATAACACCATTAATGCCACCTGTACTCTGCTTAATGTGGCTGTAGATAATCAGATGTTAAGTCCGGAGAAGATTGTTGAACTAGGACGCCTGACCAAAGAAAAACTTGGCGATGCCCAGTCTGCAAAAGCATTCAGCCTGAGTACTAAACAGATAAATGCAGCCTCTGAATCATCAAACTGCTCTCAGTTTATGGTTGGAATGAACCAGGTTAAATGATTCCGGAAGATCATTTCCTGTGCTGCGTTTAACATTAAATTTAACAGGGAGAGTTCAAAATGGTGCTAAAGAGAATTCGACTACTTGCGCTCTTAGCCCCTTTTTTTCTGGTGGCGTGTACCCTCTCTCAGAATAATGGCGTCAGTAAAAATATGCCTGCACAGCAGGGAAATGATCTCCTTTCAATGGCCAGTCCGGCAGGCCGCTATGCCGCCGTTATTCAACGAGCCGTTGAAAAAAAAATGTATCAACCGGATGCCTGGCGGGGAAAAGTCTGCACGGTCAGAATGTCGCTCCGATGTGATGGCGTAGTCGAAAATGCAGTTGCAGAAAGCGGTGACGCCAGACTGTGTAAAATGGCTCTATCTGCCGTAAAGCGAGCTGAGATCCCTCCTGCGCCTGATGAAGCAACGTGGAAGTTATTTAGAAACGCTCCGCTGGAATTCAGGCTGTAGTGTGATCCTTATCATTCAGCCCTGAATCAGGAATCACAAAAGGCCCTTCTCGCAGTCAACACGCGACAACAGGAAAAATATCGGTATAAGGCGTATAAGCAAAAGCCCATGCGATAACAGTATTTATAAAACGAATAAGAGGAGATAGTCTGTTTCAGAATGAGCAAGGCGCCTGGAATAACTAAATTTGCATAGAAAAAAACTCTCTATACGCAGGCTTTATCAGCAAGAAATTGTGGTTTGCGGATGTGTAAAATCAGGAGTTCAAATAAAGTGATCGCGGATACCAGGTATTTCAGAAGGTGTTCTCTTATCGCACTCAGCATAAAAAATATAAACCGATTCGGATGAGCAAATTTTAATTCATACTCTTCTCTGACGGCCCTCTGTTGTTAAGGGTATTCCTGATGAGTTATAAGAAACGCATCAGGTAATATGAAATTCTGAGCAGGATTATTCATTGGGTCTGCAGAGATTTCTGAAACTTTGGTTAGTATCCACTATTTTGCTTTACGTCATAACCTTGCAAGCGTCATTATTCAATCTCTCTTGCTGTCAGCCGCAACACGGTTGCATATGAAGAGTAATTTCATCGAAGTCAGTAACAATCGTTGATTAAAAGGATATAAATATATGGACATAACTATGATTGATACCCGGAAACCCTTATATATCGGTCTGCTGCTGTCGGCAGTTATGCTAAGCGGTTGTACGGCCGAAAACAGTCTGGAAAGAAATGCTCACCATACCGCCTCACAGATAGCTAAACTCCATTTTGACCCCAATACGCGCCCACTCACTGCTGATAATTATCGGATAGCAAAGCAGTTCCTGAGTCAGTTTTATGAACTGGGTAAACAGGATCGTGCCGCTGGCCTGAGCGAAGAGCAGGCACAGCAGCGTGTAAATAGTTTTACGGCGGTCCGGCAAACTCAGCAGGGCGATCAGATCGATGAATCTTGTACGAGCCCTTTTAGCGCCGCCGCACAGAAAAGTAACTTCCTTAAGCAATCCTTCAGCGCAGACCGGCCGCAGAAACGGGCTGAAATAATGTTAGAAAGCGCCACAAAAAGCTACTGGGATGGCTTTAACGGACGTTTATAGTCGCAGCCAATGCGCGCGGTTGAAAAGGCCGCGCCATCATGTTTTAGCATCAGCCGCAGTCTGTTTCGATCATCCTGACGAAATCAGAAAGAAGCCTGGTTGAGGGTTTAAATATTCTCTGGCCGGGCTCCGATACTGCCGCAGGGTCATCATCATAAGGAAGGACTGAGCGGGTATAAGAGGCAGTGCTGCTGCAACTCCGCACCGGCTTAACTCTTCAATGAAGCCAGTATTGAATACCGAAGCAGCAAGATTGATTCCAGATCCTTTCTGACACTGGAAATTTTGTTTTGAACGGGCTCAGGCTTTTGGATGGCGCAATACACAGCTCAGCCAGCGAAAAGGTCGTGACGTTATCGCTGGCTGAGCTGTAATTGCGGGGTCCTTTCAATACGTAAAAGCAGCCCCGCCGGATGCCTCTCGTTGCCTGATTAATTGGCTGAAGGACGTAACGCCACCAATACCCCTTTGCCACTTAACGTAAAGACAGAGATAAAGGTAAACAACAGCGCGGTCAGCCCCAGGACCAGGTAAGCGCCGTGAAAACCCACGCGGTCATACATAAATCCAGCGAACAGCGACATGAAAATCATCGCCAACTGTTTGAAAAAACAGAAGCAGACGAGATAAATAGTGGCTGAGAACTTCACTTCAAACTGAGTAGTAATATATTTAAAGCAGCCGACGATTAAAAAAGGCACTTCAAACATATGGAGTGATTTAAGCAACACCACTTCTACTGCCGTAGTGGCAAATGACGAGCCGATAATACGTACCGACATGATCGTTCCGGCCAGCAGGAGTGCATTTTTACCGCCGATGCGGTTCACTATTAACGGGGCAAAAAACATGATGCAGGCATTGAGCAGTTCCCCCATCGTGGTGACATAACCAAACACCCTGGTTCCCTGATCGGCGCTGCTAAAAAATGAGGTGAAAAAGTTGGCAAACTGCTGATCAAATACATCGTAAGTGCAGGAAACACCCACAACGTAAAGTGTTAAGAACCATAATTTCGGTTGTCTGAACAATTGCATCACCAGACGCAGGCTGAACTGAGATTGGTTTGCGCCCAGTGAGTCGGCCACCTCTGCTGATGATTGTGCCTGAGGTCTGGAAAGAAACAGTAAAATGGCGAGGATCACCGCACATCCGGAACCGAGCCAAAAAAAATAAACTGGTTATTAATGGTGAACATGATACCGACAATAGACGCGCAGAGCGCCCAGCCTACACAGCCAAACAGGCGCGCACGACCAAATTCGAACTGGCTACGCCGACTGACACGCTCAATGTAGGCTTCAATCGCAGGCGCGCCAGCGTTGTAGATAAAACCGAGATAGATACCGCCGACAATTGAGCCTAACAAAATATGAGTTTGCAGTAGCGGACCAAACACGTAGATAAAGAATGGAGCAAACATCACCAGCATTCCGGTGATAATCCATAATAAATGCTTTTTCAGCCCCAGTTTGTCAGACAGTAAACCAAATACTGGCTGGAACAGTAACGAAAAGAAAGAGATTGCGGCGAAGATAATACCGGTATCGCTTTTACTGATGTGATTAATATCATGTAACCAGATAGGGAAGAACGGGAAATAGGCTCCCATGATGAAGAAGTAGAAGAAAAAGAACAGCCCGAATATCCAGAAATTATTATTCTTTAAGTAATACATGATTACATCCTTTTTTAATAACTAAAGCGTCCGGGAAATCTGCCAGCCTTGAGACCCTGGTATAAGACGGCTGATGAGGCATCCTGTTGCATGTCGGACCGGGCCTGCCCCGTGCCGAGGATGGGTTAAACGCAAAACAGGCTGTTGTGCCGGAACCGTTGGCAAAGTAACCTTCAGTACTGTGAGCGAGTAACATTTTAAGCCATTACCTGTGTGAGTTGTGAGCGCTTCATCGTGATCCTCCTGCCAGACTCACCTTCTGTTGAGCCTGAAAACAGCCTGCTCGTGCTTGTAGCAGAGAGGTAATGGCATGCTGCCAGCACGCTTCAGAACACCAAAGCCGCTGTGATAGTGGAGATTTTTAACTCGCTTCCACCCTGTTCTGCCTGTAATGCCAGGAGATTGCTGAGATTACAGGTAAGAGACACGACGAGCCTCTGCTCAGGCTAAATACGCTGTTGCATGATGCTTTGTGCGTCGGCAACCGTGCTGCATTAAGGTAGCGTCCTCCATGATCACTGCCTTTTCCTGATTGTTATGCGCTCACATTTCTGGGGGTACAATAGAGTTTGGCTGTTATTGAAGTAAAGCGCGCTCTGGGTATTAGGTGACGAGGGTCACAGTTTAAGCCGGTTTTATACCGACATTGTTCACTGATCAGCAGAGAGCCAGGCCCGCATCTGCTCATTGGTCATGATCTTATTCCGCAGCACCACCTGGCCCACAACCTCTTAACTTCTTGCATGGATCATCACCGCCCTACTCGTCGGCTATACATTGTTAGCGCCTATCAAGGCGTTATCCTGTTGCCGGTTAATCCTCTCTCTTTGTCGTCACCAGAAGCGGATTTTGCGGAAGTTTCCCGCAGCGTTGATCGCTGGCGGTTTTCTGGTTCATTGAATAACGGCCTGCGCCAACACAGGCAGCGTGTCCGCGGCTGGCTGAAACGCCATTGCGGCAGATGTTGCCTGGCTAATCCGGAATGCGGCAGGACCACGTTGTGCGCTGGGATTACGCACTGCGTAGCCTGATTTCTGCGTGTGGTCTGGCGCGCTGAATGCTGGGATATGATTCTGCACTTCTCCTCAAGCCCTTCCCTTATGCATCGCAAGCGATAACGGAAAAGTTCCCGATTATAGTTGTAAAATGATAATCATTATCATTATTATACGCATTTGCTTACATACCTTAACGATTCAGGGAGATTTTCTAAGTGAATGTAACTATGCATGTCCGGAAGCGCCCCGTTGCGCTGCTACTGGCGGGAATATTAAGTTCTTCCGCCTCTGCCGCGAACGACGCTGAGACAGAAATGCTGGCCGACGACCAGACTATGCTGGTCACTGCTGAACAGGAGTTAAAGCAACAGCCTGGCGTCTCGGTGATTACCGCGCAGGATATTGAAAAGAACCCGCCGGTTAATGACCTGTCCGACATCATCCGCAAAATGCCGGGTGTTAACCTCACCGGCAACAGCGCCAACGGCGTCCGCGGCAATAACCGCCAGATCGACATTCGCGGCATGGGACCGGAAAATACCCTGATTCTGATTGATGGTGTACCGACGACCTCAAGAAACTCAGTGCGTTACAGCTGGCGTGGCGAGCGGGATTCGCGCGGTGACTCTAACTGGGTACCGGCGGAAATGGTTGAGCGCATCGAAGTGATCCGCGGGCCGGCGGCTGCCCGTTATGGCTCTGGCGCTGCCGGTGGCGTGGTCAATATTATCACAAAGCGCCCGACGGATGACTGGCATGGCTCGCTGTCACTGTTCACCAATCAGCCGGAAGATGACAAAGAAGGCGCTACCCGCCGCGCCAACTTTAATCTCAGCGGTCCGCTGGCCGGTGACGCGCTTACCATGCGGCTCTACGGCAACATCAATAAAACCGACAGTGATGCTTTTGATATCAACCAGTCGCAGAATGGTTCTGCCGCCGCCGGACGCGAAGGCGTGCGCAATAAAGATATTAATGGCGTACTCTCCTGGAAATTAACGCCGTTGCAGGTGGTTGATTTCAGTTACGGTTACAGCCGTCAGGGCAATATATATGCTGGCGATACCCAATACAGCAACGGTGCGGGCAATGCTCTGATTGAATCGCTGGATGGTTCAGAAACTAACCGTCTTTATCGTCAGACCTATGGCATTGCCCACAACGGGATCTGGGATTGGGGCCAGTCGAAACTGACCTTCAATTATGAAAAAACCAACAATACCCGCCTCAACGAAGGAACCGCAGGCAGCGGTGAGGGACGAATTAACAGCACGACGTTCTCCACCAGCCGCTTCGAGAGTTACCGCGCCGGTGGCGAAGTCAGTTTCCCGCTGGAGATAGTGCGGGAACAGACGGTGACGCTGGGTGCTGAGTGGAATCGCGACGAGTTAAACGATCCCAACTCAATGAATGGCACCAGCGCACCAGGCGTCTCTATTGGTGGGATCAATGGCGATGCAGGTAGCCGCAACAGTAAAAACAGCGCGACTCTGAGTTCGCTCTATTTCGAGGATAATATTGCCGCCACCGACAGCACGGAGCTGATCCCGGGTCTGCGTTTTGATTATCACGATACCTTTGGCGCGAACTGGAGTCCGTCGATCAATATTTCCCAGGGACTGGGCGAGAACTTCAAACTCAAGGCCGGTATTGCCCGTGCGTTTAAAGCCCCTAACCTCTATCAGTCAACGGAAGGCTATTTACTGGCGACCCGCGGCAACGGTTGCCCGATCGGTATCGGCGGGAGTTGTTATTTGCTGGGCAACGAGAACCTTGATCCTGAAGTCAGCGTAAATAAAGAGCTGGGCATTGAGTTTAGTCAGGATGGCTATATTGCCGGGATCACCTGGTTCCGTAACGATTATAAGAACAAAATCGTGGCGGGCACCGAGCGGATTGGTTTTGCCTCCAACGGCAATAATATCCTGCAGTGGAGCAACGGCGGTAAGGCAGTGGTAGAAGGTCTGGAAGGGAATATGACGATTCCGTTAGTGCGCGATGCGCTGGAATGGCGGACCAACGCGACCTATATGATTGAGTCGAAGGATAAAGAGACCGGAAATCCGCTGTCGATCATCCCGGAATACACCATCAACACGATGCTCGACTGGCAGGTGACAGAGGATTTTTCCACCAGCCTGAACTGGACGATGTATGGCCGTCAGAAACCGCGTGAAAATGCAGAATCGCGTACCGAAGCCAGTTCACTGTCGACGCGTGAAGTCGGAGCCTATTCGGTATTTGGGCTGAATCTTAACTACGACGTCACCAAAAATCTGCGTGCTAATGCCGGTATCAATAACCTGCTCGATAAGCGTATTTACCGTGAAGCCGAAGGTGCATCCACCTACAACGAGCCGGGCCGTGCCTATTACGCCGGTCTGACTCTCTCTTTCTGATTCTCATTGCGACAGGCGCTTCCATTCGGAAGCGCTTTTTCTTGCCGTAGGTCTGACTCTCTTTCCTGATTGTCTCTCTTTCAGCCGGGTCTGGCCGGTATCTTTTAATGCGCTACCGTGACGTTGTCACCTAATTTGGTACTGGAACTGTTATGACACGGAAATAATCTTATTGATTAAACCCGGAAAGGAAGCGCTGAAACCGCGTCGATCTGTGGAACTAAAAGGTATGAATAGAGGCAAAGACAGCCTGGCTCAGTGAGCCAGGCCCGGTGATTAACGTACCAGATGCAGGAAATGCAGGTGTTTTTCGTACTGGTCAAGAATATCGTTGATAATCTGCTCCTGCGTCCAGCTCATCACATCGTAATCCTGCCCGCCCTCTTTCAGGTAGACCTCTGCACGGTAGTAGCGATGCTCTTCTTTTTTCTCATCGCCTAATCCGGCCAGGGCAAAGGTAGGCTGAATATAGGAACGAAGCCGCACTTCATAAACAAAGTTGAGTTCATTTCCCAGATCCACTTCAAAATGCACCCGATCGTCTGCACTGTCATTAATGTGAGAAACGGTACTTTGCTTCAGCAGTTCGCCGCTGACCATATGCATGGCAGGCTGAATCACTTCATTCATAAAGCGTTTCACGTTTGAACGCTTGGGGAAATAAGCAATATTCCGCAACCGGCGTTGCCACGAAATCGGGTTTCGTGAAGCCGGCGAGGCGATGGTGGTGATCTGCTTACTCTCGCGTTTGTAATAATCAATGCGCAGCGCTTTGAACAGCCCGTATATCGACGTCAGAAGTATAATGGCAAAGGGCAACGCACTGGCGATGGTCACCGTTTGCAGCGCTTTCATGCCGCCTGCCAGTAACAGCACGATGGCAACAACCCCCATCATTGATGCCCAGAAAATACGCTGCCAGACCGGCGTGTTATCGGTGCCTCCTGACGCTAAGGTATCAACCACCATCGCGCCGGAATCAGCGGACGTCACGAAAAAGACGACCACCATGGCCATAGCAATAAACGACAGTACCGAGCTGAAGGGGAAATGCTCAAGGAAGTTAAATAACGCGAGGGTCTGATCGGACTGTACGGTCTCTGCCAGATCGCGTGCTCCTTTACTCACGATCAGCCAGATCGCGCTGTTACCGAAAAATGTCATCCACAGCAAGGTGAAACCGGCTGGCACAAACAGTACGCCGGTTACGAACTCACGAATGGTGCGTCCACGCGAAACGCGGGCAATAAACATCCCGACGAAGGGCGACCAGGCCAGCCACCAGCCCCAGTAAAACAGGGTCCAGCCTCCCAGCCATTTGCTGGATTTGGGCTCATAGGCATACAGGTTAAAGGTCTTGTTCACGATTTCTGAAAGGTATCCGCCGGTATTCTCAACAAACGATTTCAGCAGCAGAACCGTTGGCCCCATCGCACCCACCAGAACCAGCAACAGCACCGCCAGCGTCAGGTTGATTTCTGAAAGTATGCGGATCCCTTTATCCAGTCCCGACACTACCGACAAGGTGGCGAGGCCGGTAATAACCACAATCAGTATGACCTGGATGGTTTGGTTAACCGGAACCCCGAAGAGGTGGTTGAGCCCGGCATTAACCTGCAAAACACCATAACCCAGCGAGGTTGCTACACCGAGCACGGTACCGATAACGGCAAAAACATCGACGGCATGCCCTATCGGCCCATAAATTTTTTCGCCAATAATCGGATAGAGTGCCGATCGCAGCGTCAGCGGCAGGCCGTGACGATAACTGAAGAAGGCCAGTATCAAAGCCACGATGGCATAGATTGACCAGGCATGCAGTCCCCAGTGAAAGAACGTGATGCGGAGTGCCTCCTTGGCGGCCTCAACGCTCTCCGGCGTGCCTGACGGTGGCGCCATGTAATGCATCACCGGCTCGGCTACGCCAAAGAACATCAGTCCTATGCCCATACCGGCTGAAAACAGCATGGCAAACCACGATAGGTAGCTGAAATCGGGTTCAGAGTGATCGGGACCTAGTTTGATCTCACCAAACCGGGACATGCCCAGATAGGCGACGCTCATGAGTATCAGGGCAACAGTCAGAATGTAAAACCAGCTGGCATTGGCGAAGATGCCGCTTTGCAGCGCGCTGAGCTGCTTGTCGGCTTGTTCAGGGAAAATGGCAGCAAAAGCAACGATGATAAAGATCAATATGGCGGAGCTGTAAAACACCGGCGGATTGATTTTACTTCGCTGAGTGTGCTCTGTTATTTTTGATTGAGACATATAACCTCTCTGCTGGTGCATTTCTGAATGTAACAGCCATTATGGCAGAGCATATTAAAATTTCAGGGAAGGATCGGATTTTTATAGTTTTTTTTCCCCATACCGACTATTCCCGACAGGAGGCGTTACCGTCACTGCGGGTCGATGCGCGGGTTAACGGCGGCTGAAAAGACCCACCTTCACGACCGCGGGTAGATGATGACAGAAGTTCCTGCTGACCCTTCACGCAGAGGAATGGCTGCAGCATTCCCCGCCTTGCTTCAGGTATCGTTCATTGCGTATCAACAACAGTGGCCGATGCTTCATAGATTATCAGTCTATATCTTCATCATGCAGAGGAGTTCGGCAAAATAATGGAACACAGTTATAGATCACATATCGCGTGGACAGGTAACAGAGGCACGGGCACGTCAGGCTATCACTCCTATGCGCGGACATGGGATATCGCCATAACCGGCAAGGAAATCGTTCATTGCTCTAATGACCCATTGCTGGGCGGCGATCCGGGTAAAATGAACCCTGAAGATCTCCTGTTATCCTCGCTTTCAGCCTGCCATATGCTTTGGTATCTGCATCTCGCCTCCGATGCGGGCATCACCGTCGTGGATTATGAAGATTCACCGGTAGCCACAGGTGAAGTTTTAAAAGGGGGAGCAGGCCGCTTTATTTCAGCCATACTCAGGCCAAAAATTACGGTCCTGGCGGGCACAAATATCGATGCGGCAACGGCTATTCACCATGAAATTCATAAAGTCTGTTTTATTGCCAGATCGGTGAATTTTCCTGTTTTCTACCAGCCTGAATTTATCATCACTCCTTTGCCCTCTCCTTAATACCGATCTTTCATTACGTGGATGCCGGCTCTGTAAACCGGCACCCGCCAGCAGAGATGGCGGCGATGCGTCTATTATTTGCCGCAAGCGGCATGGCTGATATCCCGCCTGGTTAATAACCGCCGTTTGAACTGTGGCTGTGGGTCGAGGCGTTATAATTTGATCAAAAAGGCATCATTAATACGCACAATTAAAATAGCCATGATTGATCTAAGTCCGGTTTGTCAGCCATCGTGAATGCGATATCCGGTTGAGTCCCCCCAATAAGAAACCATCTTCTATACTCTGTTACGTTTAGTTAACTTTGCCGCTGTTCATCGTGCTGCGTGGGTTTTTTTAATCACCGTTTTGCGCGAAAGCTGCTGCCTGAACCCTTCAATACGCCATTTTTACTCTTTGTTCATTTCAACGGGGGACGTCCTGATATGTCGCAATCTCAACCCTCACGCCTGGGCAGCTTACTGCTGTTGCTGGCAGCCGTGATCGGCTTCGCGGTGGCTTTATACGCGTGGCTGACACCTCTCACCGGTGTTACCGGAACTATCGGAGCTCTGGGTGTGGCCATCGCCAGCGCCGTGCTGGCGTTACTGACCTTTCTTTTACGCGGCGCATCCCGCCGCGGCGCGCGCACTACGCTGATTGTTATCGTTTTTCTGATGCTATTCGCGATTGGTTTTGCAGCTGCGCTACTGCATCAGTACATCATTACGGCAGCAATGGTGGTCGGCCTGATTGGTCTGATTACGCTGAGCCGCAATTCCGTTCGTCACAATCATCGCGTCAGAGCCTGAGGAGCTGCCCGTGCATAATGATCTCTACTCTCCATTAATGAAAGTCAGCATCACGGCGCTGGCGCTGCTGTGCATACCAGTGACGCAGGCGCAGAAGCAGGATAACGCTGCTGAAGCCTCTATGGGCACCCAGGAAAAACTTAATGTGGATTCCGCCAATCAACAGGCGCCGGGAACCACTGAAACCACGGAAGAGGCGTCCACCGGCAAGCGTGACGGGCAGAAAGTCGAGTCTGCCAGTTCCGCCGCCAGCTCACTGGTGCCCTCTTCTGCCACCTGGGACAGCTTCCATGGTCAGCTCAACGCACAAAAATATAGTCCGCTGAAACAGATCACTGCGGATAACGTCAGCAAGCTGAAGAAAATCTGGGAATTTCATACCGGAGATGTCTCGGATGGCAAAGGTGACATCCCTGCCACCGTCTGGTCAGCAACGCCCATTTTTGCCAACCAGACGCTCTACATTGGTACTCCGTTTGATCGCCTGATTGCGCTGGACCCCGGTACAGGTAAAGAAAAGTGGCACTATGACACCAAATCCTCGCGCAAAGCTCTGACGCAGCCGGTACTGAAGAACCGCGGCGTCTCCTACTGGCAGGCCAGACAACCGGCTGCCGGACAAGCTTGTCAGAAGATCGTCTATATGGGGACCGTTGATGGCAAGCTCTTTGCGCTGGATGCCGATTCGGGGAAACCATGCAGTAACTTTGCTGACAACGGCGTGCTGGACCTTAATCAGTGGAACACGGTTAACGCTAAATACCCGCTATCTGTGCTGCAGCCGCCCACCGTCGTCGGCAACCATCTGCTTGTGGGCTGGGCTGGCAAAGACTGGGCTTATGCTGAAGCGCCTCCGGGCACTGTGTTTTCAATTAATGCGCAGACCGGCGAACGCGAATGGACTTTTGACGCTATTCCGGCCGATATCCGCAAACGCACCGGTACCGCCAACGTCTGGACACATATGTCTGCCGATGAGGCGCATGGCCTGGTCTATCTGCCGGTCTCATCCCCGTCTCCCAACTACTGGGGCGGTAACCGCGTCGATCCGATTCCGCTCGGCACCTCTACCACCGCGCTGGACATCAACACCGGTAAAGTGGTCTGGTCGCGCCAGTGGGTGCATCACGACGTGTGGGATTACGATATCAACTCGGCACCCACGCTGATGGATATCACCGTCAACGGCAAAAAGATCCCGGCGCTGATCCAGGCGACCAAGCAGGGTTTTCTGTTTGTGGTGAACCGTCTGACGGGTGAGGATGTCTGGCCTATAGAAGAGCGTCCGGTGCCTCAGGGCGATGGTTCGGTGCAGGGCGAAGTGCTTTCGCCAACACAACCATTCCCGACTAAACCTGCGCCACTGCTCGATCAATCGAAAAAGCCAGAGATCTGGAAACTGGCGGATATGGTGGGCGCCGGCCAGTGTTCACGGCTGTGGGATAAGCTGACCTATGAGGGAATGTACACGCCACCCACTACCAGGGGCGAAGGGACGCTAACCTATCCGGACAGTGCCGGGGGCGTTCAGTGGGGCGGCGTGGCGTACGATCCACAAAAACAGATTGCGATCGTGAACACCTCTCACATTGTGCAGTATGTGAAGCTCTATAGCCGTGAAGATTACGACAAAGCGGATAATGGTTCCGGCAACGAGAGCGGTTTTGCCCCGCAGGAAGGCGCACCTTATGGGCTGCGTCTGATGGTGGCGAACAACTGGCTGGGTATGCCGTGCTGGCAGCCACCCTTTGGTGAAATCGTGGCACTGGATATGCATACGGGTGACGTAAAATGGCGTCGTCCGGTTGGCGCTTCGCAGCAGTATGGCTTCTTTATGCCAGAAAGCTGGGGCTCACCCACCATTGGCGGTCCGGCTGTGACCGCGGGTGGCGTGATCTTTATTGGTGCCTCAATGGATGCCAAAGTTCGCGCTTACTCAGTAGATAATGGTGAAGAGCTGTGGTCCGATCAGGTTGAAGCACCTGCGGTAGCGAATCCATCGGTCTATGAGTATAAAGGCCGTCAGTATGTCGCCTTTGTCGCGGGGGGGAATACTATTCTCAAGGATCAGGTGGGCGATCAGGTGGTGGTTTATGCGCTACCGGAATAGTCGTTTATAAAAATATTGATGGAAACAGAATGGGGCCTCAGCGCCTAATGCCTGTCAGTTAAGCGACAGGTGATAACGCAGTCTGGTGCCGCTCAGGGGCTGGCGGTCCTCGCGCCGCTGCGCGGTACCTTCACTTCATTCGTCTGCCTGACGGACCGCCGGGGATGGCACATCCTGTGCCGCCCCGCCTTTCGCCCGCGTCCTGCGGGCTCTCCTGGCGAATGTTCAGCGCTGCGGATTGCCTGCCCCTGATCGGCCCCCGCCTGCTCTGAAGCTTCAGTGCGTGCTGTTAAAAAGGGCACGATGGTGAAGGCCTGAGCGCCTCTGCTGCTGAAAGGGCTATCCGCAGCGCTGAGGCGTGATGTTGGGCCAGAACGCCACGCCGGGAAGCGTGGCGAGTTCGGGGCCGGCCAGGGAAGGCCGATCCCCGAACGGTTCGTCGGCACGACGTCAAAGCTGAAGGTACCGCGAAGCGGCGCGAGGACGGCCCGGCAGCAGCAGAGGTGCTCAGGCCCGTACTCCGGCACGCTCGCCCAGACAAAAAAGCTGCCACGTCTGACCGTGACAGCCTTTGCACATTTAACCTTAACTGACAGGCATTAGGCCTCAGCGCCCCATTTTTTGTACCACAAAACGGCGGGAATGATCAGTGGATAGTAAAACCGGCTGCATCCGTCTCTTTTACAGGAGGTAATGCTATGAGGGAACGCAGCCTGGATTGAGAAGAGCGCTTATTTCAGCGGGTCCGCCAGTTTTATGATCAATAACTCGCTGTCCGACTCGGGTTTCTTCAGCGGCTTCACACCGATCGTCGTGGCAACCGGCTTATCATCGACTGTAAGCGATCCCTGTTCACTGACCCGATAATCCTTGCGCTTTTTACCTTCAACCGGATTTTGCATTACCGCTTTTACGCCGAAGTCATTGTCATTGGCGACCGCCAGCGTTTGATTGTCGATCAGCGCCAGCCCTTCGGCCTTCTCCTGCTGCCAGCTAAGTTGACGTAAATCGACTACCTGAGTTTTTGCGGCCAGCTTTATGCCGCGCTGTGCCAGGCTTTTCTGGTCGTCAAACTCCGGATACTCGCCAGGCTTATCGAAAGCGGCAAGATCGCTAGCGCCGCTGAGATCCACCTTATAGATAAGGTTGCGCATCGCGTCGTTTTTGTCGCTGCCTTGTTCAATCAGCAGGATATGCTGATTATCGAGCGCCACGATATCACCAATTTTCGCGTCGCTGTTTTTAGCATAAGCCTCGCTGTCGACAGGGTATCCATACATCGCAGTTTTGCCGGTCGCCGGATCGAAGCTGACCAGGCGGGTAAAGCGCGCCTGCTTTTTACTTTTACCGTCGATATCCAGCGTGCTCTGCACCGCGGCGATGATACGTCCATCCGGCATGCGGGTGAGCCCTTCAAAGCCACGATTCGGCTGGCGCCATTTAATAACGTTCGGCAGACCGCCCGCGATCGATTTCTCCCCTTCCGCGGCCTGCGGTCCGTGAATCGCCAGGATCTTGCCGCGCTGATCAACGTTAATCAGAAACGGACCATATTCATCGCAGAGCCAGTATCCGCCCTTCCCGTCCGTGGTAATGCCTTCGGTATCCAGACCACGGTTATCGCTATGCAGCATTTTCAACCTATCGCTTAGCGCGACTTCATTGGTGGAGCCGATGATGCCATCCTGTAGCGGTAATCCGTTAATATTGCCCTTATCGTCATGCAGCGGTCGGGCATCCGTGGCCACCGCTTTGCCGTTCTGCACCCGAATGGTCATCAGCAACGGGGCGAAGTCTGGCGTGACGAAAATTTTCGCCTCCTTTTTACCCACATCAGGCGAGTCAGCATTCGGCCCGCGGTCTGTGACGGTCACGAAGGTGAGCGCATCTCCCTGCTTGCCGGTAAACAGCAAACCGGAGCCGATCCCCACCGGCAAACCATTCGGAAACGCGCTGGCGAATGCGCCGTTGTAGCTTACGTGCGTACCTTCGGGAAAACTGACGATAGCGTGCTGGGTTTGTGGCTGCGCCGCCAGGGTTGGTAAAGAGAGCGCACAACCGATAACCAGAGGAATAATTTTTCTTTTCATATTGTTAGCATCCATAAAGGGAATCCAGCATCGTAAAGATTGAAAATGACAGAAAAATGATATGCCGATTAACAGTGGCAGCTAACAGGTTGATTTAACCTTGTTAAAACGCTGGCTGCTGAGGTGATGAACCTCTATCTGGCTATTATGATGAATATCTACGGGCAAACGAGGAGGTCTCTATGCGATCAGCTACTCTGGTGCCATACGATAAGCAGTGGCCTGTGATGTTTGACGCAGAAAGCTCACGATTAAAGGCATTGTTAGGTAAGTGTGTTAAGCATGTTTATCACATCGGCAGCACCTCCGTGCCTGGCCTGTCAGCAAAGCCCGTTATCGACATACTGCTGGAAGTTTGCGATATCAATGAACTGGATAAATACAACGCTGCAATGCTCTGCGCCGGATACGTTGCGCGCGGTGAGAACGGGATTGCGGGACGTCGCTACTTCACTAAGGGGGGTGATCGGCGTAGTCATCACGTTCATGCCTTTTCAGTCGGAGATATTCAAATATTGAGACATCTTGCCTTCCGTGATTACCTCAGAAAAAACCGAGATATTGCGGCGAATTACGCCGAGATAAAGCGTGTAGCAGCATCAAACTGTAACGATGCTCATCGTTACAGTGCATTCAAAGCAGACTTTATTGAGCATCATCTGCAACTGGCACTCATCGATCTGGAACGAGAAATATAAAGCCCTGTTCCAGCTACCTGCTGCTGTGGCTTTTGAATTGGTTATTTTATGAAAAGCCCTGAAAAGTGTGAGTGCGACTATGAGAAGCCGTCGCCGGACGGTTTTTTCACACCCTTCTGTTTCAGTTCGGCAAGATGGCCATGATTTACCGAAAAATTAATCAGTCAGCGTTATGTGCGGTCAGGCCGGTGCTTAATCTGATTCAAATTACTGACCTGCACACTCCATTCCAGAGTGAGGAATCCCTAAAGTTCGCCTAATCAGTGCCGATATGTGCATGTTATTGACCAGTGGTTTTGAATCAGGTTATCGAGAAGAGACAGATATTGCTTCAAGGATGATCTTCTGGCCGCTATCGATCTCAGACATTTTATCCTAAAGGGAACTCATGAGACTAAAATATGCCGCTCTGTTACTCGCTATAGCGCTATCCGGTTGTGACAACAATAAGGAAGTTATTGGCTGCTCTTCTGAAATGACGCAGTCTGCTTTCGTCGATTTAATCAGGAAAGCCGCTTATGAAGGCCTGTCTCAGCAGGTCGACGAATATCCAGACGTCACCAGCCAGACCAAAAGAAGTGCTCTGGAGAAAATCAAACTGGTGCTTTCTGAAATATCTACCACGTCCAGTGACTCAGGCAGCACAATGAAAACCTGTGAAGCCACGGTATCCATGACACTGCCTGCTGATGAATATTCTCAGCTCTCAGAAGCCTATCGTAAGAACTTTAACCGCAATCTGGATAAACAACTGGAAAGTCTTTCGCTTGAAAGCAACGCTAATGCGTTTTACAAGCGCATCAGTTACACAGCTCAGGCGACTGACGATCAAAAAAATGTATTTGTTAAAGCCTCCACGACAAATCCGGTATCGATGGGAATGGGGCTGATCACGGCATTGTCCATTATCAACCCAATTGTTGAGCAACAGAAAATCCAGCAGGCTAAAGATGTCCAGCAGCGCCTGATTGAGAGCCAGAAGCAGGCGCAACAGCAGGCTCAGTACGAAGCTCAGCAGCAACTCCAGAGACAGGCTCAGCTACAGGCACAAGAGAGATCTGAGCAACAGGCCGATCAGCAATCAATTCAGCAGCCACAGCAGCAGAACGCTGATAGTCTGACCCAGTCACGAATTTTATTCGCGAATGCCGACTCTGATTTGAATACGGCCTGGTCATCGTTAACCCCCGCAATGAAGAAGGAATTATTGCCCTCTCAGCGGCAGTGGATTAAAACCAAAGATGCCATGTGCGGCAAAATATCCATGCAGGGCAATGACGAGGAGCTAAAGAAAATGATCGACTGTCAGGCGCAAATGACGGTGTCGAGAACTGATTTCATTAAAAATCAATAATCCAGCAATAGACTTATTCTTCAGCATTGACGACCTGATGTGGCCAGCCATTTCGCTGGTCACATAAACTGAAGAATCTGAACAAAGGGTGCGCCATAAACCCCAAACCGCCCTACTGATAATGCCGCATTTTACGGTTCACCAGGTCTTACCATCTCCTTTACTCATGCTTTCCTGAAAAGCCTTCCCCTGTTTTTCCAGGTTTCCTATACCCATCCTGTCAGGCGAAAAATCTGGCTGTAGCGCCAGCAGATAAAGCGCGTCTGATGCCGCTTCGCCTGCTCACCGTTGTTTGACTCATGTTGTTATATGGATCACTTTTTAATAACTGCGTTCGGCAACGGCTCTGTTTGCTGTCAGCGCCTCTGTATGTTGCCGCTAAATCTTGTTATAGGAAACCAGACGGAGAACTGTATGAATGATAAGCACGTATTGCTGGTCGGTGCTGGCGGCGTAGTTGGCTTTGCCGCCCATGATTCCTTCCATAAAGCGGGCTGGCAAATCACTACCCTTGGGCGTTCGGCGCATAGCCCTCACCCTTCTCCTCATATCAGCGCTGACCTGACTTCTGCAGAAGATCTTAATCACCACCGGAAAGCGTTTGAAACCGTGACGCACATCTTTTACGCGGCATTGCGGCAGGATCCCAATCCGGGCGTGGAAGCGGATATCAATGCGCTGATGTTTGAAAATCTGATCGGCGCAGTACGATCGTCAGGCAATTCGCTGAAACATCTTCTCTTTATTCAGGGCGGAAAGGTTTACGGTGCCCATCTGGGTGTTTATCGCACTCCGGCCCGGGAAGAGGATAGCCGTCATTTTCCGCCAAACCTCTATTTCCGGCATGAAGACTATGCGAGAAAGATTGGCGATGAAGGTATCGGCTGGACTGCGTTACGTCCGGATATCGTTATCGGTCACTCATTCGGGTCGCCGATGAACCTGGGGAATTTGATCGGCGTCTACGGCACCATTTGCCGCGAAACGGCAACCGCTCTGCATTTTCCCGGCCCGGATGACGCTTATCGCAATACGCTGGTGAACGTCACTGACAGCCGCATTCTGGGTCAAAGCGCTGTCTGGGCTGCCGAAAATGCTAAATTCGGCGCATTCAATATCACAAATGGTGACGTGTTTCGCTGGTGTCACGTCTGGCCGAAACTGGCTGACTGGTTTGGCGTTCCGGTCGGCGAGGCGCAGCCTGTCTCGCTTAGCGAACGTCTCAGCGCGTTAAAGCCTCTCTGGTCATCCATCGCCGATAAGGCGCAACTGCAAGAGCACGATATCGATAAGCTGGCGTTGGGTGGTTTTGGTGACTTTATCTTTCATGTTGAGAAAGATGCCATATTTGACGTCACCAAAGCGCGCCAGGAAGGGTTTGACGCCATGACCAGGCGCTCGGATGAGGTGTTGATTGAACATCTGGCAGCGATGCGAAGCAGCAAACTTATTCCCTGAGAGCTCAGGCAGCCTGTCGTCTGGCAGGCTGCCGATTGAACCTGCTGAAACGGCGGAATAGTACAAGCGAGGCGCGCGGGATGTGGTCTGTCTGAGCACCAGGCCGGAAAATCGTCCACTTTGTGCCAGAGGCGCACATGTCACACATCAAGCCTCGCCTATGATCAGTCGCTGCCGACCTTAAAAAAATCAAACAAAGCGATCATTCATATCGATGAAACTTTATTTACCCAAAATGATGAGTTCGGAGTGTTGAGTACATTTTGAACGGAGCTCTAAGTGCGTCTTTTCCATTTCAGCGATAGACCTGATATCACTCTATTCCATCCTCGGCCAATAAGGGTTCATGTCGACCGTCCTGCAGGACAGGAGTGGCTAAACGGGCCACTGATATGGGCTACGGATGAAGCGCACGAACTACTTTATCTTTTCCCCAGAGAGTGTCCGCGCATCGTGTTTTGGCCATTACCTGACACAACCAGTGTTGACCTTGAACAATGGATGGGCAGCCAGTCCCGTGCCACTGCAATTGCCTGTATTGAGCATGAATGGCTCTCACGCTTTCAAAGTGGAAAAGTTTACAGATATGAATTGCCTTTAGACGACTTTGAGCCAACTGGAGAGGTCGGTATGTGGGTAGCACGAACGATTGTGATCCCGACTGATTTGAAGGTGATCTCTAACCTGGATGCTGAACTTGCATTACGAAATATCACGCTTCGTGTAATGGAGAGGCTTACGCCACTCAAAAGTATATGGCTGACATCACTTCACGCTAGCGGTATCAGATTGAGAAATGCACAAGACTGGGGCAAACCAGGTTGGATGCATTCGAAACCAGGTCGCCAGTTTGTTGTATAAATTCATAACGGGATAAGTCAGGGCCATAAGCAAACGTCAGGCTGCTATTCCTGGCGCGCATATTTACAAGCAAATGACGTCATTCATCTCATCGTCCTTTTCGTAATCCTGTAAGCAGGGCCTGGGTCGCACCAGACGCCTTTCCGGAAGCTGAACAAACCAGCCCGAATTCACGGTGTATGGAAGGTGTCACGGGTACCACGCGCAGATTGCGTAATTCTTCAGGCAGGGCTGATTCAGGTACAAGGGCGACACCCATGCCTTCAGCGACCAGCTTACAGGCGCTGATCCAGTCCCGTACGGTCACGCGGATGTCAGTAAGGTGCAAACCCGCCTTTTCCATCAGGCTTTTTCCATTCACCGCACATCCGCCTGTCGCCAGAATAAAGGGCTGGCCCGCCAGCTCCTCAAGCGTTATGCCATCAGCCCTGAGATGCCGTGCCTGCAGGTTACTGGCCTGCATGACCGCTACCCATGCATCCTGCCCTAAAACCACTTCTGCACGCCCCGGCACCGGGTTCATTACCACCCCCAGTTCAACCAGGTCTGCTGTAAGCCACTCCTCAACCTCCTCATCTGAGCCTTCCAGAATGACTACTTCAATGCCGGGATGCTGGCGCTTAAAGTCGCGCAGCAAACCGGGCAACCATGTCGACGTCACTGATGGAAAACTGGCCAGGCGAATGCGCCCGCTGGTCAATCCCCGGCTCTTATCAGCCAGCTCGCGGATGGCATTCAGCCCCGACAGCATATTTCTCGCCTGTTCAATAACCTGCTCCCCCAGCGCGGTAACACTGATATATCGGCGCTCACGCGTAAAAACCGGAAAACCCAGTGAAGCCTCCAGTTGAGCAATAGCCTGGCTGGCACCAGACTGCGTCATTCCTATCTCCTCTGCAGCGCGTGAGATATTGCGGGCATCCGCCACGGCTATCAGTAAGCGCCAGTGCAAAAGATTCATCATGGTTATCAGTAGCTCAGCTAATAGTTGATTGCTTAATCATTAATTTTACAGCGGAAACGGCGTCAAATACAGTGAACAGAGGATCGCGCAGCAGACCGCGCGGCGGCTATGCACTTTACAGGAAGACAACAATGAAACTTTATTACGCCCCTGGCACCTGTTCGTTATCACCCCACATCGTGCTGCGCGAACTGGAGCTGGAGTTTGAACTGGTCAAAGTAGACAACAAAAGCAAGCTCACCGCTGACGGACGTGACTTCCTGCGCATCAACCCAAAAGGTTATGTCGCTGCACTTGAACTGGATGATGGACAGATACTCACTGAAGGTCCGGCTATTGTGCAGTATCTCGCTGATCTAAAGCCGGAAAAGGATCTGGCTCCGCGAGCGGACAGTTGGGCCCGGGTGCGCCTGCAGGAATGGCTTAACTTTATTACCAGTGAGATACACGCTGGCTCGGCCCCCCTGTTCAACCCTGCGTTGACCGAAGACGTCAAAGCGATTTTTCGTGAGAAGCTCTTCCGGCGGTTCGATTACCTGCAGGTGACGCTCAGTGAAAAAAGTTATCTGACCGGGGCGTGCTTCAGCGTGGCGGATGCCTATCTTTTCACTGTGCTGGGCTGGTGTCAGTTTTTCGCCATCGAACTGAATCGCTGGCCTGCGTTGTCGGCATATATGGCAATGATCAGTGCCCGTCCCGCTGTGCAGGCTGCATTAATGGCTGAAGCATCTTAATAATGAGCAAGTTTTCGCTTAGCGATTGCATGGAAAATGGAAAGGGCCAATGATCAGCCTTCGAGGAGATCAAGCCAGACAACTATCTCTGGACCGGGCTAGTTTCGGAACAGCAATTTTCCCCTTGCATACCACGCCCCTGTCAGTATCTAATATATGAAACATATACGATTCATATAAGGCTGATATGGGCATCGTTAAAATTTCCGATCTGATGCATGAGAATCTGCGGATCGCCAGCCAGGCGATGAGTCGATCGATCAATGCACAGGCAGAGCACTGGCTAAAGCTGGGGATGCTGGCTGAGTTCTATCCGCAACTGACCCAGCATCAACTGGCGCAGATGCTGGTTCGACTGGAACTGGAAGGCAGTGCTGATATCCGACATTTATTTCATCAAGAAAGGCTCACTTCACAAGGAGATGTGTCATGAACAGCGTTAAAATTCATACAGCGGCTGAAATTGAGAAGGCGCGAGCGGCCGGCCATGCCGCAGCCCAGGTGCTGGCAATGATTACCCCGCACGTACGGCCCGGGATCACCACTGAAGAGCTTGATGATATCTGCCACGACTATATTGTGAATGAGCTGAAAGTGGTTCCGGCTAACATCGGTTACCACGGTTATACCCGCACCACCTGTACCTCGGTGAACCATGTGGTTTGTCACGGTATTCCTGCCAGCAAGAAGCTGAAGGATGGCGATATTGTGAATATCGATGTGGCGATCATCAAAGACGGCTGGTACGGCGATACCAGCCGGATGTATTTCGTCGGTACGCCGTCAGTACGCGCTAAGCGCCTGGTGGATATCACCTATCAGTCGATGGTGGCCGGCATTAAAACGGTCCGTCCTGGCGCGACGCTGGGCGACATTGGTGCGGCCATTCAGCGTGTGGCGGAATCGGCAGGTTTTTCGGTGGTGCGCGAATATTGTGGTCACGGTGTGGGCGAAATCTACCATACCGATCCGCAGGTGCTGCATTACGGTACGCCAGGTGAAGGTATGCCGCTTAAAGCCGGTATGATATTCACCATCGAGCCGATGATTAATGCCGGCAAAGCGGGCACCAGCGTACTGTCTGATGGTTGGACGGTGGTGACGAAAGATCGATCTCTTTCAGCGCAATGGGAACATACCGTGGCGGTCACTGAAGAGGGATTTGATTTGTTAACGCCGTGGCCGGAAGGCACCGGCGAATATGCGCCCATCTGAGCCTGAAGCCTGAGGATGACCTCAGGCTTACCCTTTTTACGCGCAAAGAGGATTATCTGCGGCCTTTTACCACTGAAGCTGCCCAGTTGAAATCACTCACTTCGCTGGCCGCCAGTGATGACGGTTTCTTTCTGCGCACGGGCTTTTTCTTATCCTTCTCTGCCTGCGCTTTCTCTTTTTCCAGCTTGCTCGACATAATCAGCTGTCGGGCTTCTGTATTGAATTCTTTCTCTTTTTTACTATCCGGCTCTTTACCGGTCCGTTGGCGATATTTCTGCACCAGCCCATTGAACGTTTCCTCTACAGCCAGTCGTTCATCAGCGTTGAACTGATCAATCGAGATCATCTTTTTGTCGTTCATAGCATCGTGTCCAGTGGTGAATTCACCGGCCAAGTGTACCGCATCTGAAGTGGGTACAGGTGGCTGAATCGCATTTATCCGCTAACACGCGCCTTCAGCAGCAGTCAGGTGCAAAAATGCGGACTTTGTCCCTGTTGAAATTAAGGATATCTCTTAATATAAAACTCATCTTTATCAGGTTTAATAGCAGTGACCACGTATTGCCGGGGAGCTGAAGCTATGGCAAAAGAGAACGATCGACTGTCGCAGGCGCTGTTGCGACGACATGGCATTGGCGTCAAACAGAAGCGCATTCATTTTCGCGGCAAAGATTTGCTGTTTCAGCTGCACAACGCCCATTACGAGGTGTTCAACGGCAGCCAGTGCATCGCAACACTTGATACTAACAACATCAATGATGCGATTAAGCAGTTCAAATTACGCAGTTCGCAGGCGGAGTAGCGGCCAGCGGGTGATTTACAGGGGCGATCTGCCGCCTGCGACCGGGTTCACGTCAGCGTTCTACACCACGTAAATGCCCCTATCGCTATGCGGCCGATGGGATGTCGTCGAATGCGCGGTTTAAGAAGTTTCTGTTCTTTCAGTCGAGGCTGATTAGAATAACCGGACATCCTTTCAGACACAGGTATCCGATGAAAATCACTATCCACAAAGAAGATGAGCAGTTCATGAGCAACTTCTTTGCTGCGCCCTGCCACGCTGTAGAAACAGACTCGCCGCAGGCTGCGCAAATTCAACAGTCGCTGCAACTGGCCGTTCAACAAAAAAACATCGAAGCCGAGGGTGACTGGAAGCGTACGCTGACTTTTCTGCTGCTGTTTATTTTTCTTTATGCGGCGCTGGGTGCCTCGTTAACGCTGGATCTCAGCAGCAGCACCGGCAGTCATAAAAGCATTACCTATGCGCTGGAAGCGATTCCGGTGCTGATCGCCTTTTCCGGCTTCTTCATTTCGATCCTGTTTGTATTTCTGACCCGCGCCAGCGCGCGCAAACAACGTAACTGGGAAAATACCATACGGGTGCTGGAGAAATATTCCATCGGCAACCTGTTTAAGGTGACCCATACTCAGGGCGCCGGCACCAGCAACTACTCGGTCGCTAACCTGACAATCTCCCTGGCGCTGTTTATTTGTCTGACCTGGCTGGTGATTTATAACTATCTCACCTTTACCACCAGTGGCGTGTTTGGCAGTGTGATCTCATTATTTATCAGCACTATGGTTTATGTGATTCTGGACATTCAGCTGCTCAAACCGTTCAGCCATGTCGCAGAACATGATGAAGCTGATAACGAGGATGCGGAGAAGAATCAGGCGATAAAAGAGCATAAATCCGACGAGTAACTTTCCCTGATGCAGCCTCACTACAGGCTATCCGGCACCTTAGTCGGGTAGCTTTTTTTTTGCCTGGCGGCGGGTGATTAGAGCACAAGGGTTATATTGGATTCTGTCAGAAAGAAGATTGCACTGAAGTCAGATGAGTTGTTATCCAATCGAGTAAAAAGTATGTTGTAACTATATTAGCTGTGCACTCATCACCTCTAACCGTCTTTCTTTCCGCGAGTCTCACCTGTGATCAACTGCGCGAGCCCGATATCCGATTGTTCACGGCCTGCCCTACCGCAGGCCGTGAAACCTTTACCAGCCGGTTTTCTGCATATCAATCACAAAGCGGTATTTCACATCGCTGGTCAGCATCCGCGCGAAAGCTGTTTCAATCTCTTCGCCCGTGATCATTTCAACATCGGCGGTAATGTTGTGCTGCCCACAGAAATCGAGCATCTGCTGCGTCTCTTTTATACTGCCGATTGAAGTGCCGCTGATGCTGAGACGGCGAAACACCATTGGCGTTACGTTCGGTGATGGATGCGGTTGATCGGGAATACCGACCAGTACCAGCTGGCCGTTGGTCTTTAACGTCGCAAGGTAAGGATCAAGGTCATGAGGTGCTGCCACACAATCCAGAATGATATCGAGTGAAGTCTGACACGCCGCCATTTGTCCGGCATCGCGTGAAACCACTACCCGATGTGCACCGAGCCGCCGCGCATCGGCGCCTTTTTCTGGCGATGTGGTAAACAGCGTGACTTCGGCACCCAGCGCACTGGCCAGCTTAACCGCCATGTGCCCCAACCCACCCAGACCGACTACGCCAACCTTATCGCCGGCTTTAACATTGAAATGGTGCAGCGGAGACCAGACAGTCACGCCCGCGCAGAGTAACGGCGCTACGGCATTCAGTGGCAGGTTATCCGGGATCGAGACCACAAAATTCTGGTCAGCAATCACCTGATCCGCATAGCCGCCATAGGTGTTGCCACCGGTATATTTATCAGTGCCGTTATAGGTCGGCGTGAAGCCGGTTTCGCAATATTGCTCTTCCTGCTGATGACAAAAATGACACTCACCGCAGGCGTCCACCATGACCCCGACACCGACAGTCTGACCCACTGCATAACGTGTGACGTTGTCACCTACTGCCGCCACCCGGCCAACTATTTCATGACCCGGAACTAAAGGATAACGGCTGACGCCCCATTCATTACGCGCCATGTGCAGGTCTGAGTGACAGACGCCACAGTAAAGCACATCAATTCTGACGTCATCCGGCTGCAGATCGCGTAGCTCAACCTGCCCCGTGTGTAATGGTTGAGTTGCCTGTGATGCAACCAGCGCATGAATTTTCATCTGTGGCCTCTTTGTAATGGTTGGGAACGAAAGCGGCACACTATAGACATCCGGTATCCATTTTGGTAGTAGTTACCATTTGGTTACCATCAAAGGAAGAACGTTTTATGCCGGTATGGGTTGAAGGAAAGCTCTGCTTCTATGCAGACTCACCGCCGCGGCGGCTGCTGGAATTGTTTGCCGTCAAATGGAGCACCATGGTGCTCCATGCGCTGTATCACTGGCCGGACAACCGCGCGCGTACCGGTGAGCTGGAGCGGAGTTTGCAGGGCATTTCAAAGAAGATGCTGATTCAGACGCTACGGGAACTGGAGCAGCGCGGGCTGGTTGCGCGTGAAGTGCATCAGGTGGTACCACCCAAAGTAGAATACAGCCTGACCGCACTGGGCCAGCGCTTTGCCGAACCGATTGAACAGATGTATCAGTGGGGTCTGGAGAATCAGGCGGCGCTGGATGAGATGGAACGCCATGCGCGTAATAAGCAGGATGTTACGGGGTGACGATCGCTTCGTCACCCGTGGCGATAGTGTCGCTTTTCAGCAATGCCGCCGAAACTCAGTCGAACGGAAATTCGCGAGCCAGCAGCCGGGAGATGACATTCAGCGCGCCTTCATCATTGTTGCTCTGCGTCTGGTAGCGCGCTACGGCTGCCACAGCGTCAACCGCATTGGCCATTGAAAAACTGAAGCAGGCCTGTCGCAGCATCTCTATATCATTGGCGCTGTCGCCAATCGCCAGCACTTCACAGTCGCTGATGCCCCATTTTTCCTGCAGCAGTGCGATGCCGTGCGCCTTGTGGCAACCAGGAATGATCAGGTCGATGAAGCCAAAGCCACTGGAGACCGGATGCATGATGTTCTCCAGCTCGCCCAGCTTGTCGTGCAGCCGTTGCAGTAAGGCGTCCACGCCTTCATGCGCCAGATTAAGCGAAAATTTGAAAATGGTGTCATCGATATCATACAAATCGTCACGCTTTTCCAGCCGGTGGTAATGATTCGCCAGCATCGCCAGCACCTCATCAGACGCGGAGGAGTGCACATAAGCGCCGTTACGTCCGCACACCACCAGCGCGATATCGGGTTCATGCGCCAGAATATCGAGGATCTGATGGACTTTCTCTTTGGCTAACTCGCCGCAAAAAATTTCTTCATTGCAGTCCGAAACCCACGCACCGTTTTCCGCTACAAAGGCAATCTCATCTTTTATGTCAGGGAAATAGCGCTGTAGCTGATAATACTGATTTCCACTCGCGACCACGAAACGGATGCCCTTCTGCTTCAGCAGCGCATACTGACGTGCGAACCGCTGGACGTTGTACTGTTTGTTGTCATCCAGAAAGGTGCCATCCATATCCACCGCAATCATCTTAACCGCCATCTCGCCTGCCCCTTTACCTGCGCCGTCATTTCCTTTCGGCTGATTGATTTGATTCATAAAGCTTACTCGCTGTGTGGATTATTGAGAATGCTAATAGTGAGTTTGTTAACGGCTTTCAGAGCGTTCCGGTAGGGAACTTGTGTTACAGCGCACGTTTTTTATGGTTACAACGATGTTAATCTCAGCCGTAATTTACGAATGAAGGTTAATTACTTTTCATCCGTAACTCAACCCTGACACGTTAAGGAGCATGAGATGACAACGAATTTCCGGGCTACACCGCTTCCTGCCGACGTTAAAGCGGCTATCCGACAGATGAAACAGCAGTTACGCAGCCAGATTGGTGATGTCGAGGCGTTGTTCCGCCAGGTGTGCGAAAGAATCGAAGCGGCCATTGGTGAGGCAAAAGCGGAGGAACAACGAACAGGCAGCGCCTGGCCCGTTGTACCGATGCAGGCCATCGCCGAAGGACGGGTTTCAGATGAAAGCCGGGCGCTGATAAAACGCCGCGGCTGCGTAGTCATCAAACAACATTTTTCCCGCGATCAGGCACTGGCGTGGGATAAGTCGATGCTCGACTACCTGGAACTGAATCACTTTGATCAGCAGTATCGTGGTCCCGGCGATAATTTCTTTGGCAGTCTTGAGGCGTCACGGCCGGAAATTTATCCGATTTACTGGTCACAGGCGCAGATGCAGGCGCGTCAAAGTGATGCCATGACGCAGGCACAATCCTTTCTTAATCGCCTGTGGACCTTCGACTCACAGGGAAAACAGTGGTTCGATCCCGATGTCAGCGTGATCTATCCCGATCGAATCCGTCGTCGACTGCCAGGTACCACCTCGAAAGGATTAGGTGCGCATACCGACTCCGGCGCGCTTGAACGCTGGCTGCTGCCCGCTTATCAGCAGGTGTTTGGCAAACTTTTTAGCGGTGATTTCGACGCCTACGATCCGTGGGATGCCGCGCATCGCACCGAAGTGGATGAATATGATGTGCCCGACACCACCAAATGCTCGGTATTCCGCACCTTTCAGGGCTGGACCGCCCTGTCAGATATGATTCCAGGCCAGGGCTTGTTGCATGTGGTGCCGGTACCGGAAGCGATGGCCTATGTTCTGCTGCGTCCACTGTTAGCCGATGTGCCGGACGACGAGCTGTGCGGCGTAGAACCGGGTCGGGTATTACCGATTAATGAGAAATGGCATCCTCATCTGATTGCCGGACTCAGTTCCATCCCGGCTTTAGAAGCGGGCGATTCCGTCTGGTGGCATTGCGATGTGATTCATGCGGTGGCACCGGTAGAGAATCAGCAGGGCTGGGGCAACGTGATGTACATTCCGGCCGCGCCGATGTGCGATAAGAATCGTGCTTATGCCCGCCGGGTAGCCCAGGCGCTGGAACAGGGTCGTTCGCCCGCTGATTTCCCGCCTGAAGATTATGAAACAAACTGGCAGCAGCGTTTTACGCTGGCCGATCTGAATCAGAATGGTCGCCGGGCGCTGGATTTAGCCTGATTTATCACCGCGCCGGGGTCCGGCGCGGTCTTTTCCCTGTTAAACTGCAGCAACTGTTTTTTCTGCGAAACTGGCTTATGAATCCGCGACATCATCAGATTATTCAACTGGTTAATACCCGGGGTACCATTGCGGTCAGCGAGCTGGCACAGCTGACGGGTGTCTCTGAAGTAACGGTGCGTCAGGATCTTACTCTGCTGGAGCGCGATCGCTTACTGCGACGGGTCCATGGCTCAGCACTGGCGCTCGACAGTGACAATGTGGGCACCCGCATGAATACCCGTTATCCGGTCAAACAGGCGCTGGCTAATCATGCCGCCAGCCTGGTGGCAGCCGGTGAGTCGGTGTTTATCGAAGGCGGCAGCACCAATGCCTTACTGGCGCGCGCGCTGGCGGATCGCAGCGACATTACGCTGATTACCGTCAGTCATTACATCGCCCAGTTACTGCGTGAGGCCGCCTGTGAGGTGATTGTGCTGGGAGGCCTGCTGCAAAAAAGCAGTGAATCGATGGTCGGCCCGCTGACCCGTTACTGCATTCAGCAGATCCACTTTCATAAAGCGTTTGTCGGGATTGATGGCTGGCATCCGGAGAGCGGCTTCACCGGTCGCAATATGCTGCGCTGCGATGTGGTGGATGCGGTGCTGGCGAAGGGCATCGATAGCTATGCGCTGACTGACAGCTCGAAGTTTGGGCAGATTCAACCCTATCCGCTGTCGCCAGGCTATCAGGTCCGGCATCTGATCACTGATGATCAACTCGATGCCCTGACCCTGCAACAACTGAAGGAACGAGACATTGATGTGATTCAGGTCAGTCCCGACTAAGCACGGCGACCGGGCCCGTCAGAGAGTGAATCACGCAGTATCAGGCTGCCGCTGAACGGAGGCCTGGGCCGCCATTCCCCGCCATCCAGCATGTTCACCAGCCGGCCAATGGTTTCGTTAATCATTTCGGTGACCGGCAGTTTTACGCTCGACAGCGAGGGTGTGATATAGGGTGCCAGCGGAATATCGTCAAAGCCCATGACTGAGACCTGTTGCGGTACCGCAATGCCGCATTCAGTCAGCCGCTTGATAGCCCCAATCGCCATCTCATCGTTGCTGGCGACTATCGCGCTGAACGCCACGCCGCGCGCCAGCAGGTGATCCACCGCAACCATGCCGCTCTGTGCGGTCCATTTCCCTGTCACAATCCGCTGCGGCTCAGCCGGAATATCTGCCGCCTTCAGCGCAGCCTGATAACCGGACAGCCGTTCCATGCCGGTCGGAGAATCCAGCGAACCGGTAATAAACGCAATATCCCGATGACCGTGAGTGACCAGATGCGTCACCGCGCTGGCGCTGGTCGCGTGCTGATCGACATAAATGCAGTAGCTGTCATTGACGCGCAGGCGGCGATTGATCACCAGAATCGGCTGGCGGTGCTGGGAAATAATGGCATCCAGCGCATCGATAGAGAGAAAACGCGGATAAATAATAATGCCGTCACAGCGCAGATCGAGCAGGAACTGGATCGCTTCCCGCTCCTGCTCAGCGGTATGTTTACCATCGGCCAGAATAAGCTGACGGCCCTGCTGTTCCATCATCCGCGCCGAATGCGCCATCAGTTCAGCAAAGTAACTGCCGCTATACAGCGTATTGGTGATCACCAGCCCAATGGTCTGGCTGGACTGGGTCGCCAGATTACGCGCCAGCAGATTAGGCCGGTAGTCGGTTTCAGCAATCGCCTGTAGCACCCGTTCGCGCTTCTCCTGACCGACATAGCCATTACCGGACAGTACCCGTGACACGGTGGCTTTCGACACGCCCGCCCGAGCTGCTACATCCTGAATCGTTGCCATTTAACCTGCTCCTTCACTGCGCATGATTGCAGTCTACCTAAGCCTCTCATTGTTGGAAATATTTTCGCTGGCGTAACCGCGCCCGGCTCACGATTTCGGGGTGAGCTACATCACAAAATTTAAAAGTGGTGATTTTTAGCGCTTGTCGCCGTCAGTAAAGATCTTCATGATTTTGTGAAACCGGTTTCCTATTCGCCGCTGACACAGGGCAAAAAAACATAACACTGACCGATTACCCTACAGAGAAGATCCCCCATGCCCAGAAACTATGACGAGGTTTCACGCGCGATTGTCGACGCGTTAGGTGGCCTCACCAATATCGAAGCGCTTACGCATTGCATGACCCGCCTGCGCTTTGTGGTCAAAGATCAGACCCAGGTCGATTTCGTCCGGCTGAAGGCCATCGATGGCGTAATGGGCGTGGTACATAACGACACCCAATGCCAGGTGATCATTGGCAATAATGTTTCGCAGGCGTATCAGGCGGTGATGCAGCTCGGCTCGCCCTCCGCGTCCTCATCGGCACCGGTTAAGCGTAAGCTGACGTTGAAAGGGATCGGTGCCGGCATTCTGGATGCGCTGGTCGGCACCATGTCACCGCTGATTCCCGCCATTATTGGTGGGTCGATGGTTAAGCTGCTGGCGATGATCCTCGATATGGCGGGCGTGTTTGAAAAAGGTTCATCAACGCTGGTGATACTGAACGTCATTGGCGATGGCGCGTTCTTCTTCCTGCCAGTGATGGTAGCGGCCTCGGCCGCGCTGAAATTTAAAACCAACATGTCGCTGGCGATAGCCATTGCCGGCGTGCTGGTGCATCCCAACTTCATTGACCTGATGGCGAAAGCGGCTCAGGGCCAGCCGGTGGAGTTTGCCTTTATCCCGGTGACCGCCGTGAAATATACCTATACGGTGATCCCGGCACTGGTGATGACCTGGATTCTGTCGCACATCGAGCGCGGCGTGGATCGCATTACCCCAGCCGTGACCAAAAACTTCCTCAAGCCAATGCTGATTGTGCTGATTGCCGCCCCAATCGCGATTGTGCTGATTGGGCCGATTGGCATCTGGATCGGTAGCGGCATCTCAGCGCTGGTCTATACCGTTCACGGTTATCTCGGCTGGCTGTCGGTCGCCATCATGGGTGCTATCTGGCCGTTGCTGGTGATGACCGGGATGCACCGGGTTTTTACCCCAACCATCATTCAGACCATTGCAGAAACCGGTAAAGAGGGCATGGTGATGCCGTCAGAAATTGGTGCCAATCTTTCGCTGGGCGGTTCGTCGCTGGCGGTGGCATTCCGGACTAAAAATCGCGAACTGCGCCAGACCGCGCTGGCCGCAGCGGCATCAGCGATCATTGCCGGCATTTCGGAACCGGCACTGTATGGCGTAGCGGTGCGGCTAAAACGTCCGCTGATCGCCTGCTTAATCAGCGGCTTTATCTGTGGTGCGGTGGCCGGGATTGGCGGACTGGCCAGTCATTCAATGGCCTCGCCTGGCCTGTTTACCAGCGTACAATTTTTCGATCCCGCCAACCCTATGTCTATGGTCTGGGTTGCCGCCGTGATGGTGCTGTCGGTGGTACTGTCCTTTGTGCTGACGCTGATTTTAGGTTTCGAGGACATCCCTGAAACCGAACCGTCGCCCGCGCCAGCAGCAACGCCTGCATCCGAGCGCACCAACGCGATTAACGCTAACTAATGGGCCATGCTGACCCGAAAACAGAGGATGTCATGTCTGAATCAAGATTCCCGCAAGGATTTTTATGGGGCGGTGCGTTAGCCGCCAACCAGGCTGAGGGTGGCTATCGTGAAGGCGGAAAGGGCTTAACCACCGTTGATATGATCCCCCACGGCCCGCATCGGATGCCGGTGAAACTCGGGCTGGAGCGGCGTTTCACCCTGCGCGAGGATGAGTTTTACCCCAGCCATGACGCCATTGATTTCTATCATCGCTATGCGGAAGACATCGCGCTGATGGCGGAAATGGGATTCAGCGTATTTCGCACCTCCATCGCCTGGAGCCGGCTCTATCCGAATGGTGATGAACTGACGCCGAATCCGGAGGGGATTGCCTTCTACCGCGCGGTGTTTGAAGAGTGCCGGAAATACAATATCGAACCGCTGGTCACCCTGTGCCACTTTGACGTACCGATGCATCTGGTGACCGAATATGGCTCGTGGCGGAATCGCAAAATGATCGACTTTTTTGCCCGCTATGCCCGCAGCTGTTTCGAGGCCTTTGACGGTCTGGTGAAATACTGGCTGACCTTTAATGAGATCAATATCTTGCTGCACAGCCCGTTCTCCGGGGCCGGACTGGTATTTGAGGCGGATGAAAATCACGACCAGGTGAAGTACCAGGCCGCCCATCATGAACTGGTGGCCAGCGCGCTGGTGACCCGAATCGCCCATGAGATTAACCCGGCGAATCAGGTGGGCTGTATGCTGGCGGGCGGCAATTTCTATCCCTGGTCAAGCAAACCGGAAGATGTCTGGGCGGCACTGGAGAAAGATCGCGAAAACCTGTTCTTCATTGATGTGCAGGCGCGCGGATACTATCCCGCCTATGCGGCGCGGCTGTTCCGTGAAAAAGGAGTCAGTCTGGAGATAGCCGACGGCGATGCGGAAATCCTGAAAAACAGCGTCGATTTCGTCTCGTTCAGTTACTACGCCTCGCGTTGCGCGTCGGCGGAGATGAACGAGCTTAACAGCAGCGCCGCCAACGTAGTGAAGTCTCTGACTAATCCCCATCTGACGCGCAGCGAATGGGGCTGGGGCATCGATCCGCTTGGGTTACGCATCACCATGAATATGATGTATGACCGCTACCAGAAGCCGCTGTTCCTGGTGGAAAATGGCCTTGGCGCACGGGATACGATTAACGCTCAGGGTGAGATTGAAGATGATTACCGCATCAGCTATCTGCGTGAGCATATCCGGGCGATGGGCGACGCCATCGCCGATGGCGTGCCGGTGCTCGGCTATACCAGCTGGGGCTGCATCGATCTGGTGGCCGCATCAACCGGCGAAATGAGTAAACGCTACGGGTTTGTCTATGTGGATCGGGACGACCTTGGCCGGGGAACGCTGGCCCGCAGTCGGAAAAAATCGTTCTGGTGGTATAAAAAGGTGATCGCCAGTAACGGTGAAGATCTTGAGTGACAACGTCACTGGCTTAGCCCGCTAAACCGCAGCGGTTTAGCGGTGCCATCGGCTGTTGCAGGCCGGCGGCGTGCCGTTGTATTCCGCTGACAATTATCGTATAACAAACGTCTCCGAGGGGTGTCCTGTTATGGGCTGAGATGGTGCAAACCGAACCCTTTGAACCTGATCTGGGTCATGCCAGCGAAGGGACGGGTCGGCAGAGTCTTCTGCAACATCTCCTGCATCATTGCCTGTTCTTCACCGTATGCCCGGATCTCCCTGAGTTAACACTTTTCGTTAACCAACAGTCACTGGAGATCCCATGTCACTTTCACTTTTTGAAACCGGCTTTTATGGCCGCCTGCGACAACGGGCTGGCGATCACTGGCACGCCTATGTCTCTCACGATTTTGTGCAGCAGCTCGCTCAGGGCACGCTGCCAGCGGCCGCCTTTCGGCATTATCTCACCCAGGATTATCTGTTCCTGCTGCATTTTGCCCGCGCCTATGGGCTGCTGGTCAGCAAACTGCACGATCCGGTCGCGCTGCGAACCGCAACGGCCTCTCTCAATGCCATCGTCAATGAACTGCCGCTGCATCGGGCTTACTGCCAGCAATGGGGGATCAGCGAAGCCGCGCTGCTCAGTCAGACCGAAGCGGTTGAAACATTCAACTACACCCGCTACGTGCTGGATGTCGGCCACAGTGGAGATGCGCTGGAGCTGCTGACCGTGCTGATGCCGTGCGTTGCAGGCTATGCCGAAATCGGCCTGAGGCTGTTACAGGCTCCCGCCACGCTGTTCGACGGTAATCCTTATGCCGCCTGGATAGAGAATTATGGCGATGCCGATTATCTGGCGGGCGTCAGAGCCTCACTGGCACTGTTCGAAACGCTGGCCCGGCAGCGCGCCGGCGCAGCGCGTTTTGAACGGCTGGCAACCCTCTTCACCACCGCCACCCAACTGGAATCCGCCTTCTGGCAGATGGGGCTCAATCATCAATCCCCTTTGTCACCATGAGCGACTCAGGAGCATTACTGCCGCCCGGCATCTCAATCCGTGACCTTTGCGTCGATTTTGCCGCGCATCGGCTGTTTGACCGGCTCAGTCTGGAGATTCTCCCGGCAAGTTTCACTGCCCTGCTCGGTGCCAGCGGTATCGGAAAGAGTACCTTAATGCGCGTCATCGCTGGCCTGACGCCGCCGACATCCGGAGTGATTAGCGGCAGTGATGGCCTGCCGCTGGCTGGCCGGATCGCCTGGATGGGCCAGCAAGATTTGCTCTATCCGTGGCTGAGCATTGAGCAAAATGTCTGCCTTGCCAGCCGTCTGAAGGGTGAAAAACCGGACCGCCTCTGGGCGCAACATCTGCTGGAGCGGGTAGGTCTCCATCGTCACGCAACGGCGCGGCCCGCGACGCTCTCCGGCGGGATGCGGCAACGGGCTGCGCTGGCCCGCACGCTGTATGCGCGCAAACCGATCGTCCTGATGGATGAGCCTTTTTCCGCACTTGATGCCCTGACCCGCCATCAGATTCAAACACTGGCGGCGGAGGTGCTGGCACATCATACCGTTTTGCTGATCACCCATGATGCGGCGGAAGCCTGTCGGCTGAGCCATCAGATGCTGATACTCAGCGCCTCCGGTCTGGAATCCTGTCAGCCGTTGCCGGGCCAGCCGCCGCGCGTGCCGAACGATATCGGCGTCATAGAGAGTCAGGCAGCCCTACTGCAAAAACTGTCACTGTCAGAGGTGGCCGGATGAAACAGCTTAACGGTTTAGCCAGAATGTGGCGCGGCATCACCCTGTTTAGTGGACTGATTGCGCTGTGGTGGCTGATCACCCTGACGTCGATTCCGGCGTTTCTGCTGCCTTCGCCCGTTGCGGTGGCACAGGCGTTATGGGCGAACAAAGCCTGGCTCGGCTATCACAGCCTGATTACCCTCACCGAGATCCTCTGCGGGATGATCACCGGCGTCGCGCTCGGCGCTCTGCTGGCGCTGGGCATGACGTTTTCGCCGCGTCTGCAACGCTGGATGATGCCGCTGGTCCTCACCAGCCAGGCGATTCCGGTGTTTGCGCTGGCTCCGCTGCTGGTGCTGTGGTTTGGCTTTGGCATGAGCGCCAAAGTGGCAATGGCGGTGCTGGTGATTTTCTTTCCGGTAACTTCGGCCTTTTATGATGGTCTGCGGCGCGTGCCAACCGGCTATCTGGATCTGGCGCAGACGCTGGGCGCATCACGCGCATCGCAACTGCGTCACGTCAGGCTATTAGCTGCGTTGCCTGCCTTAGCCACCGGATTACGAATGGCGGCGGCGGTGGCGCCGATTGGCGCGATCATTGGCGAATGGGTGGGTTCAGCAGAAGGTCTGGGCTATGTGATGCTGAACGCCAATGCCCGGATGCAGAGCGATATCTGTTTTGCTGCGCTGTTTATTCTGGTGCTGATGACGCTGGCGCTGTGGCTGGCCGTCGATGCCCTGCTTCACCGCCTGATCGACTGGGCTCCTGAGAGTGCCTCATGACCTCTAATCTGCGAGATAAACCAATGCTAAAACCTGTTCTGTCAGCGCTGATGATCAGCGCCGCCCTCTCCAGCCCGCTGCATGCGGCGGAAAAACTGACCCTGATGCTCGACTGGTATATCAATCCGGACCATGCGCCGATTATGGTGGCGCAGCAAACCGGCGCGTTTAAAGCGGAAGGACTGGAGGTAACGATCGTGCCGCCCTCCGATCCATCACTGCCGCCGCGACTGGTGGCGGCGAAGCAGGCGGACCTGGCCATAACCTATCAGCCGCAGCTGCACTTTTTTGCCGATCAGGGTTTGCCGCTGATGCGGGTCGGCACGCTGATCAATACCCCGCTGAATACCCTGATTACTCTGGATAAGACCGTGAAAAAACCGTCTGATTTGAAGGGAAAGCGGATTGGCTATTCGGTTAGTGGCATTGAACAGGCGACGCTCGATACCATGCTGCAGCACGACGGCGTGAAGTCCAGCGAGGTACAGCTGATCAACGTTAACTTCCAGCTGACCAGCGCGCTGCTGACCGGCAAAGTCGACGCGGTTATTGGCGGCTATCGCAATATCGAAGCGCTTGAAATCAGGCTACAGGGTAAACAGCCGGTGGTGTTTAACGTTGAGGATTATGGCGTTCCCGCCTATGACGAGCTGATTATTGTCGCTAACCGCGACGACGCGCATTCGGAGAAAATTAAGAAGTTTATGCGGGCGCTAAAACGGGGTGTGGCAGAATTAAAAGCGCATCCGGAAGCCAGCTGGCAGGCGTTTGCTGGCGCGCATCCTGAACTGAATACGCCATTAAATCATCAGGCGTGGCGGGTCTCACTGCCGCTGTTTGCAGACGACCCGGTTAAGCTGGACCGCGCCCGTTATCAGGCCTATGAGCAATTTTTATATGATAACCATCTGATCAAGCAAATCACCCCGGTTGAGCACTACGCCATCGGCGGTGACTGACCGATGAAGCCCGCAGCGGTGGCTGCGGGCTTCACATCAGAGCGGTTTCTGATACAGCCAGTGCTCAATATCACTGGCGGGCAGCGGTTTAGAGAAGAAGTAGCCCTGGATTTGATCGCATCCGTACTCCTTCAGTAACCCCAGCGTTGCCTCAGTCTCAACCCCTTCAGCCAGCACGGTATAGTTCAGCTCTTTCAGCATCTGAATAATCCGTTTGACGATGATTTTTGACGAGTCATCTTCCGCCATCCGGGAAATCAGCGACATGTCGATTTTGATCACGTCCAGCGGAATATCCTGCAGGTAGCTGATGTTACTGTAGCCGGTACCAAAGTCATCCAGCGAGATGACAAAGCCGTGCGATTTCAGCGCTTCCAGGCCATGAATAGCGATGTTATTCCCGGTGATCAGCTCATTTTCCAGACACTCAATGCCAATAACCGAGGCGGGCAGTTGCGCTGCCTGCAGTTTCGCCACCAGCGAATCGGCAAACTCTTTTTTCGAGAAATCCCGCTCGCTGACGTTAATCGACACCGGAATCAGGGTGTATTCACGGTTCCAGCGCGCCAGCTGATCGATAACATGGTCGATGACCCAGTTAGTCAGATCGGAAATCAGGTTGGTTTTGCCGGCTAAGGGGACGAACTCCGACGGGAACAGTTCGCCACGTTCTGCATGATGCCAGCGAATCAGGGCTTCCAGCCCCACCGTCTTGCCACTTTTCAGGCAGACTTTGGGCTGATAAGCCAGGTAGAGACCTTCATCTTTTTTCAGCGCCAGCGCCAGATCGTTCATGATCATGAAATCTTCAGTCCGGCGGGTATCGTAGCTCTCATCAAAAGACATTGTGCTGATACCTTCATCAATCGCTTCGTGCAGCGCACTGACCGCCTGACGGACCATCTCATTGGCACTGACCTGACCGGGCACAAAATCAGTTTCGCCGGTAAAAATATCCAGATCGAGGGTAATATTTTCTGCCAGATCCGCCTTCATCCCCTGCAGCACCTCAATCATGCTGTGTGCGGTATAACGACCTGACCAGGGCTGGATCACCGCAAAACGGCCGGGCGCGAATGAGTAAAGCGTTTCGCCCGCAGGCAAATCAAGCCGCGCAGTGACCTGCTCCGCCATCTGTCGCAGCAGTTTTTCCATCGGCGCGATGCCCACGGTGCGCGACAATTCATAGGCGCGTGGGATATCGATGCAGTCGATCAGGATCAGACGAAAGCGACTGTGGGGTGCGGTGACCGACAGTTGCTGAATATCGCGGATCAGCCGTGGCCGGTTAGGCAGATGGGTGATGACATCGGCGAAACCGGCATTGTTCCAGGCATCGAGAAACGAGGTCACCAGTCGGGCCAGCAGCTTCAGCGTGTCGAGCTTCTCTGCACAAAACGAATGCGGCTGAGTGTCAGTGACGCACAACGTACCCAGCACCGCACCGTCGAGGTTCTCAAGCGAAACCCCGGCGTAGAAACGGATATGCGGCTCACCTTCCACAAACGGGTGCACAGCAAAGCGTGAATCCAGCAGAGTGTCGAACACCACCAGATGCCCTTCGCCATCGATAACGTGGCGGCACAGGGACTCATCGCGGGTCGACTGTTTAAGGTCGAAATTGCGCGAGGCCTTAATATATTGATTATGGTCGTCAATAATCGAAATAAAACTGCCGGAGATCCCTAATACCTGGCTGGCCAGATGAACAAATTCCTCCAGCACCTGATCGCGGGTTTCATCAGGTGACAAGAGTGCTTTGACCGCATTGAGACGTTTTTCGTCACTGCCATTTTGATCGTTATGCACTGAAATATCCCCTATACAGGCGCAAAACCGAAAATAATCTCGCTTAATAAGACTTAATTAGCGCCCAAATTTCAGACAGGTAGCGATGCAGGCTGACATTAATTTCAGCGTGAAACAGTGTCGCATGATATCTGATCGCTGTCGAAACCATTTACTTCTTTCCTTTACTTGTGCAACAGCGGCGTTTCAGTACGGAAACCCAGCCCAATCAGTCGGCCAAAGACAAAACGCAGAAACGGCAGGCGGCGGATTATCGCCGGGATTTTACTGCCCTGGGTCGATTTGCGTCTGGCCTTATTACGGCTCATTTTAATTTGCAGGAATTGCGTCGCCACCGTGGGAAATTGCCGACGCTGCTGGACCTTTTCCAGATCGCGCAGCGTCAGTTCACCGGCCAGCAGCGGCCCGGTAAGCAGATTGGCCGTCGCCACCGCGTCCTGAATCGCCAGATTGACGCCAACGCCACCAATCGGTGACATCGCATGAGCGGCATCACCAATGCATAACACGCCAGGCCGGGCCCACTTATCCAGCCGGTCAATGCGAATCGACAGCAGCTTAAACTGATCCCAGTGAGTGATTTCGTTGATGCGTCCGGCACCAAACGGCGAAATCGCCGCAACTTCAGCAAGAAAAGTCTCAAGGCCGGCGGCTTTTTTCGTCTCAAATTCGCCTTTCGGAATCGTCAGGCCGCACTGCCAGTAGTCACCGCGATCGATCACGATAAAGTTTTGCCGCGGACCTTTGTGTCCCATGCCAGACACCGGATCGTCTGGCTGTTTGCTCAGCCGGAACCAGATAACATCACGCGCAACGCCGAATGTCTGGCTGGTGAGTGCGGCTCGCGCTCTGACCTGTGAGTGACGACCATCGGCGCCGATCACCACTTTGCAGCGGATATGCAGTTGCTGATCGCCGCGGCTGGCGATCACGCCGCTGACGCTGTCATGATCGTAGAGAAAATCTTCAAACGCCGTTGATTGCAGCAGCGTAAAGCCGGGGTAGCGGGCGCTTTCTGCTGCAAGGAAATTCAGGAAATCCCACTGCGGCATAAAGGCGATAAAACGGCACTGCACCGGCAGTCGCGAGAAATCCGCCATGGTGATGTTCTGGCCCGCGATCTCCGCCTCCAGTTTTTCCGCGCACTGATGCGGCAGCTTCAGTAAACCTTCTAATAAACCGAGCGCAGCCATGATCTCCAGCGTCGAGGGATGAATGGTGTCGCCGCGAAAATCGTGCAGGAAATCGGCGTGCTTTTCGATGACGACGACCCTAAGACCCGCACGGGCAAACAGATAGCCCAGCATTAATCCGGCCGGGCCGCCGCCGACGATACAACAATCTGCGGCAAGAATTTCAGTGGAATGTGGCTGCATCTCTGCTCCCTGTAGCGCCAGTATTGCTATGATTAGTGAGTCAATTGCGGCTCGTTGACTGCAATCCGTTAACGATATTGCTTTCAGGCTAATCACTCATCGCAATGAATGCTAACTGAAAACGGCTGAAGACCCGCTCAGATCTGCAACCCTCCGGAGATCATCATGATTAAAGTGGTACGCACCGCCCTGATTATTTCACTGCTGTTTAGCCCGCTGGCGATGGCTAAATCGGCTTATGAAACGCTGAAGTTTGCCCTTCGGGAACAGCAGATTACCGATGATTTGCGTCAGAAATGCCAGTTGCCACCCGACCTTTCAGATGACGCCCTGCGCCAGACCTTCCTGAATGACCCGCAGGATAAAACGCCGTTAATTGCGGCAGCGCAGGCGCTTAAAAATAACGATAACTCAGCCTACCGCGAACGGATGGCCCAGGTGGTATGTCCACCGCAGGCGGGATAACCGGCAGCGCTTCAGATCGGCAAGGCATTCGCATGATGTTTTGTATTCCCGGCGTCACTCAGTACACTGTGAGGTCTGGTCTGATACAAACAAGAACTTTCCCGCATGAATGAAGAATCACCGCAGTCGGTGTATGTTCCCCGCACGCTGGCTGCGCGCAGCCGGATGTTTCGTGCTTTGCTCTATCGCGATAAAACCCCACTGGCGGTGCTGTTCTGTGCCGCGCTGGTTGGTACGCTGGTCGGTCTGGCTGGCGTGGCGTTTGCCAGCGCAGTTCAGGCGATACAGCAGTGGCGAGCTGATAACATCTCTCCGGCGCTGCTGCAGGGCGCGTCGCTCTATGCAGTCGCGTTTGCAGTCTCAGCCGTTCTGGCGATGGTCGGCTATTTTCTGGTGAAGCGTTTTGCCCCTGAAGCGGGCGGCTCAGGCATCCCTGAAATTGAAGGGGCGCTGGAGGAGTTGCGACCGGTGCGCTGGTGGCGAGTCATTCCGGTGAAGTTTTTTGGCGGTCTGGGCACGCTGGGCGCCGGAATGGTGCTGGGCCGGGAAGGCCCTACCGTTCAGCTGGGCGGCAATATTGGCCGGATGGTGATTGATATCATTGGGCTGCGCAGCAACGAGACGCGTCATACGCTGCTGGCGACCGGGGCGGCGGCGGGTCTGGCAGCCGCCTTTAACGCGCCGCTGGCCGGTATCCTGTTTATTATCGAAGAGATGCGCCCTCAGTTTCGCTATAACCTGATCTCGATAAAAGCGGTGTTCACCGGGGTGATCATGGCGAGCATCGTTTATCGCTGCTTTAACGGTGAGCAGGCGGTGATCTCGGTGGGCAAACTGGCAGATGCGCCGGTACAGACGCTGTGGCTCTATCTGGTGCTGGGGATGGTGATTGGCCTGGTCGGTGTCGCATTCAATCGTCTCATATTTCTGACACAGGATCTGTTTGCCCGCCTGTATGCCGGTAAAACGGCTCGCGTCCTGCTGGCTGGCGCGCTGCTCGGTGGCGGCTGCGGTGTGATGTCACTGCTGTTTGCGCCGGGCGCGGGCGGCGGTTCAGAACTGATTCCTCAGGCGGTACATGGAATCTTTCCTCTCGCTCTGTTGCTGCTGATTTTTATCGTCCGGCTGATCACCACGCTGCTTTGCTTTGGCTCCGGTGCGCCGGGCGGCATCTTTGCGCCGATGCTGGCGCTTGGCACGCTGCTGGGTACTGCGTTTGGGGTGGTGATGACCGGGCTCTTCCCGCTCTACCAGCTCGATCCTGGTACCTTCGCTATCGCCGGTATGGGTGCGCTGTTTGCCGCATCAGTGCGTGCGCCGCTGACCGGCATTGTACTGGTGCTGGAGATGACCGATAACTACCAGCTGATTTTGCCGATGATTATTACCTGCCTGGGCGCCACGCTGCTGGCACAGTTTCTTGGCGGCAAACCTCTTTACTCCTCAATACTGGCCCGGACGCTGGCACGGCAGTCGCCGGTTACCCGCCCGCAGCAGGACGGGTAACCTTATCGCTTACTTACCGTCAAAAAAGTCGCTGGGCAACTGGCCCGGCGCTTTATTGATCACCTCATCGTTGTCTGCGCCCTCATTTTTCATATAAGTGACCTCAGCAAACTCAGGAATAATGACGTAGGGATAAGCGGGACCTTCATCGCGGAAGCGATGCATGTCTTCTATAAAATCGTTCTGATAACAAATCGTCTTCTCCGGATGCTGACCTTCGCCAGCAATCCACTGCGGGAAAAAGATGGTGCCGTGAACGATCTTACGTGACAGATCAAACAGCAGGCTGACGCAGGTTCCGGTAGGTTCATGCCAGTCAACCTTATAAATGCCTGGCGCAAACTGCACCGCATTCATTTTCTGATTAGTCACCCAGCGACCGCCCACCAGCCCCTGATGAATGCGGTAATCGCAGGTGGTTTCATTACGTGCATACCATTCATATTTCCAGCCGTTGTCGTAGGTGTAGACAAAGTGCGTGCCGACAAACTGAGACAAATCAGTGGAAAGCGTGTTAATGGAATCAGAGCTCATATTAGTCCCTTACATCATCAGATATTTTTAAAATAACGGGAAAGTAACAGGCATTATTCATCAACCAGGTAATTCACCCTGGATTAATTAATATGGCTCAGGAAATTATTTTTACCATGTGAAACTGTAAAAAATGGCAAGATGCGGCTGGCTGAAAGTTTCTTTTTAAAAAAACCTCAGGAACAGGACGTGCTTAACACAATGATATAGATACAGTTTATATTACATATTTCAGCAGGATTTATTTACACTTCATCACAACTAATATCGTCGTTTTCATAGCACTCCTCTCCGTAAATTAACAGCCTGAAAACGATTTAATTTCAGATTACAGAGTGAGACCTGCCAAACGTTATTCCTTTAGGAATATTTTGAAGCAGGCGTCATCGTCACGCATCAGCAAAAAAATTCTGGCGCGACTGCGATGAGCCTTTGTCATGGTCCTGATTTTCCGTAAGTGCCGGGAGACGGATAGCCGCAGCGCAAGGCCTCTCTCCGGCAACCGATCAATCGCAACGGATGTCGATAACATGGCGGGCGCACTGTTCGGTGCGCGAATCTGCCGCTGGCTAAAGGGATGGCAGGTTTGGGTCTGAGCATGAAGGCGGATCAGCTCGTCCGGCTCAGGCTTTAGCCGATGTTGCCGCAGCCACCAGCCCATCCAGCCACTCCTGATGTCCATTGATCATCGGATTTGGTTTGGTGACGGCTAACTCGCGGGCCGGTTGTCCGTTTTGCGTCTCCTGAGTCAGAATCCGTACCCGGTTACCCGGCAGAACTTCAATCAGCCAGGCATGCAGCACATCAAGGCGATCGGCGGCACCGGGTTCACCTGCCCAGCCATGCCAGGCCAGACGTGCGGCCTCACCTTCAGCTGGCGCCACACATTCAGTGACCTGCGCTTCTACCGGAAAGCCAAAGGTCTCGAAATAGAAGCGCACGCCCTGCTCCAGCACCGGGCCTTTATGGTCATAGAAACGAGCATTGGCTGAATTGGCATAATAATCAGACCAGCGCACCGGTTCACTCAGTAAGTGCCAGATATCTTCGACGGTCAGATCCTTCACGATCACTTCATTCGAGCAAAAGTTATCGGTGTAACCCGGGACAAAACCTTCTGGCCAGACAATTGCGTTCATTTTCATTTTTTCGACCCTCATTCAGTTTGGAAGCTGCATCGCCGGGTGTTGCAGCGGACAGGCTTAGTGTCGGGCGAGCCATGAAATAACGCCAATCGCAATATATTATCTATGATATTATTTTAACTAATATCATAATGCCAATGCTGGCTGGCCGGTTGTGAGGAAAAATGGGCACCACACTTCAGAACGTGGATTTGAATCTGTTGAAAGCGCTGGATGCATTACTGGATGAGCGCAGCGTGACCCGTGCCGCTGAACGCCTGTCGCTGACCCAACCAGCGGTAAGCGGCATGCTTACCCGGTTGCGTGAGAGCTTTAATGATCCGCTGTTCACCCGTGCGCAGCGCGGTATTGTGCCGACGTTGCGGGCGCTGGAACTGGCTGGTCCGGTTAAAGCGATTCTGGCGGAAGTGGATGAGCTGCTCCAGCCGCAACAGTTTGATCCGTTAACCGCTGAAATGACGATGCACATCGCAGCGACAGATTATGCGCTGCGTGCAGTCGTTGTCCCGTTCATGGCTCAGCTGCGGCGCGAAGCGCCCGGAATCCGGGTTGCTGTGGTGCCGGTCAATAATGCGACATTGCAGGAGCAGTTTGAGCGCGGTGAGGTGGATATGGCCTTGCTGACGCCGGATACGACGCCACAGGAGTTGCATAGCCGGCGACTGTTCGACGAAGAATATGTGTGTCTGCTACGCGACGATCACCCACTGGCAGCAGACGGACCGCTCACCCTGGATGCCTTCTGTGCGTATGATCATGCGCTGGTTTCTTATCCCGGCGGGAGTTTCTCTGGCGTCACCGATGAGGCGCTGGCAGCGCTTGGCCGCCGCCGCCGGGTCACGCTCTCTGTCTGCAGCTTTCTGGTATTACCCGACATTCTGCGGCTGAGCGACTTAATCAGTGTGGTGCCGCGTCGCCTTGCGCTTAACGGAGCCGGTCTGATCATCCTGCCGCCTCCTCTGCCTGTTGCTGGCTTTACCAAAACCCTGGCCTGGCATGAACGCACCCATCGTCATAAAGGCCATCAGTGGCTACGCCAGTTGCTGATCTCGACGGCCAGCGAGGCGACAGATTTGGTTACATCCACGACTCGTTCAGTAACATAAGCGCAACGGAACAGGATTTTTCAGCTCTGGTGGGCGTTAAAAGTGATGACAGAGAAATAATCATATCGAAGGGTTTAGCGCTATGCTATTAAACCAGAGGGATTTATTGATTACAGAAGAATGAAAAACTCAGAAAATAACGAAACGGCGAATCTGATAACATTAAACAGAGAGTAATCAGGTTTAACTAACCGGAAAATAAGATGACGCTGCAGGTGACGGAAAAATAACGAAGCGTTTTTTTTATATCGAAACGGTAAAACGACAGGCCCCGGCAGAGCGCCGGGGCTGATGGTTAAAAAGACCCTATAGTCGGCTTTTTATTCGGACTTACGTCCACCACCATGGCTGTTTTGGCCACCTTTTTTACCGGCTTCTGAAGCCTTTTCACGGTCATTAGCGAAGTTACCGCCGCTGTTATGTCCGCCTTTTTTACCTGCTTCAGATGCTTTCTCACGATCCTCTGCGAAGTTACCTGAACCACCACGATGTTCGGCCATAATTTCCTCCTGAACATATTGTCATTTGATTAATGGCAACCAGCATAATTCTATTACGCCAGCCGTTTTCGTGTTGCAGTGATAAGTCTAGCCGGGCCTTTGCGACCTGCAAGGCTATTACAAACAGCGGGGACGGATTTCTATTTAGGCGAAGCGATAGCGATATATCCGCAAGCAAAACGGGAAGCGGTTAAAAGTATATTGATGATAATAAGTTACTCGTCATCGATATATGTTTTTCCTCTGATAGCGGGTTAACATTTTTTTACTTTTGATTAAAAAATTAAACGCGATGTAAAACGTAGCGGCTTACGACTGGCGGAACTGAACAGCAAAAAGCGGGCCTGAAAAAGCGCTCCCTGGGTCATCGAAACGTTGATCAGCACATCCTCAGGCCGGTTATGACTGGCCGCACCCGCTGACGTGAGCGCGATTGTGAAAATGAACGCATCTGTCTCAGGTCGATCAGCCAGCACGACGCATTCTGGTATCCGGTTTCGCCCGACTGGAAGTGCTGATGCTGCACATAGAGGAAGTAATAAAGAGATTCAACAGGAAGAAGATTACCAGCAACGACAGTAACAACGAGCCGATACCCGGCTATGCACGAGCTGGAGATGAAAAGGATCACTGTTGCTGAAAGGAAAGTTAGCGTGCAGTCCGCAGTGTGACCGATACTTTTACCCATAACACCATGCTTTATCGTCAGCGGCTCCAATGATAAAAGCCCTGACTGAGATAGCCAGGGCTTTTAAGGTACTGCCAATTTAACATTTACCATTAACGAACTTAATTGAGACTTACTGCTTAGGTACTGCTATTTATGAACAGGTCCTGCGGATAATAACGAATACGAAATGTCACTCATTATCATTAGCGGTTTTCACCACCTGATAGTCTTTTATGAGACAAAGACAGGTCAGGCCCGGATAAACCTGCACCCCCCCATCGCGATATATACTCTTTGATGCGTTGCCTTACTTTCATTACGACGTTTAAACCGCAATCGTATCCTGTCGTAACGTAAACGTTCAGAACTACGAGGCCTTACATCATCGCGACTACTTCTTACTTCAACTTCAAGCACTTACAACAAACTTACTACAACACAACATACTGCTACAGAATCTAACGGTAACGCGATACAACAGTGCTATTAATAAATGACTCGATATAACAGGAGTGGTGACTAATTTAACTCAACCTTCAACTTACTATTTCTCTATCAGAGACGGCTTGTTTACCTCTGATGTGTCTTACTTTACGTTTTTAAATTTCAAAGTCAACACTGTTTTTAAAGACATGTTTATATCGTCAGTAGCGCCAGCGGGTCAGAAATAGCCCTTGGGAGCCAGGCATAATAAGCCGCAGCTTTTAACAACGCGGCTAAATATAGATCTCTAACCTATCAACCATTAATAATTAGCTGGGTGATTATATCATTTTGTGATGCCTGTTTACTTCAGCGCTGAGCAGAGCATGGAGATGACAGCAGGATGGCCTCACCAGAACACGCTGGCTACTGATATCGCAGGCAAAAAAAGGCACCTTGACGGTGCCTGACAGGATTGATGCTGCGCACTACACGCCGTGACGTTAGCCAGCCAGATTTTTCAGCAGCAGCTGTGCGGTTTCAACCGAAGAACCTGGGTTCTGACCGGTGATCAGCAATCCATCCTGTACAGTATAAGATGACCAGTCATCTCCGCGGGAGTAGATACCGCCATGCTGTTTCAGCACGTCTTCTACCAGGAATGGCACCACATTGGTCAGACCGACACCCTCTTCTTCAGAGTTGGTAAAGCCGGTCACTTTTTTTCCTTTCACCAGCGGTTCGCCATCAGCCGTTTTGACATCACGCAGTACGCCAGGTGCATGACAGACCAGCGCAACCGGTTTACCCGCCTGCAGCGTCTGCTCAATCAAAGCGATAGAGTTTTTGTCATTGGCCAGATCCCACAGCGGACCGTGACCACCCGGATAGAAGACGGCGTCAAACGCGTCCTGAGAAACAGAGTCCAGACGGACAGTAGAGGCCAGTACCGCCTGAGTCTCTTTATCACCATGAAAACGACGAGTCTCTTCGGTCTGGAAATCCGGCTCATCACTTTTAGGATCGAGTGGCGGCTGACCGCCTTTGGGTGAGGCCAGCGTGACATCCACGCCTGCATCGGTAAAGGCATAATATGGGGCAGCGAACTCTTCCAGCCAGAAACCGGTTTTCTTGCCGGTGTTGCCGAGTTCATCATGTGAGGTCAGTACCATTAAAATTTTCATATTTGCTCCGTCTATGTGCATCGGGTCAGGCTAAGGTTAGGGTTCGGAACCGGCGACAAAACCACCGTGTTCTCTGTTGACCGGACCATCATCACCTGGCTGAACATATTTCTGAAATTTATTTCTTCAATTTCAGCTATTCACGTAGCATTATAGCTCAATGAAATACGATCTGAATTTACTGCCTGTCCTGCTGGTGATGATGGAAGAGCGCAACGTCACCCGCGCTGCGGAGCGGCTCGGTATTACCCAGCCGGCGCTCTCCAATGCGCTAAACCGCCTGCGGGAAACGCTTAACGATCCGCTGTTCATTCGCGAGCGCTACGGTATGCGCCCTACCCCCAAGGCTGAGCAGCTGGCACAGGTGGTTGCGGCTTCGCTGGGCGCTATCGATCAGGTTATCCTCGATCAGCAGGATTTTGATCCGCACTCTGCGACCCGGCTTTTTACCCTGGCTCCGAATAGCTACGTTGAATTTGTCATGATGCCGACCATCGTATCGCGGCTGCGGACTATCGCGCCGGGTATTCGCCTGCGGCTGACGCCGTTTGGCAACGACGTGACCGAAACCGGCGTGATATCAGGTAACACCGATATGGTGCTGGGACGCATCATTGATCCGCCTGATAATCTGGTGGTGCAGCACCTGATGAGTGAGGGGCTGGCGTGCGTGGTGCGTGCCGATCATCCCGACGTCACTGACCGGCTGACTGCGGAACAGTATGAAGAGCTCAGGCACGTTAACGTGCTGCCACCTGGCCGGATGCGGGCCGGCTTATACCAGGCGCTTGAACAGCGCGGTCTGCGCCGTCAGGTTGCCGTTTCAGTCACCCATTTTCTGGCGGTGCCGGAAATGATTGCGGTAACTGATTATTGTGCAACGCTGCCGCGCCTTATCTGCCAGCATCTGGCAAAAGATACGCGGCTTAAAGTTCTGCCTGCGCCGGTCGATCTCGGCACATTTCCGGTCGAGATGGGCTGGCACGCGCGTTACCGCGACGATCCGGCGCACCGCTGGCTGCGTCATTTAATGACGGAAGTCGCGCAGAGCCTGGCCGAAGGCTCTGCAAGTAGTTAGCGCGATCATCATTACCGCACTAATTGTCACTATTGATATGGTAACCTGGGTTATTATTTTTCCCATCGGAGGCCAACAACCTCCTCACTAACCCAAAGGAAGATGACCATGAAAACCATTAAAGCTACTTCGATTGCCGCCCTTGCCGCTCTTTCACTGATCTCCTTCGGCAGCTTCGCTCAGAGCGTGTCTGTCACCTCATCAACCCTGGATGGCGCGGAAGCTAAAATCGCTGCCCAGGCTCAGGAACAGGGCGCGCAGTATAAAATTACGGAAGCGAACACCAACAACCGTGTTCACATGACCGCAGAACTGTATAAATAACGGATGGTCGCAAACGGATTTGCCAGAAACGGCTGCCCAATGGGCAGCCTTTTTTGTTTCTGCTCAGGCGAGACGGATGGCGCGTGCAGGCCCGCTGAGCCACCACAGGATAACCGCGGCGAGTGCGATGGCACCCAGTACGTAGAAAGCGATGCTGTAAGAATAACGTGCGGCAATGACACCGGTCATCGCCGGACTGAGTGCAGCGCCCGCGCCCTGCATCAGCATAATCACGCTCTGACCGGCATTCACATGGCCGGTACCGCGCAATAACGAAACGATATAACCGGGCACCGCTACTCCCAGTATGCCGGCCGCCATGCCGTCCAGCATCTGCACCGGAATCACAAATATCGGTTCGGCAAAGCCGGCGGCTATCAGTGCCCGCAACGGTAAAATCAACAGCGCCACCATAATCAGCCGGCGATAGCCCTGCTGACCAATCCGTTTTGACACCCAAAGCGCCACCGGTATCATCACCGCTTGCGATATCACCACCGTTGCTGCCGCGTACAGGCCAGGGCTGACCGCCGATTGCGCGCCCGCTGCAGCCACACGCATACTCAGCATCGGCAGTAATGCGGCATTGGCAAGATGAAACAGCAGCAGCGTAATGCCGGCTATCAATAGCGCTGGCTGGCGCATCAGCGTTGTTATTCCCGTGGTCGGGTCAGACTGTTGATCCTTTTCATATCCCCGCGCTACCTGATGATCAATTTCATCGCCGCGAATGGCCAGCGTCGCTACCGCAGCAAAAATCGCCATCAGCGTCATCAGAATAAATACCGCACCCATTCCCCAGTACCAGGCGGAGAAACCTGCCAGCAGTGCAGCGACGGTATTGCCGCCATGGTTGAAAGCTTCATTGCGGCCCATCTGCTGATTAAATCCCTGCTGACCGGTTAATCCGAGTGTGATACCCGAGACCGTAGGGCCGATAAAAGCCGCTGCAACGCCCGCCACAACCTGCGACACCATGGCGGTCCAGCTCTGATTGCTGTACCACAGCAGCAGTGTCGCAATGGTAATCACCAGGCAACCCAGCAGAACGATCAGCTTCTTCTGCCGGGTGGCGTCCGCTGCGATCCCAGCAGACAAGGTGGCAAGCAGCCCGGCGATACCGCCACAGGTCATCACCAGGCCGATTTCATCGGCCCGCCAATGCCGTTCGGTCAGAAAAATGCCTAAAAACGGGCCCAGACCATCCCGGACATCGGCCAGAAAAAAACTCATCAGGCAAAGTGCTGAGAGAGAACGCTGTGACATTGGATTTCCCTGCAGAGCGCGGCGCAAAGCCTTAGCGCTTCGGTTAAAAGGGAAATTATGGGTGACACCGCGTAAAGTCACGGAGCGTTATAGTAACAAAATGAAAAAAGGCCATCCGTAATCGCTGTTACGGATGGCCCTGAGTGCGGCAGATATCAGACTGTCAGCGTTATAGCCCGGCCATTACTTATCGTTGCCAAAACCCTGTTTAAGCAATGCAGGCAACACGTTCGGAAAATAGATGTTTTTATAGTAACCGCTGACGCTTTCGCTCCAGCTTTCACCGTCACTGCGACCGATGTTTTTCCAGTGCTGTACCATTTCGTCGTTATAGGCGGCAATGTGCTGCGACATGTGCTCCGTGCGATAGGTCTCTTCATGGCGGAAGGTCGCCATAGGAAGACGCGGTTTCTGATGCGCAGGCTGATCAACGTGACCGATGACCACACCGGCAATCGGGAAGGTCAGAGGTGGCAGTTCCAGCAGCGAAATCATCGCCTGTGGATCGCGACGGATACCGCCAATCGGGACAATCCCCAGACCTTCCGCTCGCGCGGCGGCCATCACCGAGCCGAGCGCAATGCCGATATCAGTCGAGCCGGAAACGATGCTTTCAATGCTCTGATGAGCAATCTGCTGCTGATCGATGGCCGATATCGCCAGATCCGATTTATGCATATCGAGCACAAAGGTAATGAACACCGGTGCTTTAGCAATCCACGGCTGACCGCCGGCTATTTCGGCGATCTGCGCGCGCCGGCTGGCGTCACGGGTGACCACCACGGAGACCTGCTGCGAGTTAACCGATGTCGGTGCGCGATACGCGGTACTGATAATACGATCCAGTACGGCATCATCGACAGGTTGTTCTGTAAAACTGCGTTCACTTTTGTGGCTGGTAAAAATATCGATCAGGTCGCTCATAGTTCCCCCATATAAAACATGAGAATAGCAGTATTCACAGTAAGAAAACTTAACCGCACTGGTCATCCGGTTGCGCCCGATGTTAGCGACCCCAGCGGCTTCTGAGATATCCGACCGCCTGCTGGGTTTGCGGCTGGTTGAGGTAATTTTCCCGGAACAAAATGGTGCCATCGATATTCGGGTTGGATTCATTCAGATCAAGCTGCTTTTTCAGCTCAGGCACGCCGCCCTGCCGCGTCCAGTCAGGCTCAATTTTCGACGGCTCGCCCACTTTATATAGCGCCAGACCAATATAGAGTCGGGTTTTAGTCGGCTTCACCACCTCAGCCCACCAGTTAGCTAATACGTCGTAACGGGCCGCCTGGCGTGAAAACGGCCAGTAGAGCTGGGGAGCAATGTAATCCAGCAGCCCCTGCTGAACCCAGCGACGGGTATCCGCATAGGCTTCGTCGTACGCCGCCGCCCCGCGCGTATCCGAACCGGCAGGATCGTGGGACAGGTTGCGCCAGACACCAGCCGGGCTGACGCCAAATTCGACATCCGGCTTCAGTTGCTTAATGGTGCGGGAAACCTGCTCGATCAGCTGCTGCGTATTGTGGCGGCGCCAGTCGGCTTTAGAGGCAAAACCCTGGCCCCAGCTGCGGAATGTCTGGCTGTCATTGAGCATCGAACCGGGCGATTCGGCATAAAAGTAATCATCAAACTGCACGCCATCTACCGGATAATGAGCGACTACTTCCGCCACAATGCTGGTGATCCAGTCACGTACAGCCGGAATGCCGGGATCAAGCACGTAACGATCCCCGGCGGTGCGAATCCAGTCAGGATGCAGCACGAATACGCTGGCCGGATGCAGCGACAGAGTACGATTCAGCGCGCTGACGGTTGAAGGTTTGGTATTCACTGACACGCGGTAGGGATTGAACCAGGCGTGTACCTTAATGCCGCGTTTATGCGCCTCATCCAGCATAAACTGCAGCGGATCGTAGCCGGGATCTTCACCGATTTTGCCGGTCAGCAAATCTGACCACGGCAGAATTTTTGATGGCCAGAGCGCGGTTGCATCGGGTTTTACCTGAAAGAACACCGTATTGATGCCGAGACTTTTCAGGTTATCCAGCTTAGCGATTAGCGCCCGCTGCTGCTGACTGATGCGCTGGGCGGCGGGAATGCCGTTGACCGATTCCACCGGCGGCCAGTCGAGACGCGAAACGGTGGCTAACCAGACGCCGCGCACCGGTTGTTTTATCTGCGGCTGAGGAGGCTGAGGCGTAACTGGCTGCGGTGACTTTGTCACTGGCGGAAAAGGCGTAACCAGCGAACGTGGTGGTTGAGAGGCGCAGCTGACCAGCAGCAGTGCAGCAGCCAGCGCTGCGCCTCGCCTGATCAAGGTCCCGGTCAGGCCGGGACGGGAATAAACGGCAATGATGAACTCCAGTAAAATCTGGTCAGGTCGCAAAAGGGACATTCTCGGCGAGCGGGATTAAAAGTCAATGCGTTAGCACAAAACCACCGGTGAAACAGCCACTGCCACCGTCCCGCTCTGCCTTTCAGCGCCCTGCCGCCTCATTTGGCGCTGTCACGCCGTCACCGTCAGGGTGAGGCTGATGCCTTCATCAAGCGCATTGTCAGCCAGCCTGAACTGATATTCACCTGTCATCTGCTGCCAGTCCCGGCTGCTGACGTCGAACGCAGCGAGACAACGGGGTTCAATTCCAATCGGTATCGTCCGCTCTTCGCCCGCTTCAAGCATCACTTTCTGAAAGCCTGCCAGTCGCCACGTCTGGCTGGGATCACTGATGCGTCGGCCGTAGAGCTGTGCCACCGTTGCGCCAGCCCGATCGCCCCTGTTTTTGATCACGACGCTGGCGTGCAGTCGCGCATCCTGCTGGGTGATCTGCAGGCTGTGGGCGGTAAAGTGGGTATAGGAAAGACCATAACCAAAGGGAAACAGCGGATTCAGTTTCTCCCGTTCAAACCAGCGGTAGCCCACATCTGCGCCTTCAATGTTGTAATCGACATGAAACACGCCACCGCGCAGCGGCTCGCCGGGATTGGAGGTGGTGGTAGTCGGATCGGTCATCGCCGGGCGCGGCAGTTGATTTTCATCTTGCGGGAAGGTTACCGGCAGCCGTCCGGATGGATTCACCCGCCCAGACAGCACGCCGGCAATCGCCTCGCCGCCACCGGAACCGGGATAAAACGCCGCCAGCACCGCGCCGACTTCATCCAGCCACGGCATTTTAACCGGGCCACCCGACTCTGCCACCACAATGGTGCGGGGATTAGCCCGTGCCGCGGCATAGATTAGTTGATCCTGTTGGTCTGGCAGCGTCAGATCGGCCAGATCCTGCCCTTCAGTATTCCACGACTCAACAAACACTATCACCGCATCAGCGGCGGCGGCCTGGCTGGCAACGGCGTCGTGATCGTGGCCTTCCAGATAATCCACCTGTGCGGCACCCAATTCACAGCGGATGGCGTGTAGCGGAGATGAGGGATGATAAACTTTTGGCACCGCCACGCCCATGATAGCGGCCCCTTGTTCGGCATAATGTCCAACCGGCGTAACCGAAGAGGAACCACCGCCGGATAACACCCCTTTGTCCGCATGGCCGCCCACCACCAGCAGACGCGGCAGATTCAGCGCCAGCGGCAGGCAGCGATCACTGTTTTTCAGCAGTACGATGCCGTTTTCCGCCGACCGCTGGGCGATCAGCCGATGGGCACTGTAATCAATCGGCACGCCCGGCGTGGCGGGAAAGTCTATCGCCCCGACGGCAAACAGGCTTCTTAACTGCCGTCTGACCATCTCATCCAGTCGCTCAGCCGGAATCCGTCCCTGTTCCACCGCCTGCCTGAGTGGATCGCCAAAGAAGGGCTCCGGGTCCATGTTGCTGCCGGACTGTACATCCAGCCCGGCCAGCGCGGCCTTGTCGGTGGAATGGGTTGCGCCCCAGTCCGACATCACCCAGCCTTTAAAGCCCCACTCCGTTTTCAATACCTGCTGCAACAGGTGACGGTTTTCACTGGCCCATTCGCCGTTGACCAGGTTATAACCCGGCATCACGGCACCCGGCTCGCCCAGTTCAATGGCGATCCGGAACGCCAGCAGATCCGACTGTTGCATCGCCTGTTCATCAATATCGGAACTGGCCAGCACGCGCCCGGTTTCCTGCGCATTCAGCGCAAAATGTTTCACGGTGGAAACTACGTGCTGTGACTGAATGCCTTTCACCGAATGGCCAGCTATGATCCCGGTCAGCAGCGGATCTTCTGAGATATATTCAAAGTTGCGGCCACCTCGCGGTTCGCGGATCAGATTGGCACCGCCTGCCAGCTGCACATTAAAACCTTTGGCATGGGCTTCTCGCCCCAGCATGTTGCCGGTGGTTTCGGCCATCGCCGGGTCAAACCCCGCGCCCAGCAGTAGCGATGAGGGCAGCGCCGTGGCATTGTCACCAGGCCGCACGTTCGCCAGGTTCCCGACGCCCAGGCTGGCGTCCGATTGTTGCATTGCCGGAATACCCAGCCGCTCAATCGCCGGATAGCAGGCCGCTGACCCTAAAGCTCCCGGAACCGGGGCTTCACCCGGCGCCGGGATCGCCATCGGTCCGCTGAGCCAGCGCATTTTTTCGTCTAGGGTCATCTGTTCCAGAACGCTTTCGGCGCGTTCATCTGCGCTCAGCGACCGGTCCTGCCAGCGGAAAGTCATGGTTTTGCTCCCTGAAGTGGGTGGTGGACAGTAAAAAGGCCACCTGACGAGGTGGCCTGTGGACATTATTTGCGGGCCTGATCCTGACGTTCATCCAGCGTCTGACGGTACTCATCCAGGAAAACCTGCTCCGCGGGATCAAGACGATCCATACCGCTGGTAAACCGATGCCAGTAAGGATACTGCGGTGCCGGGCGCGTCACCTTTTCAATGCGCTGCCGCTGCGCCTCGCTGAGCTGAAGGTCAAAAGCGGCCAGGTTCTCGCGCAGGTGCGCTTCTGTCCGGTTACCGACAATCAGCGAGGTAATCGCCGGTCGGGTCGCCAGCCACGCGAGGCAAACCTGCGATATCGAAGCGTTAAGCTCTGCGCCCACCCCGGCGAGCACGTCGATAATGTCATATGCCCGATCCATGTCATGCACATAGGGTTCAGGCCAGCCGCTTCCCTGCCGCGTTGTTGCAGGTGCTTTGCTGTGGCGGTTCACGGCACCGGTTAACAGTCCTTCTCCCAGCGGTCCCCACACCAGCGTGCCAATATCCTGATCCAGCGCCATCGGCAGCAGTTCGTACTCCGCTTCGCGCGACTCCGGCGTGTAGTAAATTTGCTGGCTGATGGGCTTCATCAGCTGGTTAACTTCGGCGCTGCCCAGCGTTTTCATCATCTGCCATGCCGTGTAGTTCGAAGTGCCGAAGTAACGAATCTTGCCGCTTTTCACCAAATCTTCCAGTGCGCGTAACGTCTCTTCAACCGGCGTAATGCCATCCCAGTTGTGAATCTGGTAGAGATCGATGTGATCGGTTCTCAGACGTCGCAGGCTGGCTTCGCAGGCTCTGATCAGATGATAGCGGCTGGCACCGCTCTGGTTCGGCCCGTCGCCCAGCGGGCTACGAGCTTTGCTGGCGATAATCAGCCGATCGCGCTTGTCGCCCAGCGCTTCACCGACCACTTCTTCGGCCCCACCCATCGAATAGAGATCGGCGGTATCAATCATATTGACGCCGTGATCCAGGGCGATATCGATGAAGCGTCGTGCTTCAGCGGCATTCACATTGCCGGCTTTTTCAAAGCCCGCTTTTCCGCCGAAAGGCACCGTACCCAGTACAAAGCGCGAAACCTGTAATCCGGAATGACCCAGTTTTCTATAGTGCATTTACCTTCCTCCTTTACCGCTTACAAAGGCGAACGTATTCGCAATATTGAGCTTCTGCCCGCACTGGCGCAGGCAGAATTTATTCTGCTGTCAGCGCGATCGAACCGTGTCTGACCGTTTTCGCTCTGCCACACAGAATAGCACTTTTGAAGTTTATTAATTTAATCAAGGGCTTAAAGGAAGTATTCCTGACGTGGCCTGCTGCCAGCCCGCGCTTCCGTCAGCAACAGGAGGCGGCAGTTATTCAGAAGGCGCAGTGCAGCGGATTGAATACCATCCCGGCGGCGGCCAGACAGGCCTTCAGCGGACCGAACGCGTCCTGACACTGCCAATCGTTGACGCAGGCATAGCCGGGTAGCCGTCCGCGTTGCTGCTGTGGATGCATATCATATTGCGATAAGGGCTGGAGTTTGACGCCCCGCGCCAGCGAACCATTCAGCCAATCCGTAATACCGGATAAAGCGTTGTGTTAAAGGTGCCCAGGGGTTGAGGGATAACAGACTGCCTTCTTCCTGCAACGACCGGTTAGTCGGGCAGGTCAACGCAGCGTGAGCCAGTTATTAATCCTGGATTTGAAATCCATTCGATATTAACCCTGACTTCAGCATGGCTTTATTGGGTGCGGTGTTAAAAAGCAGAATGGCGGCGGTAATCTCCTCGCGATAAATTAATTAGCAGGCAATCAATCACGCTTCTTTTTTGTTAATTCATTCTATCTGGCTTGCGTCTATCAGCGGCAAATAAGCCGCTGATATCGTTGCCGGGCCGCATTTTACTCTTTCAGGAGGAAATAAAGGGGATCAGAGGTAGGTAACTGTAACCATGCCCTGCCGTTTAGCGGCATCAAGCCATTTCGTTTCGACTGTGAATGGCAATTGACCCATCTTTTGCGATTTCGTCATATCCAGGGTGCTGACTACCATTTTACCGGTCATCGGATCGGTACACTGAAGTGCCGCCGGATTCTGCATCACATTCATATCACAGGAGCCATTAACAATCGCTCCGCTGAAGCTAATAGTGCCGGAGGAAGACAAACTTTCTGCGCTGGCACTTTGTCCGAACAATGTAAAAAGCAGTGTGGCTAAGCAGGCGTTTAACGATAATTTCATTGCGCATTCTCCTGAGTGTGTCAGACCGTTATCGGCATTCACCGCGGTATATTGAGGCCAGCGATAAGAAAAAGAGGTAAGGAAACCCTCAGCGTGATGACTACCCTGCTGAATGCGTCATTACAGGGCGTTAAATAGCCGAATGTGACTTGACTGAATAAATTAAGACGTAGATGAGTATAGCTCAGCCGCTGGGCTTTGAGATTTTTCTTAGCATTTTTATTTAACGTCTCTGCTGGTCGTGATCAGCGTTCAAAACTCAGGCTGGTGATTATCATTAAAGCGCTAACCATTTTTTTTCGTCAGCCTCATCATTTCGCTGCTGGACATCAAATGAATATATCGCGGTGCAACGCCGTTCCCTTTCAGCCAGGCACAGACCGGGTTACCAACGGCTGTGCTGAGCCTGCCGCACAGCGGCAGGTTTGCTGGTTATGTTGTTGACGGACGAAACGGGTTGAGTCGCGGCCAGAATCTGCCGTTTACACTTTTAGAGCGAGCCGATTGAGGATCGTGCGTAACGCACTTTACATTTAAAAAAACATTGCGTAACGCCGCACTCCTGCTCATTGCTCCATGCCCTACGTTTTATTTTTTAATGGTTAATTTTTTAGCGCTGGAAATTAACAACATATTTTCAAAGATCTATTTTCCGAAACAGATTCAGCACTGAATAATTGCGCTTCCATAGAGCCCCTATCGAGTCAATCGAATAAAATCCATACTTCAAATGCCGACCTGAATTTTAAATTAGCTTATGGCAATACTCGCCTTCGATTGATGACTCGCTGGCCTCAATACTTTGCTGATAGAATTAGCACGCTGTTAATTTTAGCCGCACAACCTAAGTAATAAGGACGTTAAAATGCGTAAGTTAAATGTTGCAGAGATGAATGCCGTCAGCGGTGCAGATATTGGCTATGCCAGCCTGATGGGCATGTGGAATGATGCTGGCCTGAACTCAGGCATTTTTAATTACAATCGCGCCGCCAAAAGCATTAATGAAATTGGCCTGGCCAGCGCGACAGAGAATAAAAGCTGGGAAAACTCCGCCATCGGAGAAGCTGGCTGGACCCTCAACGGTTATGGTGAGAAAGTAACCTGGTTTAACAACGGTATGTTTATGGCCTTTCAAATCGGATAATATCATTCCGGACAGAGAGTAAACCGACCTGCATTAAAGTAAAGGCCTCAGGCAATGCTTAATAACGAGGCCTTTAACCAGAAATATCATTCCGTCATAATATTCGCCACCTGACCAGATCAGTAACCCGCTAGGATTGTTTCTCAGTCACTCTTTGGATCAGGAGATAAACTGACTGAAACGCAGTAGATAACCATCCGGGTCCTGCACCAGACACTCCCGCTGACACGCCGTTGTCTCGCCGATAACATAATAATTATCCTGCAACGGCCGGAATAGCGGAATGCCATTCAGTTTCAGGCTCGATACTATCGGTTTAATATCATCAACCTCGATCTGAAAGTTAACGCCACGTCCAAACGGTCTTTCCAGTGGCCCCGTTTTCCAGCCCTCTGCGTGATATTGCTCAATCATTAACTGTGCGTCGCCGATGCTGAGATAAGCGAAGGGGGGATCTTTGCGCTGGTTCATCAGTTCAAAGCCGAGTATCTCGACATAGAAATGTAATGAAGCCGCGAAATCAGATACGGTCAGCTCAGGCACCATAGGGTTCCAGTAGGTCGGTTGTTCATGACTCATTTTCAGCACCTTTTATGCTGTCAGTTAAGATCAGCGATGGGTCTTATCCGCTTACCTGAGCGATGGTTTTTTTCAGTTCATCCAGAAACAGCCGCAGTGCGGCGGACTGATGTTCGCGCGACAGATAGAGCCCCCAGATGCCGAACGTCTGCGGCTGATAATCCGGCAAGATCTGAACCAGCTTGCCGCTCTCCAGGCTGCTGCGCGCTTCCTGCTCCGGTACCATCGCCACGCCACAATCGGCGATAGCAGCGTCACACAGCAGCGATGAAATACCGGCACTGAAATTCCCGCGCACGGCAACGGCGATCTTTTCACCCTGCGGTGCGGTAAAATGCCAGCTTTGGCCGGCAAAACGACTGTAATAGAGACAATTGTGAACCGCTAGCTCTTCTGGCGTCTGCGGCGTTCCCTGTTTTGCCAGATAAGCCGGTGAAGCACACAGCACCGAACGGCACTCACCCAGACGGCGTGCGATGGCACCCTGCTCCGGTGCATCGGTAATGCGGATGGCCAGATCGATCCGCTCACCAATCAGGCTGACCGGCTGATTGTTAATTTCCAGTTCAATACGCAGCACCGGATAACGGGCCAGAAAGTCAGGAATAGCCGGGCCGACAAGATGCGTCGCAGTAAAATGCGCGCAGGCAATGCGCAATGTACCGGCAGGTGAAGCCTGCGTCGTCTCCTGCTCTATCTCTTCCGAAAGTCGCGCCAGTTGACGGGTTCTCAGCAGGATAGCTTCGCCAGCCGGAGTCAGGGTTAAACGACGCGAAGAGCGGTGCAGCAGACGGGTACCGGCCCACTTTTCCATCTCCTCCAGATAGCGGCTGACCATTGGTCGTGAGATCCCCAGCGCCCGTGACGCCGCACTTAAACTGCCCAGCTCACATATCCGGTTAAACACTGCCGCTGCAGTCACGCGATCCATCTCATCACCTGTACGATTTATGAAACTCAGCATCTCTGATTGCGGGAATTCTACCAGATAACAAAACCGGTAAAATAGCGCGCTCTCTCCCGCAGATAAAAAACACCAGTGGCTGAGCCATCAGCGACGCCTGCGGACTCTCCCGGCGCGGCGCTGAAATTTGTCAGGCAAGCACGCCCGCAACATGAAGGATAAATAATGAAAAAGACGCTGTTACCGTTCACCCTGATTCTGACCGCCACTGCGGCCACTGCGGCCCCGCTTCATTTCGACACCTATAACCCGCAGCACAACGGGGTTTTTGCCGTCTCCTCCACGCTGGTCAGCGGCCCGAAAGAAGCCATTCTGTTCGATGCGCAGTTCAGCACTCTCGACGGTGAAAAATTGGTTGAGATGATTAAACGTAGCGGGAAAACGCTGAAGGAGATTGTGATCACCTCTGGCGATCCTGATTTCTATTTTGGTCTGGAACCGATCGTGAAGGCCTATCCTGACGTGAAGGTGGTTGCGACGCCCGGCGTGGTAAAGCACATTCAGCAGACACATCAGGCCAAGCTGGCCTGGTGGGGACCTCAGATGAAACAAGGAGCGCCGGATAAGCTGACGCTGCCTGTCGTCACCCATCAGACCCGTTTCAGCATCGATGGTGAAGTGCTGGAGCTACGTCATCCTGATGAATATGCCGCTTACGTCTGGGTTCCGTCTGAAAAGACCATCCTGGGTGGGACGGCGATTTCATCCGGCATTCATGTCTGGACCGCCGATACGCAATCGGTGCAAAGCCGCACCGCCTGGCGCAACGTGCTGACTGAAATGCAGGGACTGCAGGCGAAAAACGTCATTCCTGGCCACTACCTCGGCGAACGTCCTGCCGGTAGTCAGGCTATCGATTTTACGCTGAAGTATCTTCAGAGTTTTGACGCGGCGCTGGCGCAATATAAAACCTCACCGCAGGTTATTCACGCGCTGAAAGCCGCCTGGCCGCAACTGGCCGAAGAAGGTTCACTGGCGCTGAGTGCCAAAGTGAATACCGGCGAAATGACCTGGTAAGCTGAAACGGTTTTTTACTGTCGGCTCTTTTCGGAAACGACGGATCATCAGCGCCACAGGCAAACCGATCAACATCTGAACCCGGCCCGGCAACACAACGCGGATACACAGGCTGAGAGGAAATCTGACCGGGTGCGCAGGCGGTAAATAATCAGGAAGAGCCAGCTAGCCACACTTCCGCTCGCTGGCTTGATTAAGATTTAACTTTATCCCGGCAGTCCGGGATGCAGTCCCTTAACCGGACTTAGCATTTCCAGCCGGGTAGCAACATCAAAAATCGTCGCTTCGTCATGCCACCTGCCGGTAATCTGAATGTTGATCGGCAAACCCTCACGACTTCGGCCAAAAGGCAATGCGATGCCGGGTAAGCCGGTGACGTTGAGCGGGACGGTTGCGCCTTGCAGCCAGGTTGCGTCGACGGTCTGACCCTCTATCACCAGTTGCCCGATATCATGTTTGTGGGCCGGAATCGGTAATACCTGGGTAATCAGCGCATCGTAGCGCGAGAAGTAATCTGCATAACCATCACGAATCCGCTCTGCGGCCTGTTCCGCTTCGATGTAGTCATGCAGCGGCGTATCGGGCAGCGACAGCATAGTTCTGGCCATTTTATAGATCTCACTCTGATCCCGACCCGCAACCGCGGCGGCAAAAGCGGGCTTCATCTCCATCACATGCAGGCGATTGAATACCTCCAGCGCAAAATCCCGTTCCAGTGCCGGAATACTCACCGGCTCAACCTGAACGCCGGTCTGCTCAAGGGCGCTGGCAGCAGCTTTTACCACCGCGGCCACGTCGGCATCAACCGGTCCAAAGCCTGGCCCGGTCATCCAGCCAATGCGCAGTGGACGATCATTCTGCCCCGTCCTGCCTGGCCCTTTTTGTCCGGCAAGGCTGGAAAAGGCATCCTGCCCATCCGGACCCGTCAGCAAGGAGAATGCGAGCGCAATATCACGAACTGAACGGGCCATCGGTCCGACATGCCAGAAACGGCGCGGAGCCCGTGGCCAGATGCCGGTCATCGGTATGCTGCCGTGAGTTGCTTTGATCGAGGTGATACCGGTTTGTGACGCCGGACCCCGGACGGAAATGGCCAGATCGGTACCCAGTCCGAGCGGAGACATGCCGGCAGCAATGGCAGCCGATTCACCGCCGCTTGAGCCACCGGGCGTGCGGCTCAGGTCCCAGGGATTATTGGTGCGGCCGCTGAGTAAATTGTCACTCTCAATCCAGTAGGAAAATTCGGGTAAGTTGGTTTTCGCCAGCAGAATAGCTCCGGCCTGTTTAAGCCGCGCCACGCTGGTAGCATCCTGGGCCGGCAGACGATGTTTAAAAATCGGTGAACCACGCTGGGTCATCACGCCAGCCGTATCGATCGAGTCTTTCACGGTAAAGGGCACACCGTGAAGCGGGCCCAGCGGCTGGCCTGCGCGAACCGCCTGCTCAGCCAGTTTGGCCGCTTTCAGCGCATCCCCTGCCAGCGTTACGATCGCGTTTATCTGCGGATTCGTTTGTTCGATTCGATCAAGGTGAGCGTTAACCACCTCAACCGGTGAGACGTCACCGTTGCGAATCAGTTCAGCCAGCGCGGTGGCATCGTTAAAGAAGAGTTCGTTTTGCATTTTCATTTCCCTACCTGTCAGTTGGTAGGGAAACAATAGACCGGCTATTTTCTGCTGTCAACAACTACCTGCCAGATGGTAGGATGAGATTATTGTCGCAGGAGGAACCGATGAGTAAGAATGCAAAAGAAGCGATTTTGTCTGCCGCACGCAAAAGTGCCCAGGCGCACGGCTATGTGGGCCTCAATTTTCGCGAACTGGCGAGTGAAGTGGGAATCAAAGCAGCCAGCATCTATCACCATTTTCCTGGCAAAGCGGAATTAGGGGCTGCCGTCGCCAGACGCTACTGGGAAGACACCGCCGCCGATCTTGAGGCGCTTCGTGAATCGAACCCGGATGCGCTGGCCTGTCTGCGGCACTATCCGCATATTTTCCGTCGTTCCCTGGAAAGCGAAAATCGCCTCTGCATGGGCAGTTTTATGTCAGCCGAATATGACGATCTCCCGGAGGCGGTGAAAACCGAAGTGCAGCATTTTGCGGATATCAATGTGGCGTGGCTCGCCTCGCGGTTGCAGAAAGCGGGCGCGATCCCGGCGGAACAGAGCCTGCCGCGGGCGCGGGCCATCTTCGCCGCGGTGGCCGGAGCCCAGCTGATGGCCCGCAGCCGTTCCGACATTGCGCTGTTTGATCAGCTGATCGCGGATTATCAGGCTGCCGGCCTGTTACCCGCTTAAATCACGGCGCCGCGAACCGCCTTCGCGCGCTTTCCCGGCCAAAAAAAACCACCTCCGGGGAGGTGGTTCGGGGCGATTATCGTTCGCGCAATGCTTCGCGGGCGCGATTAAGCGGTTTGAGCAGATATTCCATGATCGTTTTGCTGCCGGTATGGATTTCACCCATCGCGATCATCCCTGGATAAACCGGAAACTTTTTACCTTTTTTGTTCACCAGATAATCTTTATCGGTGCGGATATAGACACGGTAAAAATATTGATCGCGATGAACCTCATCCTGAATGGTGTCAGGCGATATCGAGGCGACTTTGCCTTCCAGCCCGCCGTAGATGTTGAAGTCATAGGCAGTCAGCTTAACTACAGCGCGCTGTCCGGGCGTGATAAAGGCGACATCGCGGGGCGCAATCTGCGCCTCAATGATCAATTGCTCATCCAGCGGTACGATCTCCATCAGGTTACCGCGTTGCGGAATGACGCCACCCACGGTTGTCACTTCGATATCTTTAACAATGCCTCTTACCGGTGCGACCACCACGGTGCGTTTCAGTGAGTCGGCGCGGCCGATGATAATGGAACGCTGCGAGGCGGCTTCAGCATTCGCTTTTGCCAGTTCCTCACGCGCCCGAACGATATACTGATTCTCGGCATCGCTGAGTTTGTTATTCAGCTCATTCGCCTGCCTTTTCAGCCGCAGCACCTCCACGTTACTGGCGGCCCCTCTTGAAACCAGAGAAGAGGTCAGCTGCAGTTCACGATTCACCAGACTTAACGCTTCGCGAAGCCCGCTTACCGTCTTTTCCAGGTTTTCACGGCGCGATTGATACAGTGCCGTTTCTGCCGCCACCAGCGCCGGATCTTCCAGCACCTCTGGCGGAAATATCAGCGCGGTGCCTGCCGTTTCAGCCTGTAATCGCGCAGAAGTTGCCAGCGCTGCCCGCAGCCGCCCGGTACTCTCCTGCAAACCGGAATCGATCTGGGTCGGGTCCAGCAGCGCCAGCACCTGACCCGCTTCCACCACATCCCCTTCGTGCACCTTGAGTTCTTTCAGTATTCCGCCTTCCAGCGACTGAATAATCTGCTCATGCGAACTGGGGATCACTTTACCCACGCCCACCGTCACTTCATCCAGCTCAAAATTTGATGCCCAGAAGAAGAACAGCAGCAGCATCACCATCACGGACATCACAATCAATCCGCCAGATGAGAAACCCCGCCGTGCAGACTGACGCTTCTTTTTCTTAATAACAGTGTGTAGAGAGTTCATCATTTTGCGGCTCCCTGAGTGCTAAGGTTGACTCTGCCCTGATGTGGCGCAGGCGTCGGTGAACGGGATACCAGCATCTCTTCTTTGGTGCCATCCCGGACGATTTTGCCGCTGTCGATCAGCAGAATACGATCGACCAGTTGCAGCGCAGCCGGGCGATGGGTGGCAATGATCAGCGTACGGTTACCCATCCAGGCTTTGAGTTTTTCAATCAGGTGCTTCTCTACCCCGTCATCCAGCCAGGCTGTCGGCTCATCCAGCAGCAGCACGCTGGGCTGACGCAGAATGGCGCGCGCCAGTAAAAGCTGCTGCCGCTGCCCGCCCGATAACCCTTTTCCTCCCTCCTGTAACGGATAATCCATGCCTTCCGGCAGCTGACGAATAAACTCAATGGCTCCGCTGATCTCCAGCGCCTGTAACATCTCCTCTTCCGTCGCCAGCGGCATCCCTAAACGAAGATTCTCGCGGATCGTGCCGAAGAACAGGGAGGATGTCTGGCTGACCAGCCCCACATCGCGACGCACATCCAGCGGATCAATCGAAGAGAGACGCACGCCGTCGAGCAACAGTGCACCTTCACCAGGCCGCAACAGACCCGCCATCATTTGCAACAGGGTGGATTTACCGGAGCCGTTGCGCCCCAGCAGCGCCACTTTTTCGCCCGCCGAAATCAGCAGCTTATCCACGGTGATCACCGCATTGGGTGATTGGGGATCGTAGCGATAACTGATGTCCGAGAAGCTGAACTCGCCGTAAATACGTGGCCGATGGATCTGAATGCTGCGTTCAGGCTGATCGACCTCGCTTTTCAGCAGGTTTTCAAGCCCCTCGCGGGCGACTTTAGCTTGCTGCCAGCGACTGAAAATCATCGTCAGTTGCCCCAGCGGCGCCATCATGCGTGACGCCAGCATCGAGCAGCCAATCAGCACACCGGTGGAAAGGTCACCGTTCATGGCAAAGAAAGCCCCCACCAGTACCACGCCGATATAGGCTACCGTCTGGACTTCACTGGTCCAGCTCATCAGCAGGCTACTAATAAAGCGCTGTTTTTTAGACGATTTACTGATCGCCTCATTCAGATGATTCCACTGATTCTGAAAATAGGGCTCAGCGCGCAGCAGTTTGATGTCATCCATGCCCTGGACCGCTTCGACCAGCATGGCATTGCGAACCGCGGACTCACGCATGGTGGCTTTTGAAAGTTTCGCCAGCGAAGACTGCGCCAGCAGACCAGGGATAATAATCAACGGCAGCGCCGCCAGCGGCACCAGCACCAGCCATCCGCCCAGCAGCCAGAGAATAAACAGAAAGATGATCAGAAAAGGCAGATCTGCGATAGCGGAAATCGTGGTTGAGGTAATCAGTTCACGGATCTGCTCCAGCTCGCGGATTTGCGCAATAAAAGAGCCGGTCGATTTAGGTCGCAGGTCATTACGGATACGTAACGCATGGCCAAAGACCCGATCGGATATCCGCAAATCGGCGCTTTTCCCTGCCATGTCCGAAATATGGGTCCGGACAATTCGCATGATAAAGACAAAGGTCAGGGCGATCATCACGCCACCGAACAGCACCCACAGTGAAGGGATCGACTGTGACGGAATCACCCTGTCGTAGACCTGCATGGTAAATAACATCGCCGAGAGGCCGAGCACGTTGGATATCAACGAGGCAAACATGACGTTAACGTAAGCCGGCCACTCTTTCAGAATGGTTTGCCACAGCCAGTCAGCACGGTGCGGTTTGATATAGTCATCGACACGCGCATCCGGCACCGAGGTTTCCGGCTTGGCCAGCAGCACCCGCTGCGCATGCTCCGCCAGTTCCTCTACGCTGAGCACCGTCTGAAGCTGGTTTTCACCACTCAGCATCAGGCTGACTTTGCCCTCTTCGCCGAGCGTGGTGATCACGCCGACGCCGCGCGGACCAAAATCCACGATTAACGGCAGCCGCCACGGATCGAGCAGGTCAGGATGAAAATCATCAAAAATGACTAACAGACCGAGCTGACGGGCCATATTTTCGATCAGTTGTTCCTGAGTGACCTGGTGCAACTGCCATTCAGCTTCGCCTTTAACCCGCTCCGGGGAACCGTCCAGACGATAATGTTTTGCCACCAGCAACAGCGCTTCAAGCTAGGGCGTAAAGGATTTCTTAGTTTCCCCGGCGGAGGAAGCTTCATCCTTGCGATCGGTATTTACCATAATAGTCTTCTCTTATTCTTAATAAGGCGTATTACGAGGTGATACGCAAACCCTGGACAAGCTGGTCATTAAAATTAAATGCCTCACGGGCCATTCCTGCCAGCACAACATAATTCACTGACGAAGCCCATAAATCGCAGCGCGCATTAATCAAATCCTGTTCGGCGCGGCTGATCTCCTGCTCGGCATTGAGTAAGTCGAGTACATTACGCGTACCCAGCGATAAATATTGCTCACGATACAACGAGCGCGTTTCCATAATGGTTTTCATTCTGCGCGTCAGCAGTGAAATATTGCGCTGCAAACCACTTACGCTCTGAAAATAATTACGCTGCTGATCGGTAATTTCGAGTTTTTTACTGGCAATCGCCGATCTTGCGGCCTCCAGCGCCCGGGCGCTGGCACTTTCCTGTGCCACTAATGCACCGCCCTGATAGAGCGTACTGTTTACAGAGATATAGACGTTCTGATACTGGCTATGACGCTGACTGTTCGCAATATCGCCCATATATTTATTGGTATTCGCTTCCAGCGACACCGTTGGATAACGCTGCGCTTTATAGTTGCGTAATTCAGCCTGCGCGACCGCCGCATCCGCCTGGGCAATAAGAATTGCTGGATTGCGATTCAGATCGATATGGTTACGCTGGCGTTCAATTAACGGTAACAGCGACATCGGAGCAGAGATGCGGGTTGAGCCAACCGGCTGACCCAGCAACGACTGCAGATGATACTTCTGCTGTTGCAGTTTAATTTCGATATCCTGCTGCTGCGCCAGGGCGGCTTCAACACGCGCCTGGGCCTGCACCGGATCAACCCGCGTGCTGGCACCCGCTTCGGCCCGCATCTGCGTCAGGGCCAGAATATCCCGCAGCGCTTTCACTTCTTTTTTAGCGTTATCAAGCAGCTGAGAGTATCGATACACTTCATTCAGTGCCAGTGCGGTCTGCTGAATGATGGTGTCAACCTGTGCCAGTACGGTCGCCTGCTGGCGCAGATACTTCGCGCTTGCCTGGTCAACCGCACTGCCTGTTTTACCGAAGTCGTACAGCATCTGAGAGAGACCAACGGTTGCTATCTGCCCGTTGCCTTCGTCATCCTGACGACCCGAGGTGATTCCCGCTTTTATTGCCGGAAGATAACCGGCACTGGCAGCGTTAATCGAAAATCCGGCAGATTCCAGCGTCGCGATGCTGCTGCCAATTGAGGGAGGATAATTTACCGCAAGGTGGATAGCCTGCTGCCAGTCAGCCGGTAATGATTTATTCCCGCTGCTCTGCACATTTTCACCCGGCTCCATCTCGACCTTAACGGGTTTAATTTGTAATTTGTCAGCCAGTGCGGTACTGCCCGCTGGCGTTTTTGTGGCTTCAGGCGTATCAGAAAAAGCGCCCCAAAAACCTGCCGGTGCTTCCTTTATTTCAGACTGAGCAAAAGGATTGGCATTCTTTTCGGCGGCAAATACCGAAGGCAGCGTTATTACACAGCAAAGGGTAATAAGTAATTTTTTCATGATGTTCTGAAGCTCTCTGGTGTGAATGAATCAAACGTTACTTAAAAAATTGATAAATAGCAGGCTGAAATATATTCAGCCTGCTATGACTATCATTTACTTTTTATTAACCAATATTTACATCATCTTCAACATAGAGTTGCACGACAGAACCATCGACGGTGGCACTGGTATACTGGTGATAATTCACACCATTAACCAATATATCGCCTGCCTGTTCCCAACTCCCATTCAGCGTGACGGTATCACCGTCAGCCCCTCTGACATAAAGCGTATTATTGTCATCGGTGACTTTCAGTAAACTTTCCGCACTGATTACGAGTTTGTCGTTTTCACTATCTTTCAGCAGATCGATGGTTTCAATATTATCGACTTTCGAAGAAATATCGCTGAGGTTCAACGGTGCGCTGCCATGCCAGGCCAGCGTATCGTTACCTTCCGCACCATTAATTGAGGTGAAGCTGGTATCGTAAACCTCAAATATGTCTCCGCCTTTGGTGCCGGTGAAGAGGATCTCTCCGCCTGCACTGCCATCAACATCAATGCCCAGATTAAAACTCAGGGAAGCACTGGTGCCATCTGACAGGCTGTAGGTAAAGGTATCAGTGACACCACTTTGCGCATGATCTGCATCCGCAACATAGTTGTAATGTCCTTCACCGTCGATAACCAAAGTGCCGTAGGCGCCTTTGAAACTCACCGCGTCGTCAGCAATGGTCATCACTTCACCATTCTGGCTGACCGACACTACCGAAGGATCCGCCGCATCATCAGAAACCGATCCGGTGATACCATCAGCGACTTCGTTAAAGGTCAGCCCCTGCTGCACATAGAGCTTGATTGGCGTGCCATCAAGCGCCGTGCTGGTATAAAGGGTGTAGGCGATGTTATTGAGCGTTTCAACGCCATTAACCTGCCAGACCCCCTGCAGTGAGAGTGAGTCTTCACTGCCGCCACGCACATACAGCACATTGTTGGCGTCGGTGATCTCTTTGATATCATCTGCATTCAGCAGCAGTACCGTGGCTACCGCGTTGCTCTGCAAATCAAGGATTTCGATGTTACTTACCTTGTCTGCAATCTCGCTTAACTGCAGCTCACCTGAACCGCTCCAGACCAGCGTATCCTGACCCGATTTACCATCCACCGAGGTGAAGTGGGTATCGTGAATCGTGAAGCTGTCATTGCCTACTGTGCCGGCAAAAATCAGCGCTCCGCCTTCAGAACCGTCCACCGATACGCCCAGCGTCATCACCAGGTTTTTAACCGTCCCGTCAGCCAGCACATAGGTAAATGTGTCTTCACTGCCGGAGAGTTTAATCACCGAGTCACTGTTCAGCTGATAGGTGTAACTGCCGTCAGTGTGAATCGTCAGCGTACCGTATGCCCCGGCGATAGTGGTACCCGCCGCTGCGATCAACGTGTAGCTGGCCGCGCCGGAGACGATACCGGCAGCGATCGATTTCACCAGAACCGAGCTATCACTGGCGCTGTCACTGGTAAAGACAGATCCCGTTACGCTTGAGTTGGTGGCCACTTTGTAATCGGTGGTGCTGACGATATTCGCCGCCACCCGCACGGTCAGTACATCGTAGTTGGTTGACCATAACAGTCCTGAATAACCGGACTGTGTGCTGTCCACCACCAGACGGTAAGTGCCCGCCGGCTGCCCTTCCAGCGAAACGTCGAGCGCATTGCTGGCCGTTATCGCCTGGGTACCGGTGGTCACATCGTCCCAGCGTAAGGTCTGGCTGTTGTAGACCTGCAGTGACCAGTTCACCGACACGCTGTTACCGGCATGAATCGCCGATCCGGCTACGCTGATGCTGATATCCTGAAGGTCACTGATGCTGTTGACCGTAAAGCTCTCACTGGTAAAGCTGCTGGTGGCGGTATTCATCGTCGTGGTCTGATCGATGCTATCGCTCAGCAGAGAAACCTCACCGGTTACGTCAGCCGCATTATGTTCAGCCGGCAGAACAGTGCTGCTCTGCTTGATATCACTATCCACATAGAGATTAACGGTCTGGCCGTCATCCGTGGTACTGACGTAGTGAACATAATCGATGTTATTAAAGACTTCGTGACCGGCCAGCGTCCAGCTGCCTGACAGGGTCAGGTTGTCGGTGGCAAAGCCCTTAACAAACAGCGTGTTATTAACATCGGTGATATCCGCCACGTTCTGCGCAGTTACCACCAGATTGTTCACACTGCTGTCATTAACAAAGTCAATCTCTTCGATATTGCTGATCTTACTGGCCATATCACTCAGCGTGATGGTGCCTCTGCCGCTCCAGACCAGCGTATCCAGACCTTCACCGCCATCAATGCTGTCAAAGCCCGTGGTGTTGAGATTGAAAGTGTCATCGCTGTCGGTACCGGCCACCTCTGCCGACGCAACCACGTCATACTCGGTGCCGTTCTCGCTGTTCTGATAAACCGTTGAGGAAAGGGTCAGCCCTTTCTGCACGTATATATCAACCGCCGAACCGTCAGTCGCAGTGCTGGTGTAGTGGGTATAGTAAACACTGTCCACCACCACCGTCCCGCTGTTCACCCAGGTGCCTTCCAGCGTGACGTGATCACCGGCAACCCCTTTGATGTACAGCGCGTTGGCATCGTTAGTCACGTCTGCGACGCTTTGCGCATCCACCACCAGATTGTCGCTTCCGGTTACGGAGGTCAGCTTGATGGATTCGATATCATTGACCTTACTGGCGATGCTGCTCAGTACCAGTTGGCCATTACCGCTCCATGCCAGCGTATCGCTGCCTTCGCCGCCGTCCACAGAGGCGAAATCGGTATCGAAGATAGCGAAAACATCATCCGCTTCAGTGCCGTGGAACACCAGCGCACCGCCGTTGCTGCCATCCACTTCCACACCCAGATGGATAGTAACCGTTGCAGTGACGACTTCACCGTTAGCGCCTTTGAGGGCATAGGTAAAGACATCTTCAGAACCGGCTGGCAACGTCGTGGTACCCGGCGTATAGGTGTAAGCGCCGTTGTTGTAAACCATCAGGGTGCCGTACTGACCGGTAATGGTGACGCCGCTCTCAGTCACGTAGGTATAGCTGTCATCAATCGCCTGATCGCTGCTGCTGTCACCGGCTTTCGCATAGATTCGGGTGTAAATTGAGCTCAGTTTATCTGCGCTGCCATCCGTACCTTCATCCGTAAGAATGTTGCCTGTCGCGACATCCTTGGTGGTGATCACATACTCGGTCGTGCTGACTGTCTGAACAGCCATGTTGAGTTTCAACACGTTATCTGCACCGGTGGTACTGATTGCCACACGGTACGTGCCTTCGCCTAATCCACTGAGCAGATCGGACATCGCCACATTCTGAATAACTTCTTCATTATGTTCACCGGCAGCGACTACCGCATTCTGGGTTTTGACCGTGGTCCAGCTACCATCTTCGTTCTGCATCTGAACGTCGTAAGTGATGTTCAGATCGGTTGAGAAGCGGTTGCCCAGTAATCCCCATTCGGTAGTCAGCGTCAGCGATCCGGTTACCAGATCGTCAGCGCCGGTTTTGGTGAACGTAGAAGTATAATTCTCCGCCCCGCCTGCGGTCAGTTTAACGTCGGTGTTGCTGGCGCTGGAGGTTTCATACGTCACCGTGACGCTGGCATTCGCTTCGTTATTCGAGGCGATATCCGTTACCGCATTGGCGTCCGGATTGGTGGCATCCCAGCTGAGCTTCAGCGCATCGTTGGTGGTACCAATCTGCACATGCAACTCTGCTGACGAGGTTTTACCGGTTGCCGAATCGGTCAGGGTATAGGTAAAGGAGTCTACTTTACCGATGCTGTCCATCGACGAGGCTGGCGTGTATTCATAGCTACCATCCGCGTTGATCACCAGCGTACCGTACTGGCCCGTCAGGGTAGTCTTAGGCGAAGCCTCGCTCAGGTCAGCAGTGGATACTGATCCATCACTGTTGGTGACGCTCACCGACGTGACTGAGGTATAGGCGCTGTGCGGAATACCATCAGAACCATAGGCGCTGTCGACGTCAGTCATGACGTTACCAATTGCCGTGGTGTAGTCGGTTGGCGTGCCCTGATCGGCCAGGGTGTAAACCGTCTTCGCCGCTGAAAGATCAATGCCAACACCAAGATTGATCCCCGCCGTGGAGTAAACCAGCTGATAGGTACCCGCGGTGAGTCCGGTCAGGCTAATCGTCGACGTCGTCGCGCCCAGACCAAACATACCGAACAGGTTACTGCTGTCATCCTCGGATACCGTATACCACTCGCCAGTAGAAGAATCGTACTTCTGCAGCAATAACGTCGCGTTGCTCGCTACGTTCAGGAATGCCGATGAAGTCGCGGTAACATCAAGGGTAATGATGGTACCGTCGGCGACAACAATAGGATCGCTCGTGATGGTATTTCCAAACGAAATCAATCCACCATCGCTCAGTACGGTTCCCAGATCCTGGGTGACATCGACCGGATAATCGAAGCCTACCGCAGCCCCTGAACTGATGTTATCTGATGCCGTCAGTTCAATAGCCTGAACCTCAAGAGCCAGTGTTGCCGACGGTTCACTGCTGTTGCCAGCCGCATCGGTGACAACAAAAGTCAGTTCATGGCTTCCGTCATACAGTCCCTCTTCCGCGGTGAACTGCCAGCTTCCGTCATCTGCAACGGTGGTTTCACCCACAACCTGCCCTTTGTCGTAGATCGTGACGGTGGCACCGGCTTCGAGATCGCTGCCGCTGAAGGTCAGCTGATTATCGCTCTGCGTGTTCGCCGGGCTGACAACATCGCCTGCTTCATCGGTGATCACCAGCGCGCTGACGTTGACACCTTCAGGCGCAACCGAGTCGACGATATAGTCCACCGGAGCGGATTCACCGCTGCTGTTGCCTGCGTCATCAACCGTCTCAAAGGTAAAGCTGTGCTCGCCGTCACTCAGCGCCGCTTCCGGCGTGAAGGACCAGTTTCCACTTTCATCAACCACGGCTTCACCCAGCACGGTGCCATTATCGCGAACGATAACGGTTGATCCCGCTTCAAGACCTGCGGCGCTGAAGGTTGGTGTGGTATCCGCAATCTCGCTGCCTGCGACCAGTACGTTACCTGCATCGTCGGTCAGGGTGATCGTTGCGGGATCAACCAGATCCGGAGCGACGGTGTCAATGACCACGTTTATCGTATCGCTGCCTGAATTACCCTGATGATCTTCAATGGTTACAGTCAGCGCATGATCGCCTTCGCTCAATGCTGCTTCTGGGGTATAGCTCCAGCTACCATCTTCGCCCACTTCGACGGTTGCCAGCACGGTCTCGCCGTCGGCGATCGTTACGGTAGAGCCTGGTAACTGATCTTTGCCGCTAAAGGTTGGCGTGCTGTCGTTGATGATTTCGCCATCGGTGATGATATTGCCTTCATCATTGCTCACCACCACGCCGGTGTTGATGCCCTTATTCACCGAAATCGCCAGATCCAGCGCATCGGAAATTCCGCTGCTGTTGCCTGCCTGATCCGTGACTTCAAAGGTGAAGCTGTGGTCGCCATCGTCAAGAGTTTCTGACGGTGTAAAGCTCCAGCTTCCGTCTTCACTTACGGTGGTTTCACCCAATACCGTGTCACCATCGCGAACAATGACGGTTGCCCCTGCTTCAAGGCCTTCGCCGCTGAAGGTTGGCGTATTATCCGCGGTAGCACCGGTCGGGATTACGGCTTCGCCATTATCATCGACAAGGTTGATGCCTGCGATATCAACGCCTTCTGGCGGTGTGGTATCGACAACAACGTTAAAGCTACCCTGATTGGTCACGCCCTGCGGATCGGTCACAGTCACGTTAATCGTGTGTTCACCTTCGCTCAGCGGTGACTCTGGGGTATAGCTCCAGCTGCCATCTGCACCAACGTCTACGGTTGTCAGTTCGGTCTCGCCATCAGCGATCACAATCGTTGATCCCGGCTCAAAGCCTTTGCCGCTGATTGTCGGATCGTTGTCATTGACCGTATCGCCGTTCTGGATAACGTTACCGTTATCATCAGTGATCTCAACAACCGGTACGTCAGGCGTATCAACAATGACACTCACTTCGTCGCTGACCGCGTTGCCGTCTGCGTCAGTGCCGTCAACCACGATAGCGTGCTCGCCGTCTGCCAGCGGCGCGTCCGGCGTGAAGGTCCACTTGCCGTCGTCGTCCGCCGTCACTTCACCGATTACCGTTTCACCGTCGGTGATGGTCACGGTTGAGCCCGGCTGCATGCCTTCGCCACCGAAGGTGGGGGTATTGTCATCAGTGGTGCTGCCGTCTGCGATCGGATTACCCGCGTCGTCGGTCATCACCGGTGTGGTGGTGCCTTCGTCTGCGCCGGTGTCGGAACCTGCATCACCTTCTGCATCAACAATAATGCTGACTTCGTCGCTGACCGCGTTGCCGTCTGCGCCGGTGCCATCAACCACAATGGCGTGCTCGCCGTCTGCCAGCGGCGCGTCCGGCGTGAAGGTCCACTTACCGTCGTCGTCCGCCGTCACTTCACCGATTACCGTTTCACCGTCGGTGATGGTCACGGTTGAGCCAGGCTGCATGCCTTCGCCACCGAAGGTCGGGGTGCTGTCGTTTGTGGTGGTGCCGTCGGCGATCGGATTGCCCGCGTCGTCGGTCATCACCGGTGTGGTGGTGCCTTCGTCTGCGCCGGTGTCGGAACCTGCATTACCTTCTGCATCAACAATAATGCTGACTTCGTCGCTGACCGCGTTGCCGTCTGCGTCAGTGCCGTCAACCACGATGGCGTGCTCGCCGTCTGCCAGCGGCGCGTCCGGCGTGAAGGTCCACTTGCCGTCGTCGTCCGCCGTCACTTCACCGATTACCGTTTCACCGTCGGTGATGGTCACGGTTGAGCCAGGCTGCATGCCTTCGCCACCGAAGGTCGGCGTGCTGTCGCTTGTGGTGCTGCCGTCCGCGATTGGGTTGCCCGCGTCGTCGGTCATCACCGGTGCGGTGGTGCCTTCGTCTGCGCCGGTGTCGGAACCGGTGTCTGAACCTGCGCCGCCTTCTGAGCCGGTATCGGAGCCGTCCGCATCAACAATGATGCTGACTTCATCGCTGACCGCGTTGCCGTCTGCGCCGGTGCCGTCAACCACGATGGCGTGCTCGCCGTCCGCCAGAGGTGCGTCCGGCGTGAAGCTCCACTTGCCGTCGTCGTCCGCCGTCACTTCACCGATTACCGTTTCACCGTCGGTGATGGTCACGGTTGAGCCAGGCTGCATGCCTTCGCCACCGAAGGTCGGCGTGCTGTCGTTTGTGGTGCTGCCGTCCGCGATCGGATTACCCGCATCGTCGGTCATCACCGGTGCGGTGGTGCCTTCGTCTGCGCCGGTGTCGGAACCTGCGTCACCTTCAGAACCGGTATCTGATCCTGCGCCGCCTTCTGCATCAACAATAATGCTGACTTCGTCGCTGACCGCGTTGCCGTCTGCGTCAGTGCCGTCAACCACGATGGCGTGCTCGCCGTCTGCCAGCGCTTCGTCCGGCGTAAAGGTCCACTTGCCGTCGTCGTCTGCGGTCACTTCACCGATCACCGTGTCGCCATCCGTGATGGTCACGGTTGAGCCCGGCTGCATGCCGTCACCGCCGATTGTCGGGGTGCTGTCGTTAGTGGTGCTGCCGTCCGCGATCGGGTTGCCCGCGTCGTCGGTCATCACCGGTGTGGTGGTGCCTTCGTCTGCGCCGGTGTCGGAACCGTCATCTGAACCTGCGCCACCTTCTGAGCCGGTATCGGAGCCGTCCGCATCAACAATAATGCTGACTTCATCGCTGACCGCGTTGCCGTCTGCGCCGGTGCCGTCAACCACGATGGCGTGCTCGCCGTCCGCCAGCGCTTCGTCCGGCGTGAAGCTCCACTTGCCGTCGTCGTCCGCCGTCACTTCACCGATTACCGTTTCACCGTCGGTGATGGTCACGGTTGAGCCAGGCTGCATGCCTTCGCCACCGAAGGTCGGCGTGCTGTCGTTAGTGGTGGTGCCGTCCGCGATCGGATTGCCCGCGTCATCGGTCATCACCGGTGCGGTGGTGCCTTCGTCTGCGCCGGTGTCGGAACCTGCGCCGCCTTCTGAGCCGGTATCGGAGCCGTCCACATCAACGATGATGCTCACGTCGCCGCTGACCGCATTGCCGTCTGCGCCGGTGCCGTCAACCACGATGGCGTGCTCGCCGTCTGCCAGCGCTTCGTCCGGCGTGAAGCTCCACTTGCCGTCGTCGTCTGCGGTCACTTCACCGATTACCGTTTCACCGTCGGTGATGGTCACGGTTGAGCCCGGCTGCATGCCGTCACCGCCGATTGTCGGGGTGCTGTCGTTAGTGGTGCTGCCGTCCGCGATCGGATTGCCCGCGTCGTCGGTCATCACCGGTGCGGTGGTGCCTTCGTCTGCGCCGGTGTCTGAACCGTCATCTGAACCTGCGCCGCCTTCTGAGCCGGTATCGGAGCCGTCCGCATCAACGATGATGCTCACGTCGCCGCTGACCGCGTTGCCGTCTGCGCCGGTACCGTCAACCACAATGGCGTGCTCGCCGTCTGCCAGCGCTTCGTCCGGCGTGAAGCTCCACTTGCCGTCGTCGTCTGCGGTCACTTCACCGATTACCGTTTCACCGTCGGTGATGGTCACGGTTGAGCCCGGCTGCATGCCGTCACCGCCGAAGGTCGGGGTGCTGTCGTTTGTGGTGCTGCCGTCCGCGATCGGGTTGCCCGCGTCGTCGGTCATTACCGGTGCGGTGGTGCCTTCGTCTGCGCCGGTGTCGGAACCTGCGTCACCTTCAGAACCGGTATCTGATCCTGCGCCGCCTTCTGCATCAACAATAATGCTGACTTCGTCGCTGACCGCGTTGCCGTCTGCGTCAGTGCCGTCAACCACAATGGCGTGCTCGCCGTCTGCCAGCGCTTCGTCCGGCGTGAAGGTCCACTTGCCGTCGTCGTCCGCCGTCACTTCACCGATTACCGTTTCACCGTCGGTGATGGTCACGGTTGAGCCAGGCTGCATGCCTTCGCCACCGAAGGTCGGCGTGCTGTCGTTAGTGGTGGTGCCGTCCGCGATCGGATTGCCCGCGTCATCGGTCATCACCGGTGCGGTGGTGCCTTCGTCTGCGCCGGTGTCGGAACCTGCGCCGCCTTCAGAACCGGTGTCGGAACCTGCGCCACCTTCTGAGCCGGTATCGGAACCGTCGTCTGAACCTGTGCCGCCTTCTGAGCCGGTGTCGGAACCGTCATCTGAACCTGCGCCGCCTTCTGAGCCGGTGTCGGAACCGTCGTCTGAACCTGTGCCGCCTTCTGAGCCGGTGTCGGAACCGTCCGCATCAACAATGATGCTGACTTCATCGCTGACCGCGTTGCCGTCTGCGCCGGTGCCGTCAACCACGATGGCGTGCTCGCCGTCCGCCAGCGCTTCGCCCGGCGTGAAGCTCCACTTGCCGTCGTCGTCTGCGGTCACTTCACCGATTACCGTTTCACCGTCGGTGATGGTCACGGTTGAGCCCGGCTGCATGCCGTCACCGCCGAAGGTCGGGGTGCTGTCGTTTGTGGTGCTGCCGTCCGCGATCGGATTGCCCGCGTCGTCGGTCATTACCGGTGCGGTGGTGCCTTCGTCTGCGCCGGTGTCGGAACCGGTGTCACCTTCAGAACCGGTGTCGGAACCATCGTCTGAACCTGTGCCGCCTTCTGAGCCGGTATCAGATCCATCCGCATCAACGATGATGCTGACGTCGCCGCTGACCGCGTTGCCGTCTGCGCCGGTACCGTCAACCACGATGGCGTGCTCGCCGTCTGCCAGAGGCGCGTCCGGCGTGAAGGTCCACTTGCCGTCGTCGTCTGCGGTCACTTCACCGATCACCGTGTCGCCATCAGTGATGACCACGGTTGAGCCCGGCTGCATGCCGTCGCCGCCGATAGTCGGGGTGCTGTCGTTAGTGGTGCTGCCGTCGGCGATCGGGTTGCCCGCGTCGTCGGTCATCACCGGTGCGGTGGTGTCTTCGTCTGCGCCGGTGTCGGAACCTGTGCCGCCCTCAGAACCTGTATCTGAGCCGTCATCTGATCCTGCGCCACCTTCAGAACCGGTGTCTGAACCGTCGTCTGAACCTGCGCCGCCCTCAGAACCTGTATCTGAGCCGTCATCTGAACCTGCGCCACCTTCAGAGCCGGTATCGGAACCGTCGTCTGAACCTGTGCCGCCTTCTGAGCCGGTATCAGAACCGTCCGCATCAACGATGATGCTGACGTCGCCGCTGACCGCGTTGCCGTCTGCGCCGGTACCGTCAACCACGATGGCGTGCTCGCCGTCCGCCAGAGGTGCGTCCGGCGTGAAGCTCCACTTGCCCTCGTCGTCTGCGGTCACTTCACCGATTACCGTTTCACCGTCGGTGATGGTCACGGTTGAACCCGGCTGCATGCCGTCGCCGCCGATAGTCGGGGTGCTGTCGTTAGTGGTGCTGCCGTCGGCGATCGGGTTGCCCGCGTCGTCGGTCATCACCGGTGCGGTGGTGCCTTCGTCTGCGCCAGTGTCGGAACCGGTGTCACCTTCAGAACCGGTATCGGAACCGTCATCTGATCCTGCGCCGCCTTCAGAACCGGTGTCGGAACCGTCGTCTGAACCTGCGCCGCCTTCTGAGCCGGTGTCGGAACCGTCATCTGATCCTGCGCCGCCTTCTGAGCCGGTGTCGGAACCGTCATCTGATCCTGTGCCGCCTTCTGAGCCGGTGTCGGAACCGTCGTCTGAACCTGTGCCGCCTTCTGAGCCGGTGTCAGATCCGTCCGCATCAACGATAATGCTGACGTCGCCGCTGACCGCGTTGCCGTCTGCGCCGGTGCCGTCAACCACGATGGCGTGCTCGCCGTCCGCCAGAGGTGCGTCCGGCGTGAAGCTCCACTTACCGTCGTCGTCCGCCGTCACTTCACCGATTACCGTGTCGCCATCAGTGATGACCACGGTTGAACCCGGCTGCATGCCGTCGCCGCCGATTGTCGGGGTGCTGTCGTTAGTGGTGCCGCCGTCCGCGATCGGATTGCCCGCGTCGTCGGTCATTACCGGTGCGGTGGTGCCTCCGTCTGCGCCGGTATCTGAACCGTCTTCGGAACCTGCGTCACCTCCAGAACCGGTATCGGAACCGTCATCTGATCCTGCGCCACCTTCTGAGCCGGTGTCGGAACCGTCGTCTGAACCTGCGCCACCTTCTGAGCCGGTATCGGAACCGTCGTCTGAACCTGTGCCGCCTTCAGAACCGGTGTCGGAACCGTCATCTGAACCTGCGCCGCCTTCTGAGCCGGTGTCGGAACCGTCATCTGATCCTGTGCCGCCTTCAGAGCCGGTGTCGGAACCGTCATCTGATCCTGTGCCGCCTTCTGAGCCGGTGTCGGAACCGTCGTCTGAACCTGTGCCGCCTTCTGAGCCGGTGTCTGATCCGTCCGCATCAACGATGATGCTGACGTCGCCGCTGACCGCGTTGCCGTCTGCGCCGGTGCCGTCAACCACGATGGCGTGCTCGCCGTCCGCCAGAGGCGCGTCCGGCGTAAAGCTCCACTTGCCGTCGTCGTCTGCGGTCACTTCACCGATTACCGTGTCGCCATCAGTGATGACCACGGTTGAGCCCGGCTGCATGCCGTCGCCGCCGATTGTCGGGGTATTGTCATTAGTGGTGCTGCCGTCGGCGATCGGGTTGCCCGCGTCGTCGGTCATCACCGGTGCGGTGGTGCCTTCGTCTGCGCCGGTGTCGGAACCGGTGTCACCTTCAGAACCGTCGTCTGATCCTGCGCCGCCTTCAGAGCCGGTATCTGAACCGTCGTCTGAACCTGCGCCGCCCTCAGAACCGGTATCTGAGCCGTCATCTGATCCTGCGCCACCTTCTGAACCGTCGTCTGAACCTGTGCCGCCTTCAGAACCGGTATCTGAGCCGTCATCTGATCCTGCGCCACCTTCTGAACCGTCGTCTGAACCTGTGCCGCCTTCAGAACCGGTATCAGATCCGTCCGCCTCAACGATAATGCTGACGTCGCCGCTGACCGCGTTGCCGTCTGCGCCGGTGCCGTCAACCACGATGGCGTGCTCTCCGTCTGCCAGAGGCGCGTCCGGCGTAAAGCTCCACTTGCCGTCGTCGTCTGCGGTCACTTCGCCGATCACCGTGTCGCCATCAGTGATGACCACGGTTGAGCCCGGCTGCATGCCGTCGCCGCCGATTGTCGGGGTGCTGTCGTTAGTGGTGCTGCCGTCCGCGATCGGATTGCCCGCGTCGTCGGTCATCACCGGTGCGGTGGTGCCTTCGTCTGCGCCGGTGTCGGAACCGTCATCTGATCCTGTGCCGCCTTCAGAGCCAGTGTCGGAACCGTCGTCTGAACCTGTGCCGCCTTCAGAACCTGTATCGGAACCGTCATCTGAACCTGCACCACCTTCTGAACCGGTGTCGGAACCATCGTCTGATCCTGCGCCACCTTCAGAACCGGTGTCGGAACCGTCATCTGAACCTGCGCCGCCCTCAGAACCGGTATCGGAACCGTCATCTGATCCTGTGCCGCCTTCAGAACCGGTGTCGGAACCATCGTCTGAACCTGTGCCGCCTTCAGAGCCGGTGTCTGAACCATCGTCTGAACCTGCGCCGCCTTCTGAGCCGGTGTCTGAACCGTCATCTGATCCTGCGCCGCCTTCTGAACCGGTGTCGGAACCGTCATCTGATCCTGCACCACCTTCAGAGCCGGTGTCGGAACCGTCCGCATCAACGATGATGCTGACGTCGCCGCTGACCGCGTTGCCGTCTGCGCCGGTGCCGTCAACCACGATGGCGTGCTCGCCGTCCGCCAGCGGCGCGTCAGGCGTGAAGGTCCACTTGCCGTCGTCGTCTGCGGTCACTTCGCCGATCACCGTGTCGCCATCTGTGATGACCACGGTTGAGCCCGGCTGCATGCCGTCACCGCCGATTGTCGGGGTGCTGTCGTTAGTGGTGCTGCCGTCGGCGATCGGGTTGCCCGCGTCGTCGGTCATTACCGGTGCGGTGGTGCCTTCGTCTGCGCCGGTGTCGGAACCGGTGTCACCTTCAGAATCGGTGTCGGAACCGTCATCTGATCCTGCGTCACCTTCAGAACCGGTGTCGGAACCGTCATCTGATCCTGCGCCACCTTCTGAGCCGGTATCTGAACCGTCGTCTGAACCTGTGCCACCTTCTGAACCGGTATCTGAGCCGTCGTCTGATCCTGCACCACCTTCAGAGCCGGTATCTGAACCGTCGTCTGAACCTGTGCCGCCTTCAGACCCGGTATCAGATCCATCCGCATCAACGATGATGCTGACGTCGCCGCTGACCGCGTTGCCGTCTGCGCCGGTGCCGTCAACCACGATGGCGTGCTCGCCGTCTGCCAGAGGCGCGTCCGGCGTGAAGGTCCACTTGCCGTCGTCGTCTGCGGTCACTTCGCCGATCACCGTGTCGCCATCAGTAATGACCACGGTTGAGCCCGGCTGCATGCCGTCGCCGCCGATTGTCGGGGTATTGTCATTAGTGGTGCTGCCGTCGGCGATCGGATTGCCCGCGTCGTCGGTCATCACCGGTGCGGTGGTGCCTTCGTCTGCGCCGGTGTCGGAACCGGTGTCACCTTCGGAACCGTCGTCTGAACCTGCGCCACCTTCTGAACCGGTGTCTGAACCATTGTCAGAACCAGCGCTACCTTCAGAACCGGTATCGGAACCGTTGTCGGATCCTGCGCCGCCTTCAGAACCGGTGTCGGAACCATTGTCAGAACCTGCGCTACCTTCAGAACCGGTATCTGAACCGTTGTCTGAACCTGCGCCGCCTTCAGAACCGGTGTCGGAACCGTCATCTGATCCTGCGCTACCTTCAGAACCGGTATCTGAACCGTTGTCTGATCCGGCAACGCCTTCTGAGCCAGCCTCTGTTGCGTCTGCGTCAACAATAATGCTGACGCCGTCGCTGACCGCATTGCCGTCTGCGTCGGTACCGTCAACCACGATGGCGTGCTCGCCATCGGCCAGCGCTTCCCCTGGCGTAAAGGTCCACTTACCGTTCTCATCCGCCGTCACTTCACCGATCACTTTTTCGCCATCGCTGATGATCACGGTAGAGCCAGGCGCCATGCCTTCACCGCCGATAGTTGGCGTGTTGTCAGTGGTAGGCGCGCCGTTGCTGATTGGGTTACCCGCGCTGTCAGTCACCACGGGTAAAGAGGCAACCGGATTGCTGGTTTGATTGTCATCGGTCACAACCCCGGTTTCGGCACCGGTGCTGTTATCGGGATTGGCCGCTGATTGTGAGGAAGAAGAACGGTGATGCGAACTGCCTGAGCCAGAGGAAAAGGCAATACCGGCTATCGCAGCAGCACCCGCGAGCGCGCCGCCAGCGATCAGCCAGTTATCAACAACCGGGGTTTCGACGGTATTGGCAGTCAGCGTAAACATCCCGCCCGCTACGTCATATTCATAGGCATAAACGACGCCGTCCGGACCTGAAGCAAACATGACCGGCGGTTCTGTCTGGCTCACGTTCTCGACAATAATGTCGTAATGTTCGCCTGTGACGTCGTCCTGAAGTTCAAAATGAAGTTCATCATTGACCTTAGTGGCCTTGATCTTCTTTGGTGGCTTTCCGTCACTGCTGTGAACTTCATAGGACGCAGCCTGCTGAGGCACGTTAAGTACAAGGGGATGATGAGAATTTAAGGCATTTTTTGTGATGACATCGCCTTTGATGTCTTTGATTATTAATTGCAAGCTCATTGTTCACCAATTAAATTTGTTAGGTTCCGGCTAATAGGCGGAACAAGCTGTGTTACACCTTAAAAAGATATTAAAAAGTTTAATTAACCCTCAAGCATATAGCGCCACCTGAACTCAGGCTTATGCATACTACTTACCAGATTTATCGGAGCCAGCAATTCAGCTCGCGCCTTCCAAATAAAGTTAAAAGAAGAATTGAAGTCATACAGTTTATTGACACTGAACCCTTCCGATAAGCCGGGAAATTCAGTTGAAGCATGGGTTATCGGAAGTTATTGAGAACTTTATTACAAACCCCGCTTAAAGGGAAGGTTAATAGCCGTGTCAGCAAATCCGCCGTGGCTTTACAAAAAACCAAGAAAAACAACACACGAAAAGATAAAAAAAACTCACCATACGAAAGCCACACGTTAAGACAAAACCAATGAAAACAGACGCATAATAAAACATCCATATGTGAAAACGATCTGAAATCTGGTTATCAAATTCAACATAATCCGGAACTGGTTAACTATAAAAAGCCGAAGGGTTAGCGTTATTAAAACATACATAGTCATATGACAACAATTAAATGACCACTTAGTCTCGCAGCTCACACCTTAATTTCAGGCATGACAAAAATGCCTCAAAGGCCGATGCCTTCATCCAAAAACAATCCGGAAAAGATAATTCCAGAATGAATATGCATGTTATTTAAAATGAGCTGCTCTTATTTTATTCCAGATCTCAGTTAGAGATGGCTATATATCCTCAAAAATGCCATTGCCAAATGACAACAATTTTAATTAGCTAAACGTTGACTTTATTGATCCCTCATATGTTTCTTTGTTATCTAACACGCCTTCATTTTTTTCATAACGGCTTTGCCAATCAGTAACGCGATATTATTAACCACTCCCAGCGTGCTCCCGGATGGATGTTTACTGCTTCAGGCAGTTAAGAGTGTCTGATGCCAAAAGGACACTCGATTGCCATCCTGACAGGCTATCTGCATAACCCTGAACGCTCTGCATAAAGCGTTGTTCGTCAACAGGTAAACCATAAGGCCAGCGTGCAACCCTGCGCCGGCAACCAGCAAGCCCCAGGAATGGCGCAGCGGATAGCGTTTATCCGTGAAGGCTTAGTTCCATCACGCTAAACGCCTGAGGAGGTCAGGACCAGATGTGAGGCTGTGAGGCTGTGAGGCTGCGAGAAAGCGAGAAAGCGAGAAAGCGAGAAAATAAGGCTGCGAGAAAACGACAACGCGATAAAGGTCAGTTTTTACTCAGATAGCGCCGGTCATCTCGCGCCTGGAGCCGCGCGGCGGCCGGTGTCGGAAAGATATAGCTGAAGAGATCGCGATAAAAGTTCAGATGCTTTACCAGTCCGTCGTGAATGGTTTTGCTGATATCTTTGGTCAGGAAGTCGTGAGTGGTCGCGAAGCTGGCGGGGGTGAAAAAGGTTTTATCAAAGACGTTAACTATGCCTTCCCACTTCATCACTCGCTCTTCCTGCGAGGCGTCCCCAGAAGCAACGAAAATCGCCTTGTGCGATTTTACCCCGTGATTACTGACATAGGTTACGGATGAATCGTAGCCGCGCTTACTGCGCCAGCGGCAAAATTCATAGGGCACATCATAACGCGGCAGAACGAAGTCCGGGCAGCGGAAGTGGTCATCACAGACTAAGCCCTCCAGCGTAACCTCAACATGGAGAAAATCCTGCATAAAGTCGAACTGTCGGGTTTTGCTGCAGCTGACGTTGATGTTGAAATGACCAGACTGCACATACCAGTAGTTGGTAAATCCGGTCACCAGAATACAAAATACCTGCCAGTCACTGAGTCTGCGATCGCCCGCCAGGCCTCTGAAGCGGCTGATCATCATCCGCGATTTCGGATGCTGATACGCTTTCAGTAGCGGATCGTTCATACCTTTCAGTAACATCAGGCCTACTCCTTAATATTTTGCGTTTATCCTGCCACGCCGCCCTGACCCTGAAAAGCGCACTTCTTCTGATTGTGCAGTGCTTAACAAAGATGGACGAGCGGCTGGCACCTCACCGCCCTCAGGCTGGCTCACCGGCGCCGTTCGCCGGCGGTGTGGCTTTGGACAGGGAAACCAGCATCTGCTCAAACAGCGTCACCAGTTGCCGTACCTTGTCAGGAATGAAGCGAGCATCGGGAAAAATCGCGTAGAGATAACGATCCGGCAACCGGTAATCCGGCAAAATTCTGACCAGCCGACCGGCTGCCAGCGCATCAGCGCCCATAAGCGTCTGTATCGCGCCAATCCCCAGGCCTGCTTCAATCGCCGCTGTCAGCGAGTGACTATTATTGGAACGAAACACCGACTCCACCGCGAGCGACACCGCTTCCTCTGCTGATACCAGCCGTAACGGCGCATCGGGCTGCAGGCCGCTGAAGCGGATATGCGGATACCGCTGTAAATCAGTGGGCGTTCGTGGCTCGCCGTGACGGGCGATCCAGTCAGCCGAAGCCACCAGCACCGTTTCGACGGTGGTCAGCGTGCGAGCGGCCAGGCTGGCAGGCGGCGCTTCGCTGAGACGAATAGCAACATCAACTCCTTCTGCCACCACATCGGCCAGGCGATCGTCCAGCGCCACCTCCAGCCGCAGAGCCGGATGCTGCTGCTGGAACCGTAACAGATGCGGCATAAAGCGCTGGCCCAGACCGCTCGGCAACTGGATGTGCAGTTTTCCCTGTAGCGACGGCGATTCAGGCCTTATTTGCTGCTCCAGCTCTTCCATTGCGTACAACAGTTGTCTGACCTGACTCAGGTAACGCTGGCCCGCTTCAGTCAGCGCCATCGCGCGCGTGGTTCGGTGCAATAGCACCACGCCCAGTTCCGCTTCCAGCGCGGCGACCTGCTGACTCATCGCCGACTGCTTCATCCCGTGCTGACGTGCAGCGGCTGAAAACGATCCCGCCTCGGCGACACGGATGAAAGTCTGCATCGCATTCAGTTTGTTTTGCATTTATTGATTTTCTTAATAGGTGTCATCTGATTAAGGGGGATTTATTCAGAAAGAATAGCAGGTGACACTGCGATCTCATTCAGTGAGGAGCGTAACGATGAATAACAGGCAGAAAAATAGGGTTGCACTGGTGGCGGGCGCCACCGGCATTGTCGGTCAGCAACTTATTCGGGCGCTAATGGCGCAGCACTGGCAGGTCACAGGACTGACTCGCCAGCCACGTCCAGACAACGATTCAGGCAATCTGTTATCGGTCGATCTTCTCGATCGCTCACAGAGTCAGCAGATACTCTCATCACTGACTGAGGTCACACACATTTTCTACAGCGCATGGCTCGATGCGCCCGACTGGGCCGCGATGGTGAAACCTAACGTAACGATGCTGCAAAACCTGGTGAGTGGCGTGGAGCAGGTTGCCCCACTGCAGCACGTCAGTCTGATGCAGGGTTACAAAGTTTACGGCGCCCATCTTGGCCCGTTTAAGACGCCCGCCCGGGAGAGTGATGCCGGTGTTCCGGGCGCCGAATTTAATGCCAGCCAGCAGCGCTGGCTAAGCGCACAACAGCAGGGTAAAGCCTGGCACTGGAGCGCACTGCGTCCCGGCGTAGTGGGAAGCGACAGGCCAGGCAACAGCATGAACCTGGCACTCAGCCTGGCAATCTATGCGTCGATTTGCCATGCCGAAGCGTTGCCGCTGCGTTTTCCTGGCTCGCTGGAAACCTGGCACAGCCTGGTGGATTTTACGGATGCGGAATTACTGGCCGATGCGACGCTCTGGGCGGCAGAGGCCGCTGAGGCGCATAATCAGGCGTTTAATATTAACAACGGCGATCTGTGGCGCTGGAGCGAGCTGTGGCCGGTGATCGCGGACTGGTTCGGGCTCGACATTGCGCCGCCGGTTTCATTATCCCTGCAGCAGCTGTTTCACGATTACCGGCAAACCTGGCGTGAACTCGCCGCCGCCAGGGCGCTGGTGCAGCCCGATATTCTGGCGCTCAGTGACGGCCGCTTTGCTGATTTCGTCTTCGGCTGGCGTTACGATATGTTTGGCGACGGCAGTAAGATCCGTCAGGCGGGATTTCATCATTTCCGGGCAACTGACACGATGCTTTGCGATCTATTTGCCCGTTTTCGCGCCGCCCGAATCATTCCCTGAGCAGCCCGGCCAGCACTCTGGAGAGAGAGCGATGCCAGCCAGCCGCACTCTCCGATCCTCGCGGCATTAGCGCCCTTTTTTCTTCCGTCCCGGCTGTACAAAGCGCTTGCGTGAGGCGCTATCAGGCTCCGCTTTCCCGGCCGGTCTGGCGGGACTTTTCTGCGGTTTCTTAGCCGCAGCGGATTTTGCTGGCGCTTTCTTCGCGGGCTTATCTTCTGAAGAGGAGTTCTCCAGCAGTTTAAACAGTTCGATCAGTTCATCATCCGTCAGATCGCGCCACTCGCCCAGCGGCAGGCCTTTCAGATTGACGTTCATGATGCGGGTGCGCTCCAGCTTCGTGACTTCAAAGCCAAAGTGCTTACACATCCGGCGAATCTGGCGATTCAGCCCCTGCACCAGCGTGATGCGAAACACGAAAGGCGCTTCTTTTTTGACTTTGCACTTTTTGGTCACAGTGCCCAGCATCGGCACGCCCGCGCCCATTCCGGCAATGAACTCGTCGGTAATCGGCTTATCGACGGTGACGACATACTCTTTTTCGTGATTATTGCCGGCACGCAGAATTTTATTGACCAGATCACCGTGGTTAGTCAGGAAAATCAGCCCCTGCGAATCTTTATCCAGACGGCCAATCGGGAATACCCGCTTACTGTGGTTGACGAAATCGCTGATGTTATCGCGTTCACCCTCTTCCATGGTGGTGATAATGCCAACCGGCTTGTTCAGGGCAATCAGCACCAGATCGTCTTCGTCACGCGGTTCGATAAGCTGACCATTTACTTTCACCACATCGCCTGCAAATACCTGTGCGCCGACAGCGGCGCGCTTGCCGTTGATGAAAACGTTGCCCTGCTCGATGTAACGATCGGCGTCGCGACGAGAACAGATTCCGCTCTCACTGATGTATTTATTGAGACGAGTCGATGAATGAGTCAGCATGGTTCCTCCAAAAAACGCGGACTATACCTTACCGGCGTGGGCTTGCGAAGTGTTTGCGCATGAAACTTTGCGGCGGGTAAAGCGGCGCTGTCGATAGCGCCATCCGGCTAATCAGTCAGAGGACGGCAACAGCTCGATTGCCATCTCCATACAGCGTAATCCGCCACCGGCCAGCTTCGAAGGGTAAAGGCTTTCACCCAGCAACGTGAAGCCATGCTGCTGATAAAAGCTGGCGGCATTAGGCGTAGACAAAAGCGTCAGACGCCGGTAGCCACGGCGCAGCGCGTCCGCTTTGATGGTAGCAATGATCTCGCCAGCCAGCCCCTTGCCGGTATAGCCGGGCAGCGTGAATATCGCCTCAACGCTGCCGGCAGCCAGGTCGAGCGAACCGGTTGCTATCGGTCGTCCGTCAGGACCATCGATGACGAAAAAGGGATTCTCGCGGATCATCGCCGGGAAACTGGCAGGCATTCGGTCCGGTGTCCAGGCTGCAATCACCTCGGGCGTATAGGCTGTCTGACAGCCATGGCGGATCGCCTGATTGCGGATAGTCCACAATAGCGTCGCCTCTTCAGGTAATGCCCGTCTGACATTCATCATCCCCTCCTGCCTGAACTTTTCGGATCGTACCGCTACGTTATCACACCGCTTCCCTGCCGTGCGATTAACGCCGATCAGAAGCGGGCATTGAGCCCGATGTTCCAGGTCACCTGATGATATTGACTGTTGCCCGCCACCGCAGAAACGCCCGCAAACGCATTCACTGCGCTACCCAGCGGTACGCTGGCACCGACCGCCATATCCAGCCAGTTGTCATCGCCTGAGTCGCTGGTGCGGGTAAACGCCGTGCGGGTTGATTTCAGCCCGGCGGTTACCGCTGAATCACTGTCGCCAAACTGATGGTTGTAGCTGACCTGCGCCCACGGATTAATCAACAGCTGCCTGCTGTCGATGCGCCAGCCTACAGAACCCACCTGCGAATGCAGCGTCTGATCGCCAAAGCGCATGGCGCTACTGCGGTTACCCTGCTCCCGATAGCCGTCTACCTGACTGTAATCCAGCGCGTAGCTGGCAACCGGACCGGTGGACACATACTGCCCCAGCGGCAGATCCCAGCCGGTTTCAATCCGCATTCCCAGCAGTTTCCCTTCGGTGCTGCCCTGCTCGGTACGGGTGGCCGGTCCCAGTCTGACCTGACGTTCAATATCGTCGAAATCGAGATCGGCATAGTGCAGATCGGCATTAATCCAGCCCTGATCAAACAGCCGCAACTGACTCCACAGCGCCACCAGATTGCCGCGCAGACGGTAATCGAAACGTGATGACGGGTCCTGACGCTGGGTGGTCGCCGAAAACATTGCCCCGGCCTGCCAGCTGTCGGTCAGCTGATAACCGATACCGATCGCGCCATTGGCACTGGTGGCATCACCCTCTGCATCACTGTCGCCGCGAAAATCTCGTGACTGACCCGCATAGCCGCCGAACACCGTGAACTGTCCGGCGTCAGCAGGCTGCTGACGTTGCTGCTGTAAATGCCCATCCAGCGTATTTCTCGCGTCCCGCACCAGCATCAGGGGGGACTGATTCAGCGCCGCGACCTGCAACGGGGCATCCAGGATCGACTCGATATAGTCAGCGATCAGCGCATGTACCGCCGGGCTGGGATGCAGACGATCCGCGAACAGATACTGTTGCGCCTGCGAGAAGCCTGGGGTTGACGAGGTGCAATCCATCGCCGAGACGCCCGGCGGACAGGCCATGCCGGCGCTGTTGCTGATGCCGTACAGGCCCGGATTATCGATCACCTCGCTGAACAGTCCGTTAATATCGACCCGCGCGATATTGCCGCCGCTGGCCACCAGCCCCTGCTCCTCCAGCTGGTTATAGCGGTCGGTCAGCGTCGCCGCGGTGTCGCTCAACAGCTGCCAGGCGGCAAACAACTGCTGTGCGATCGCTTCACGCACCAGCGGAATGGCTGGGATCTGATCGGCCGCCGCTTGCAGCGCCGTTTCGATAGCCTGCTCACGCGCTGCCCGGTCAGGCGTGGTAACAGTGCTCAGCGACTGAAACAGCGCCGCCATCGCCGGTTCTGCGACCGGGCCCAGCGGTTGCAGAATCGCCTGTAACAGCGCCGGTGTCGCCCCGACGTCAGGCACCGTCGGGACAATCACCGTACCGGCCCCGGCCGCCAGCAACCGGCTGACCTGGTCGGACGCCGCACGGGCACTGTTATCAATCAACTGCACCGCATTCAGCGGATTTGCCGCGGCGGCGGCCAGGTCGTTGCCGCCGATCCAGTGAATATAGAGGCCATTGCCATCGGCACGGCCGCCATTAGCGGTGAGGTAGCGATCGACCTGATCCTGCGTGTTGAACTGCGGATTCAGCAGCGGCACGGCCACCGCACCGCCAGCGGCATAGTTGCTGCCGCCCTGGGATGAGGGCAGCAGGGTCTCATTCAGATGTTGCGCTACTCTCTCGTCATACAAAGGATGGGAAGCCGCATCGTAGGTGAAGCGGCCGACGTTACCGCCGTCGCTCAGGCTATCGCCAAAAACGGTGAGCTGGCTCCAGGCCGCTGCCGGCAACGGAGAGAGCATACCGAGACTGGTCATTGCCGCACCGGCGAGCAGGTGTCGCGCGTGAAAGGATTTCATCGTCAGCTCCGCACAAGGTCACAAGGATTAAAGAAAGGAAAAACAGGGCTCAACACCCCGAAGCAAAGTAAGCGTAGTCGGCAGCGGAGAAGGGTTGCAGAAAAGTCGCGATCGGGATCTCAAAGCGGGAAAATTTGATTTATGTATCGTCGGTAACCGGCAAGAGCTGTGCTTGCCGGTGCTGTAGTAAACCTGAAGGCTGGCGCTACTTTTTACCGGCCGGTTTCAGGCCGCGATAGAGATCCTGTAACCGTTTCATGGTTTTGACGGTGCGCTGCGGTAGCGTAGAGGCCACCGACAGGATCAGCATCTCCAGACAGACCATAATGGTGCCATGTAGCGGAATGCGGCCCTTTTCACCGCCGCGTGGCACGTCGATCACCACCTCCGCCTCGCGGGCAAAAAATGAGTCGGTCGCATGGGTCAGCAGAATAATCGGGATGCCGAGCCGTTTCGCCTCGCGGACCACCGTCGTCCCTTCCCGGTGGGCTGATTGCTGCGCCATCATCACCAGCACATCACCGCGCTGCAGCGCCAGCATCTGCTCCGCCAGCGCAATGCCGGCACGATTGAGGGAAAATGCCGGAAGTCCGATACGATTCAACAGGCGAACGCTGTAATCCGCCAGAATGCCGGAGGCGTTGATACCAAAAATCGCCACCTGACGCGCTTCACTCAGCAGCGCTACCGCATCGGCAACCGCGACACGGTTTTGCGGTTGTGACATGACCTCGCAGGCGCGCCGGTGCCCCTCCAGCACAAAGTCGATCGCGCTGTTTACATCGCTGGTCACTTCACTGACGGTGGTGATCATCTTATCTTCGGAGGTCAGCGACGGCCCAAACCCTGCCTGCAGCGTCTGCTTCAGATCGCGCAGCCCACTGAAGCCCAGCGCCTGAACCGCGCGGATCACCGTTGCATCGGAGGTCTGATTAGCCAGCGCAATCTCCATCGCGGTACTCTCCAGCACCGTTTCCCGCTGTTGGTCGATATAGCGAGCCACCGCCAGCAAGCGAGGCGACAGCTGTTTTTCCCGCGAGCGCAGACGTTCGCCGAAGACATCTACCCGATTTTTACCTGTTCTGACCTGTTTCATTAAGGGACCTGCGCTGGCTATGACGTGCCTGTCGCAACCGACGGCACGGAAAGTGCGCTGATTCTAACCTCAGGCCTGTAGTGAGCAAAAATAATTAACGCTGATTCACCTGTTTATTCTGGGGGATTAATCGTTAAACAGACCAGCACTTTTATTTTTAACGCTTATTATTCAATGATTAAATTTGATCGCAGCGCTCTGATAACCTGAAAAATCACGCCGCAAACAATGTAGTGAATATTTATATAATTATGTTTACTACTACAATCACCAATGGTTGAATGATTCTCAATTACAGATGAGAAGAATTGTCGTCAACGTGGTCTGTTGCCCTTCTGAGCCGCATCGCTGCGGCAGTCTGCTCACTGTTTACTCTCTGCACTTTGCAGAATACCGCCAGGACGGTCGGCGATAGCTGCGGCTGCGTTGAACCTTAAGCCTCTCTCGCTTCAGACACGAAAAGTAGAAATGAATAACCGTTCAGATAAAAGTAAAAATCCGACTCGCCTGTCGGCGCTGACGATGGCCACGTGTAGCGCGCTGTTAATGATGCAGGCACAGGCAGCCAGCGATGCCGACTCGCCGGATATCACCGTGACCGGCGACGGCAACCCGGAAACGGGTTACAGCCATAACCAGAGCAGCATTGGCAGCAAAATGCCTACTGCGCGCCTGGACGAAGCGCAATCGATCAGCACCGTCACTCAGCAGCAGCTGGAGGATTATCAGGTCAGTTCGCTGTCGGAGGCGATGCGCTTTGTCAGTGGCGTGTCTGAAGCCAACACGCTGGCCGGCACCGAAGATGGTTTTGTCCGGCGCGGGTTCGGTAGCAACGGGGATGGTTCGATCTATCGTGATGGCATCCGCAGCAGTCAGGGGCTGAATGTTGACGCCACCACCGAGCGGGTTGAGGTGCTGAAAGGCTCAGCCTCGCTGCTGTACGGCATTCAGAATCCGGGTGGCGTGATTAACGTGGTCAGTAAGAAACCGCAGTATCAGTGGCATAGCAAAATCAGTGGCCGTTACGCCAGCGAAGGCGGCGGCGCGGGGACGCTGGATGTGACCGGCCCGTTGGGAAACGGCTTCGCCTTTCGACTGATCGCTGAAAAACAGCACCAGGATTACTGGCGCAATTTTGGCAGCGAGCAACATACTCTGCTGGCCCCGTCTTTGCAGTGGTATGGCGAACAGGCGAGTTTTCTGATCGGTTATGCTGATTACCGCTATGACATCCCTTACGATCGCGGCACCGCGTTTATCAACAACAAGCCGATCGCCATTGGCTACAAGGATCGGCTTGACGACACCGCTAACCACGCCTGGGGCCACAATAAAACCCTGAACGCCAGCTACGAATGGCAGTTCAACGAGGCGTGGCGCACCCGCTTTACGCTGGGCTGGAACCAGCGTCGCTATGACAATAACGAAGTGCGGGTGACGGCGGTTAATACCACCACCGGCGCGGTGACCCGTCGCGCTGATGCCAATCGTGGCTTCAACCATAAGACTCACTACCTGAGCTGGGATCTGCTGGGAAACCCGGAGATCGCCGGGATGTCGCACGCGCTGGTGCTGGGTACCGATTATGAGATGAACCAGACTTATCGCGCTCATCAGTATCAGGGTAAGGCGACCAGCCGTTTTAACTTCTTCCAGCCCGAATATAATCAGCTGTCACCGCTGACCGACAGCAGCACCGAAAACAGCGCTAACGCCAACAACCTGAACCGCATTCATAGTCGTTCGATCTACGCGAAAGATAGCGTGACGTTGTCACCTGACTGGATTGTGGTCGTCGGCGGCCGCTACCAGCATTATGAGCAGCGCGCCTCAAAAGGCTTCGATCCGCAGGTTGAAACGCTCAACGACGAGGGCAATAAGTTTCTGCCGCAGGCCGGGATCATCTACAAACTCACGCCCGCTTTATCGTTTTATACCAGCGTGAGTCAATCTTTTACCCCGTCGACTAACGTGGAGGACGATGGCAGCGTTGGCAAACCTGAGCAGGGAACCAGTTGGGAGATTGGCAGCAAATGGCAGCTCACCCCCAATCTGTTTGCCTCGCTCGCCCTCTATCGTATCGATGAAAAATCGATGTCGCTCAGCATTAACGGCACGACGCGCGCGATTGATAAAGCACGCTCCAGCGGGGCTGAATTTGAACTGAATGGCGAAATTGCGCCAGGCTGGGATCTGAGTGCTAATTACAGCTACGACCAGGCGGAAATCGTTGAGGATCGGGTGAATCCGGATAACAACGGTAACCGGCTGCAAAATGCGCCGCGTCATGCTGGTGCGCTCTATCTGAGCCATGAACTGCAACTCAGCGGCCTGCCCGGCAGTGTCCGGCTCGGCGGCGGCGCGCGCTATGTTGGCAGCCGTGCCGGCGATCCGGAGAACAGTTTTACCCTGCCGGATTATGTCGTAGCCGATAGCTTTATCGCCTGGAATCATCGACTGTTCGGTGAGAAAACGCAGTTGCGGCTTAATCTCAACAACCTGTTCGATAAACACTATTACAGCTCAAGCGGCGGCAACCTGCGCGTCCGCGAAGGCGAAACCCGTAACCTGATGGTACAAGCCAGTGTTGAATTTTAAGCCATTTCGCGGTCTGCTGCGCCAGAGCCTGCTGCTGCTGAGCCTGCTCTGCGTCACGCTGCCTGCCGGCGCGCGTACCCTGATCGATATCACCGGGCAGCGCATCAGCGTGCCGGATCGTCCTCAGCGGATTGTGCTGGGTGAGAGCCGGATGCTGTATAGCATTGCGCTGCTGTCGTCCGGCAATCCGCTGCAGCATATTGTCGGCTGGCCGCAGGATCTGAAGAAATACGATCCGCAGACCTGGCAGATTTTTGCCCGCCGGTTTCCGCAGATGCTGAAGATTCCGGCGCTCGGCCTGGATGGCGTCAATGACATCAATCCCGAGCAGGTTATCGCGCTGAAACCCGATCTGGTGATATTGCCGCAGCTGGCACGCAACAGTGATAGCGGCCAGCAACTGGAAGCGATGCTCAACGCGGCGCATATTCCGGTACTCAGGGTTGATCTGCGGGTTAACCTGCTGAAAAACAGTGAGCGCAGCATGACGCTACTCGGCGAGGTATTCAGCCAGCCGCAGCGGGCGGCCGATTTTAATCGCTTTTACCGTTTCCACATGCAGCGCATTGCCAGCCGGCTGGCCAGCTATCATGGCCCGAGGCCCTCCGTACTGCTGCAGTTGCATCTGGGACGACGCAGTGAATGTTGCGTCACCTCAGTCAATGGCAGTCTCGGTGAGTTGCTGAGCTTTGCTGGCGGCGAGAACATTGCCCGCCAGCAGGTTAAAGGGGTATTCGGACGATTAAGTGAAGAGCAGGTGATCGCTGCCCAGCCAGACTATTACTTCGCCACCGGCACGGCTGGGCCGGATGAGGTGGCTGCGCTGAAGCTGGGGCCGGCCGTCTCCGCAGCGCAGACCCGCGACAGCCTGCTCACCCTGACCGAACAGCAAAACGGGTTGAAACAGCTGCGGGCGCTGCGTAACGGCCACAGCGGTGCGCTGTGGCATAACTTCTACCTCAGCCCGTGGCATGTGGTTGCCACCGAATTTTTTGCGACCACGCTCTATCCTGAGCTGTTCCACGATGTCGATCCGCAGCAGACGCTGAGGCAACTGTTCCATGACTTTTTGCCGATTCCACTGTCGGGCAGCTACCTCTACCGGCTCTCTCCGGCCGGGCCCGCATCTTCAGGCAGCGGGTCGCGACCGCCCGAGGTTCTTCACCCGGACAATGTCGGCCATCACCGATAGCGCAATCTCCGCCGGGGTTTTGCTGCCAATCGGCAGGCCAATCGGGGCATGGATGCGGTCCAGTTCGCCGCGATCCATGCCGGCGATCTGCTGGAGCCGCGCCCGCCGCTTCTCGCTGTTTTTCACCGATCCCATAATGCCGATATAGAAAGCTGGCGTGGCGATCGCTTCCATCATCGTCAGGTCGTCAATACGCGGATCGTGGGTCAGCGCCACAATCGCCACGGCCGCATGCGCCCCGTTCAGTTCCAGCCAGCGCGCCGGATGCTGCCGCACCAGCGTAACGTTATCCGCTGCGCCGTAGTGGCTCTCCAGTTCGGCAAGCATCTCGGGACGATGTTCACACACCCGCACATGAAACCCCAGCATCTGCCCCAGCCGGATGCATTCAAACGCCACGCTGGAGTAACCCGCCACCAGCAACTCCGGGATCGCGCCGACCGGCAGCACCAGTTGCTGTTCACTGACGCTCAGCGCCGGCAAACTCCGATCCGCCGCCACCTTTTCCCAGTGCGCACGTTCACCGGGCCGGATCAGCTTCACCATCGGCTGCTGACCGCTGAGCGCCCGCTGCATCGCGGTTAACAGCGCCAGGCTGGCCGCATCGGGCGGCAGAAACTCAATCACAATCTCCAGACTGCCGCCGCACGGCAGGCTGACCGTCGGGCGCATACCGCCTTCCCCATATCGCACCTGCTGGCTGCTGGCCCGATAGGCACCGCTGGCCAGCTGGGCTAAAAAATCTTCTTCTATACAACCGCCTGACAGCGAACCGCAGTAAGCGCCCGCTTCGTTCACTGTCATCAGCGTGCCCGGCGCGCGCGGCGACGAGCCGTAAGTACGCAGCACGGTACAGAGCCAGACAGCCTGCCCCGCCTGGCTGCTACTTAACGCCGCATTAATCACACGTTGGTCCAGCGTAATCATGAAAATTCCTTTATCCGCTGCAAATCGCCCGGCAGATCAATGTCATAAAGACAGCCGCGATCGCTGAGAGGCAGGCGAATCGCATCACGCTTTACGATGGCCTGCGCACCCGTATCACCCTGTAAAGCGGTTAATGACCGGTAATAGTGACGCCGAAAACCGACCGGATGGCCCGGCGTACCGTTGATCCAGGGTCTGACCACCGGCGCATCGGCCAGCGCGGCAGCAACCGCCCGATAGCTCCCGGCAGAGATAAACGGCATATCTCCCAGCGCAATCAGCCAGCCGTCATAATCCCGGCTGGCCTCAACGCCAGCGGCGATAGATTCGCCCAGCCCGTTGCTGTCGCAAAGTACGCGGGAAGCGGGCGGGATCAGCGCCTGGATAGCCGTCTGGTCCGGACGGGTTACCACGAACAGATCCAGGCCACTGGCGGCCGCCTGTTGTAGCTGGTGCTGCAACACCGGTTTGCCATTGATTAAAGCCAGCAATTTATGTTCGCCGGTCTGCTGACGGAAACGGCGGCTGAAGCCCGCCGCCATCACCACAAGCGCTATCTTCAAAGCATCCTCTCCTGCTGGTCGCGAAAACGGGCGCAGGATAGATTCTGCGCCCGACGCCTGTTGCCTGCCCGGTTCACCGCAGCAGGTAAGCTGTTCGCCCCGATCAGATGATTTTATCGAGGGTGATCGGCAGGTCGCGTACCCGCTTGCCGGTGGCATGGAACACCGCATTACTGATCGCCGCCGCCACGCCAACGATGCCCAGCTCACCCACCGCTTTACCGCCCATGGTAGTCGCCTCAAAATCCGGCTCACCGACGTTGATGGTAGTAATGCTGGGGATGTCACCGTTAACCGGCACCAGGTAATCGGCCAGATTATTGTTAATCACCCGACCGTTACGCGGATCGATAATTCCCTCTTCCATCAGCGCCTGACCGACCCCCATGATCATTCCGCCAATCCACTGGCTGCGCGCCAGTTTAGGGTTGTAGAGCCGACCGCTGTCGAGCGCCGCCACCATCCGTTTCACCCGAATGGTGCCGAAATCTTCATCGACCCGCACTTCAACAAACTGCGCGCTCCAGCTATGGGCGGAATAAGCCTCCGGCCGGCTCATATCATTCAGATTACGCACGATTTTATCGCGTTCGCTTTGCGGCATGTCATCAGGGAAAGTCCCGCCTTTTACCATCAGGTTCTCGGCAGAGACCAGCGTCGCCAGCTCGGCAAAAGAGAGAGCGGAACCGCCGTGCTGCTGAATGGCGGCATCCTTCAGGCTCAGTTGCGAAACCGGCACGCCGTTAAGTGGCGACGCTGGCAGCTCGCTGGCCAGCGCCAGCAGACGTTCGCGCATTTTCTTCGCGGTATCGTTCACCGCCGCCGTCAGGTTACCCGCCAGCTGTGATCCCCCGGCAACGCCTGCGCGCGGCAGCGTGGTGTCGCCGAGCTGAACGTCGATCGTTTCCGATGAGACGCCAAGATGATCCGCCGCCGTTTGCGCCAGGATGGTGTATGTACCGGTGCCGATATCTGCGCCAGCACACTGCACCACGAAGTGGCCCTGTGGCGTCAGCATAATTTTCGCCTCCGCCGGCAGACGATTGACCGGATAGGTGCCGGACGCCATGCCCCAGCCAATCAGCTCGCGCCCTTCGCGCATGGAGCGCGGCGTCATGATGCGTTTATCCCAGCCGAACGCTTCTGCTCCCTTCTGATACGCCTCTTTCAGACGGCGCGAACTCCACGGCAGGTCGAGCTGGTAATCCTTATCCGCCCAGTTACGCAGGCGCAGCTCCAGCGGATCGATACCCAGTTCATAGGCCATCTCATCCATCGCCACTTCAAGGCCAAATGCGCTGGGATTCTCGCCCGGCGCGCGCATCCAGCCCGGCGTAACGGTGTTAATCGGTCTGACCTGATGCCGGGCCGAGACGTTGCTGACCGCGTACATTCTGGCGGTCACTTTGCTGCAGTTCTCAGCAAAGACATCAATCAGAGAGGTTTCGCTGAAGCTGCGCTGGATAATCGCTTCGATTTTTCCGTCACGCGATGCCCCCAGCTCCAGCTGCTGTGAGGTTGCCGGACGGCCACCCAGACCGGTAAATGTCTGCGGCCGGGTCAGTGAAACTTTCACCGGACGATTCAGGGCGCGCGACGCCACGCTGGCTAACGCGACGTGGGTATAAGGCACCGGCTTGGAACCGAAACCGCCGCCGACATAAGGCGAGATAATCCGGACGTGTTCGGGCTCAATACCCAGCCATTCAGCGATCTCCACCTGCGCGCCCGTTACCCACTGGCTCGGCTCCCAGACCGTGATCTGACCGTCGTGCCAGTGCGCGATGCAGGCGTGTGGCTCCATCGGCATGTTGTATTCCCGCGGCGTGGTATAGCGCTGATTAATGCGCACCGCCGCGCTGTGCATCGCGGTCTGCGCGTCGCCTAAATCGATATCCTGGGCCGACATCGGTTGTGGCTCGACGCCGTCATCGGTGGCGAAAACCCGCGCTGGCGTGGTCTCGTATTCAATCTCAACCAGCGAGGCAGCATAAGTGGCCTGCTCGAAGGTCTCAGCAACCACCAGTCCGATGTTCTGGCCGTTATGAATAATCACATCGTCCTGAATCGGGGTGTAGGTAGACTGCGCCGCGCCGCCATCCGCAATCGCGGTCGGTTTGTTGATCTTTAACGGATTGAGATGGGTATAGACCGCCAGCACGCCTTCAGCCTGCTGCGCTTTGTCGGCGGAAAGACGGGAAATACGGCCGCTGGCCACGGTAGACTGCAGCACCACGCCATACAGCGGATTCTCCGGCTGATGTTCGATGGCATAACGCGCTTCACCCGTCACCTTAACCCGGCCGTCACCCCGCGTTCGCGCCGCGCCCAGCCCGCTGATTGGGTTGCTGGCGGGATGTTCTGCGGTCGCCGGGTCGCTGGTGGCACTGAGTAAATCTCGGCGCGCGTTGTCATTTACCTCGCTCATGCGATCTCTCCTGCTGCCATCAGCGCACGCGCAATCACGCGCGGCGCCAGTTTCACTTTGTATTGGTTATGAGCCAGCGCCTGCGTTTCCTGATTAATCAGTTCCGCGGCCTGGAAGACGGTTTCTTCGTTGAAGGGCTGTCCTTCCAGGGCCTGCTCAACCCGCGTCGCTCGCCAGGGTTTGGTGGCTACGCCGCCCAGCGCGATATGGACCTGCCGCATCACCCCATTTTCCAGCGTGAATCCGGCGGCCGCGCTGGCGGCAGCGAACTCATAGGAACTGCGATCGCGAACCTTGAGATAGTGAGAGCGTTTCAGGGAAGCGGTTTGCGGCACTTCTATCGCAACGATGATCTCGTCATCACCCAGGTCATGTTCCCGATCCGGCGTGTCGCCCGGCAGCAGGAAGAAATCATCAATCGCCACACGGCGACTCTCGCCCTGCTGATTCTGCAGCACCACCACCGCATCAAACGCCACCAGCGCGACCGCCAGATCGCCCGGATAGACGGCGATACAGCTCTCGCTGGCTCCCAGAATCGCATGGTTACTGTTAACACCATCGCGTGCGGCACAGCCAGAGCCCGGATTGCGTTTGTTACAGGCGGAAAACGTGGCCGGATCGCGGTAGTAGGCGCAGCGGGTTCGCTGACGTAAATTCCCACCCAGCGTCGCCATATTGCGGATTTGAGGCGAAGCTGCCTGCCATAAGCTGCCATAGATGGCGGGCGCATTTTGCTGGCAGGCAGGATGATCGGCCAGCTGGCTCATGGTGGTGAGCGCCCCGGCGCTGATTTTGTCTTCGTCAAAACGCAGGCTGCGAAGTTCGTTTAATCCGTTAATGCCAATCAGCTGCGGCGGATTAAATACGCCACACTTCATCAGATCGAGTTGGGTGGTGCCGCCCGCCAGTAGCTGACTACCGGACTGCTGTTTCAACCCTGCCGCTTCGGTAGCCGAATGGGCAACTTTCCAGCTGAACTCATTCATGCGGACTCCTTCGCCATCTCAGCAGCGGCCTGTTTGATCGCGTCGACGATGTGGGGATAAGCGCCGCAGCGACAGAGGTTGCCGCTCATATATTCACGAATTTCGTCGTCCGATCCGGCGTGACCCTCTTTGATACAGGCCACGGCGGACATGATCTGGCCCGGCGTGCAATAACCACACTGGAACGCATCGTTTTCGACAAAGCAGCGCTGCACCGGATGCAGTTCACCGCTGGCCGATTCCAGCCCTTCGATACTGGTCACCTCGGCACCGTCAGCCTGAACCGCCAGCGTCAGACAACTCAGGACCCGCTGACCGTTAATCAGTACCGTACAGGCACCGCACTGTCCCTGATCGCAGCCCTTTTTGGTGCCGGTGAGATTCAAGTGCTCACGTAACGCATCCAGTAAGGTTACGCGGGGATCGATCTGCATCGTCTGTGGCTGCCCATTGACCTGCAGTGTTAGCGATATTTTTTCTGACATTGTCTGCTTCCCATTGTTGGGGGCTAAAAAGTGGTTTTTTTATTAGTCTGTTTCGGACGGGATATAAATCGGGGAGAATCCTGATAACCCTAATCTTTGCACGCGTATGCACGTCTTTAGGTTTAGCAGCTTTTTAGCGGTCCGGCGGTGGAGCCGGTGAAAAGGCGTATCAGGCCGGGCCAGTCAAATCGCGACTTTTGTCTGATATCTGAACGAAAATAAACGTAATGTATTGAATTACTTCAGCTAATCTTAAATGACACTTATTAATCATTTTCACAAACTTAATGCGCAGATTTCATCAATCATCCACTGCTAAGTGAAATATTCTGTTGCGGGCTCAACGAGGTCGGACACCTCTCAGGAGATCGACCGCCAGACGCTGCGGCGACAGGTTAACGGGACAGAAAAGTATGCTTAGAGAGAATTTTAACGATTTGATGTATCTGGTGGTGGTGGCGGAAGAGCGCAGCTTTACCCGCGCGGCAGCCAAACTCGGCGTGTCGCAGTCAGCGCTCAGCCACGCCATTCGTGGACTGGAGGAGCGTCTCAGCACCCGGTTACTGACCCGAACCACCCGCAGCGTGGCCCCGACAGAGGCCGGTGAGCGGCTGATTGACACTATCGCGCCCCTGTTCAGCGAGATTGAATCTGAGCTGGTCAGCATCACTGACACTCAGGGAAAAACCGCCGGCAATATTCGCATTACGGCGGGCGAACATGCGCTGACCTCAACGCTGTGGCCGCTGGTTAAGCCCTTTCTGCAGCGTTATCCCGAGGTCAACATCGAATTTTCGGTGGATAACACCCTGACCGATATTGTCAGCGGCCGCTTTGATGCGGGCGTGCGGCTGGGTGAACAGGTTGAAAAAGATATGGTGGCGGTGCGCATCGGCCCGGACTGGAATATGTGCGTGGTGGCCTCGCCCGATTATTTTGAGCAGCACGGCGTACCGGCAACCCCTTACGATTTGCAAAACCATAACTGCATTAATCTGCGCTTACCGACGCTGGGCGGACTCTATCACTGGGAGTTTATGCGCGATAACAAGGAGGTCAGAGTCAGGGTGGAAGGTCAGCTGATTTTTAATCATCTCGCTTCACGCATCGAGGCGGCGCTCAGCGGCATGGGCATCTGCTACGTGCCGCAGGACAGTGTGGCTGCGCATATTGCGTCCGGCCGACTGGTGCAGGTGCTGGCCGACTGGTGCGACCCTTTTCCTGGCTACTACCTCTACTATCCCAGCCGTAAACAGCATACCCGCGCGTTCGCCCGTCTGATTGAGGCGGTACGCTATAGCGGCGCGTCAACGCCGCTATAGCCGCGCGGTGGCTCACGAAGCCGCAATCCGCTGGCGTTCCAGCCGCCGGGCTTTCTGCCCGGAGACGATCATCGCGACAATGAACACCAGCGCGAACAGCACCACGATGGTCGGCGCCGGTGCGCTGTCGATAAAGAAAGAGAGATAAACGCCACTCAGCGACACCAGCACGGAAACCGCAACCGCCACCAGCAACGCATGGGAAAAACGTCGGGTCAGCAACAGCGCAATGGCACCCGGCGCGATCAGTAACGAGATCGACAGGATAATGCCCACCGCTTTCAGCGTCGCGACAATGGTCAGCGAGACCATGCAGAGCAGACCATAATGCATCAGCCGCGCGGGCAAACCACACACCTGCGCCTGTTGCGGATCGAAGCTGAACAGCATCAGATCACGCCACTTCACCGCAATGACCGCGACAATCAGTGCCGCGATCAGCAGCGTCTGGATCAGATCGGCACCGGTGATGCCCAGCATGTCGCCAAACAAAATATGGTCGAGATGGACTTCAGGCTTCACGGCGATATAGAGAATCAGCCCGACCGCAAACATGCCGGAGAAGACGATGCCCAGCACCGTGTCCTGCTTGATGCGGCTGTTATCCTGTAAAAAACCACTGGCAACTGCACAAAACAGCCCGGCGGCAAAGGCCCCAATCGCCAGCGGAATGCCCAGCATCCACGCCAGCACAATGCCGGGAAAGACCGCGTGGCTCATCGCATCACCCATCAGCGCCCAGCCTTTCAGTACCAGAAATACCGACAACAAGGCGCAGGGGATCGCCACCACCAGCGCAATCAATAGCGCATTCTGCATAAACGCGAACTGGAAAGGTTCAAAAATCCACATTAACCTGGCTCCTTCTCAGCATCACGGCGGGCACGACGACGGTTCGCCAGCAGGCCATGTTTTGGCGCGAAAACAAACGCCAGCAGGAATAACAGCGTCTGCGCTACGACGATAATGCCGCCGGTCGCGCCATCGAGATAGTAACTCGCCCAGGCACCAAGGAAGCTGGTGACGCTGCCTATGGTTACCGCAATCATCAGCAGGCGCGGAAAGCGATCGGTGAGCAACCAGGCTGTCGCGCCTGGCGTCACCACCAGACAGATCACCAGAAAGGCCCCTACCGTTTGTAACGCCGCCACGGTTGACACCGCCAGCAGCGTAAAAAACAGAATCTTTAACCGTTCAGGTCGCAGACCGATGGCCCGCGCGTGATTCTCGTCGAAAAAGGTCACCATCAGGTCTTTCCACTTAAACAGCAGAATGATGATCGAAACCCCGCCAATCAGCGCCAGTTGCAGAATATCGGCAGGGGCAATCGCCAGGATGTTGCCGAGCACAATCGTCTGGATGTTCACCGCGGTCGGATTGAGCGACACCATAAACAGCCCGAGGCCAAAAAAAGAGGAGAAGATCAGACCGATGATCGCATCTTCTTTTAACCGGGTCCGCTGATTGAGCAACAGCATACTGCCCGCCGCCAGCCCGCCCGACAGAAAAGCGCCCAGCGCAAACGGCAGGCCCAGCATGTAAGCGCCCGCAACGCCGGGCACAATGGAGTGCGACAGCGCATCTCCCATCAGCGACCAGCCCTTGAGCATCAGGTAGCAGGAGAGAAACGCGCACAGTCCGCCGACCATGGCAGAAACCCACATCGCGTTGAGCATGTAATGGTATCCGAACGGCTCCAGCAGCAGATTCATGGTCAGTCTCCGTCGTGAAGTGCGCTGCGCGGTGCAATAAACGGGCGTTCATCATCGGTGATGATGTGATCGTCCAGTCCGCTGACGGCGACATGACGCAGCACACCGCTGAACGCCCGCTCAAGATTGGCGGCGGTAAAGGTAGTGCGGGTAGGACCGCTGGCGAGGATGGTGCCCTTAACCATCACGGTGTAGTCACAAAATTCGGTCACCGATCCCAGATTGTGCGTTGAGACCAGCATGGTTTTCCCTTCATCACGCAGCTCGCCCAGCAGGCTGATGATTTTCGCCTCGGTCTGAACGTCGACACCGGTAAACGGCTCATCAAGCAGGATGACGCTGCCCTGCTGCGCAATGGCGCGGGCCAGAAATACCCGTTTCTTCTGGCCGCCGGATAGTTCACCGATCTGCCGATGGCGATAAGCCAGCATATCGACCCGTGCCAGCGCATCATTCACCCTGTCGTGATCCTGCGGTTTTGGCCGCCGTAACAGCCCCATATGGCCATAGCGGCCCATCATCACCACATCCTCGACCAGCACCGGAAATGACCAGTCAACCTCTTCCGACTGCGGCACATAAGCCACCAGACTCTGGCGCAGCGCCTGACGGGTTGGCATTCCCAGCACCGAAATCGTGCCACCGGAGAGCCGGACAAACCCCATCAGAGCCTTAAATAACGTTGATTTACCAGAACCGTTTACCCCCACCAGCGCGGCGATGGAACCGCCAGGAATGCTGAAGCTGGCATCGCGCAGCGCCGTGTGACCGTTACGGTAGGTGACACTGACATTGGAAACCACAATGGTGTCGGTCATGGCGCTTTCCTCCCGGCGTTAATGCCGTTGACCAGCGTCTGCGTGGTGACACGGAGCAGATCAAGATAGGTCGGTACCGGCCCCTGAGCCTGACTTAGCGAGTCAACGTATAAGACGCCGCCATAGTGGGCGCCGGTTTCACGCGCCACCTGACGGGCAGGCTTGTCAGAGACGGTGCTTTCGCTGAACACAGCCGGAATCGCCTCTTTTCTGACCTGATCAATTACTTTTCTCACCTGCTGCGGCGTGCCTTGCTGGTCAGCATTGATCGGCCAGAGGTAAAGCTCTTTCATCCCGAGGTCACGAGCCAGATAGGAGAACGCACCTTCACTGGTCACCATCCAGCGCTGGTTTTCAGGGATGGCGGCGATTTGCTGGCGCAACGGCTCAAGCGCAGCGTTGATTTTCTGCTTATAGCTGGCGGCATTCTGACGATAGGTTTCAGCGTTGGCCGGGTCATACTTCACCAGAGCATCACGGATATTATCCACATAAATCAGCGCATTATCCGGCGACATCCAGGCATGTGGATTGGGCTTGCCGTTATAGGGCCCTTCGCCAATGCCGATCGGTTTCACCCCCTGCGACACCACCACTTCCGGCACGCCTTCCAGATGCTGATAAAAGCGCTGGAACCAGCGTTCAAGATTCAGCCCGTTGGCCATGATCAGCTGTGCGCCCTGGGCGCGTTTAATGTCGCCGGGCGTCGGCTGATACTCATGGATTTCTGCACCCGGTTTGGTGATTGAAGTGACCTCAGCGGCATCACCCGCGACGTTCTTTGCCATATCGGCAATCACCGTAAAGGTGGTGACGACCTTAAATTTTTCTGCAGCATAGCTGCTGGTTGTCATTATCGCCGTCAGCAGCAGGCTGCCCAGCAGCGTTGCGGTTTTCTTTGTCGGGACCATCGCAGGATCTCCAGAGGTGATTAAAAATAACACTAAATTAGCCAGTGCTATTTTTTATAGCACAGGCTATACCTTTGCGACAGCCCGCTTTTGTGAAGTTTCTTCAGCAGCAGCGCCGTTATGACAAGTTGTGTAAGTATTTTTATTTAGTGATTGATTCATAATGCGTTATAAAAAGTCAGGGTTCTTCGATAATCTCTTTAGCGCAGAGGCTGATACTAAAACTTCTGCTCGTCGCCCGATTTGACAGCGCGGTTGAAGGCTGATGTCTGGTGTGAAATCGGGGTAAGGCGCGGTGGAACCCATTGGCCGGCGATCGACCGTCAGACAGGATTTTCCGTCATGGTCGTTAAACTGCTCCAATCAATAAATGATTATTGATAGGCATGTTTTATTAAATTTAGTGAATTTTTTTGCTACAGTGAATGTTACTTACCGTAATAAAACCAGGGAGGATAATTTGTATTTTTCAAACGACGAAAAAGCGAATGTCATCATTGGCGAAGCAGCAATGAACCTGATCGATGCAGGTCAGGAAGTGAATGTCGAGATGCTGATGGGTGAGTTGCAGGCTATGTCTGCCTCAGAAGTGGATGAGAAACGTCTGGACCAGTTGCATCAGGTACGACAGTGGTTGATGGGTTTTAAAACCATCGGCGCTCGCAACAATAAACAGGCCGGATGGTTATCGAAACCGGTTAGCGCAGACAAAACTAGCACCACCGAATCCGCTGATGATATATTCTTTAAACGCTGACCGATTGGTTCTGCCTGACTGTCGGCCTGTGCAGCAGTTGTACAGGCCGGAAGGGCAAATCGCTTAATCCGCCATCACTCAGCCGTTTTTACCCCGCATTAAACACTTCGTAACATACTGATTATCTTTAAATAGCATTTTTTGCACAAAAAAATCTTCTCAGGAAATTCAAAATTCTGTACAAGTTTTTGAAAGATGTATAACTTGCGCATCCAGAGCGCGATACATTTAACCATCTGAGGACACTACTATGCGTCAGAACGGACATGCACCGGAAGCCATCAGCGACATTGCCCGTTACTTCAATCAAGCCAGTCAGCCTTCACAGCAGGAAACGCTGGGGGAGATTGTGGTTGAAATTCTGCGCGCAGGTCAAAATTTGAGTCGTAAAGCGATTTGCAGCAAATTGTTGCGTCGACTGGAACTTGCCTCTACGCCAGAGGATGAAAGTCATCTGCATGAACTGATCGGGCTCCTTTTCCGTCGGGAAGAGTAATACGGATCCCCGGCGTTATGGAGATGCAGTACGTCTCAGCTCACAGCAATTCTGATCGGACTATTTTTCGCATTAACGAAGCCCAGTGTTGCTGTCCCGCTTCAGGCGCCCCGTCACCGGCGCCTGTTTCTACATCAGGAGCCGCAACGTGGCCATTAATTCGTAAATCAGAGAAGCCAGTATGTACAGAAGTGATGATGAGAAACTGACAGATGTCATGATCGGCGAAGCCGTACTGACACTACTCAAGTCAGACAAACCGGTGTCGAGTCATGCCCTGATCAATCAGCTGGAGCTTATGGCCGCAGAGACGGACGAAGACGCGAAGGTGATGACGATCCGCAAAGCGATTACCGAAGTGCGCAATGGCATGGTGGCCGCCCGTAAGCGGGCTGGCAGTGCGCTTCCCGATCGTGAAAATGTGTCACACCGTCTGAATAACGATGGCCCACCTGAAGGTTCGAAAAAACACTAATCGATCCGTTTTTTGCGTGACTTCTGACAATAATTAAAGCATCTCCCGTGGTGAACGCGGCACTGAAAATGTCCCTTCACGCCGGGCAAAACGTCGCAACGAGGAGACTCGTTTCTGACCTTATTCGATGCACCTAACGAATTTTCTGCAGAGAAAGAAAAATCATGCAACGCTCTTCTTCAGATCCAACCATCATTGAGTTTTTTCGCAGTGCCGGTGATCAGCTTGCTTCAGAAACCGAACTGCTGGGCGGCATCATCCGGAACATCGTCGCCGATCAGGGACGCGTAACCAATAAAGCCATCATTCTTTATCTGATTGCGGAACTGGAGACGACCTCAGACGTGGTCAGACTGGATGTGTTACGCAAAACGCTGGAGATCGTAGTGGGCCGGACGCCGGACGACGCCGGTATCTGATCCCCACGCCTGCGCGCTCAACGGCGCGCAGGAAGCCCTCTTGTGGAATAGTTTCTTTGCCCCAGCCTTACTCCGCTTGCTTTCAATTCCTGCCTCAACGGATGCGCCTGACGGGATTAATCCAGTGAATCCCGATGCTGCTGACACTTCACCAGCACATGACCACTGAAGGTGGTGGGCATACGGTTTCTGACAACCGACGCCGAACCGATATTATTTTCCAGATTGAAATCATCGCGGGTGATGATCAACGTCGTTACTTCAGAGAAATAGTCACGTTGCGTATTGTTGTGATGTTTATTATCAATCACTTTTACCACGTAGGTATCATCATCGGTCTTGATAATGTCATATCTGACCAGCCGACTGTCCTGATTGCTGCTGATGTAGTGCGTTTCAACATCCGAGAAGATCATGTTTTTATCCTTAATGGCGCTGGCCCCGATTCATCACCCCGGCGCGGGTTAACCGGCAACAGCGGAAATGCAGCCTGTTCTGGTTTCGTGCTGTTTCTGGTCCGCGTCTTTCTGGCCTGCTTCAGGGCCTGTCAGGATGGTTTACCCCTGCGAAGGATCTTTATAGCGCGTTGCGGACGGCATTGAAACATTTTCACCGCTGCAGCCCGCTTTTGTCGCTGTTTCCGGCGGCCCGCACCTCAAAGCCCCGACCAGCGCACTGACGATGTTAACGCAACCGCTCCGTTACGGGTGATGACGAATACGCATGGCTCCACCTGAACAACAGAGCCAGCTGGCGTGAAATAGATTTCAGGTCACAGACGCCTTATCCGAACAGCTACTGTTCAATAACAGCAGGCTTATCCGAAACGGATAAAGACGCGGCAGTTTTAGGATGACGATTCCTGTCGGGATATTAACTCTGCTGGCGGCAAGAGGTCATACCCTCGCTCATCCCGCCACAATAATCAGACTCCCCTGCTTAATCAGAGTGCAAAAAAATCACGGGGAAAATATCCATTATGTCTGACAGGATTAATTAAGGGGAACCGATTTCAATGATGCTGACGTTTATTCGCAACGCCATCACTCTTAGTGCATCTTGCGGGTAAAAAAGCCGATCGCTTCATGGCACAGCGCTTTCAATCGGTTATCTCGCGTCTCTTCACTCAGGCGAAACAGCGCATTGGTAATATCATGAAAATGCACAGGCTGCCCGTTCTTAATCAGATCGCTAACTATTGCGCCAACCAGCGCGCGAATATCTTTTTCTTCGTCGTACTTCACACGACCTCCAGACGGTGTATGCATATACAGTTTAGCATCGTTGGAAGTCAAAAAACAAAAGGGCCGCGTTCAGGAAAATATAAGCGAAGCGGTAGAAAAGGTTATTATTCGAACAGCCTCAGAATAATATCTGGCACTATTTCGTCAGCGGGGCTACGCGAAAGATATAATCGCCAGATAACACGGGGTAACTAAGGTAATATATTTATCCCGACCTGAAACCCTGGCTTAATGCTATTCATATTATGATACAGATCCGATGATCTGGCGGTGTGAAACCTTCATCCGGTTTAACTTAACAGGGCCACTTTTCTGCGGCGGCGATATCGTTGAAACCGGACGGCTAAATCAGGCAAGGTTTAGCACCCGCAGTGTGATAAAACGAGGGATAACCCCTCGCCTTCAGAGTGACGCATGGCTAAATTCACCTTAAAACAGATAGCCGCTCAGTCCGGTCTGAGCCTGGCAACCATTGATCGGGCGCTGCATCAGCGCGGCAGGGTGCATCCGCAAACGCAGCATCGCATTCAGCAGGCGATAGCCGACCTGGAATTACTACAGAAAACGGCGCGGGCAAAAGGCAGAACGCTGTGGTTCGATGTGATTATGCATACGCCCGATCGCTTTCGTGAGCTGGTGCGTGAAGCATTCAGCAGTCAGATTGCCAGCTTTACCCGGTTTAAACTGCAGCTGCGATTTCACTTCAGCGAGAACTTAACCGCAGAGCAGGTCAATGCGCTTCTGAACAAAAATGCGCTCCACAGCCACGGCATTATTCTCAAAGCGGCCCACTCGGCACTGCTGAATCCGACCATCGATACCCTGCTGAAACAACGTGTGCCGGTAGTGACGGTGATGAGCGATCTGCCGGGCAGTGCGCGCCTGCGCTATATCGGCATGGATAATTACGACGCCGGAAAGGTTGCCGCGTTTTTAATGTCAAAATGGCTGCGGTCTGAGCAATCCCACATTGTGGCGATCACCGGCAGCAGAGACTTTATCGGGGAGCAGGAGCGGATTGAGGGTTTCGAACGCGCCATTCAGCAGTTTGCGCCGCAGCATCGGGTCAGCGTGGTGGCGGGTGGTTATGGCATCGATCCGTTGATGTACCAGTCACTTAAACATTTTCTGCAGGCGCACCCGGACACGGACGCGGTCTACACGGTCGGCGGCGGTAATCCGGGTATCTTACGGGCTTTTGACGAGCTTAACCGGCCGGTTAACGCCTTTATCGGACACGATCTTGATCGGGAAAACCGCGCGCTGCTGCAGGCGGGTAAAATTGATGCGCTGATCGAACATAATTTACAGCTTGATGCACAGCACGCCTTCAGAACGCTGCTGGAATTTCACGGTTTTCTGCCTGCCTCCGCACCCGCGGCGCCCTATTCAAAAATCAATATTATTACCCGCTATAACATGACGACCTGAGGCTGACAGCCGTAATGCACCTGATGATTAATGAATACTGCTCATAAACGCTTGCGGGTTATGCTGGCTAATCAGCAGGCGTCCGGGTTGCTAAACTTCGGGACATCACATGATGAGTGGAGAACAAAATGAAGATTATCGCTAACGGCTCCCTGCCTTCACGCCAGGGTCCTGCTGACTATTTCACCGGCACGGTGCGGATTGACGCCCCATTCCAGGCAGACGCACCGGCACGAGTCGGTGGCGCAACCGTCACGTTTGAACCAGGTGCGCGCACTGTCTGGCACACGCATCCGCTGGGCCAGACCCTGATTATCACCCAGGGTCAGGGCTGGATTCAGTGTGAGGGCGAAGCGATTCGGGTCATGAATACCGGCGACATCGTCTGGATACCGGAGAATGTGAAGCACTGGCATGGCGCAACCCCGGACAACGCCATGACCCATATTGCCATCGCGGAATCCGTTAACGGCAGCCCGGTGGACTGGCTGGAACCGGTCACTGACCAGCAGTATCAAAAATAAGCCCATCACGTCCGTTACGGCGGGCGTGCTGCTCTTCTTGCTACGCTGTCACAACTTTACGTGATCGATCAGCGCGCGTAGCTTGGGTGCCAGATTCTTCCGGCTGGGGAAGTAGAGGTAAAAACCGGCAAATGCGGGCAACCAGTCATCCAGCAGCGTCACCAGCTCCCCGCGCGCAATATAAGGCTGAAACGTCTCTTCCATACCGAAACTGATGCCGCCGCCGGCACAGGCGGTGCGGATCATCACCCCCATATCGTTGGTGGTCAGCTGCGGATTAACCGCCACTTCAAATTCACGCCCCTGCTCAGCAAATTCCCAGCGATAAGGCGACAGGCCCGGCCCTTTCCGCCAGCCGATACAGCAATGCTGGATCAGTTCATGCGGATGCTGCGGCGTGCCCTGGCGGGCCAGGTAAGCAGGCGATGCCACCGCCACCTGGCGCTGAGCGCGGGATACCGGTACCGCAATCATATCCTGCGCGATCACCTCACCCAGCCGGACACCCGCGTCGTAGCCCTGTTCGACAATATCAAACTCCTCATCCGTGACGGTGATATCCAGCTCAATCTGCGGATAAGCGCGGATAAAGCTCGCCAGCAGTTCACCACTCAGCATTCGCTCAGCAATGGATGAGATCGCCAGCCGTAACTGTCCACGCGGAACGGCGGCCAGTTCAGCGATATCGGTGACGGCGCGGTTCAGTTGATTGATCGCCGGTGCCACCTCGTTATAGAGCCGTTGCCCCGCTTCGGTGAGCTGAACGCTGCGGGTCGTCCGCTGCATCAGCGTCAGGTTCAGCCGGTCTTCCAGCCGCCGTAGCGTCTGGCTGATAGCCGGACGGGTAACACCCAGTTGCTCAGCCGCCAGACGAAAATTACGCGTCTGCGCCACAATGACAAACACTTCCAGCGCATTTTTATCGGTCATCATTGGTTAGTTGTAGTTACCAGTTCATGAAGCAGCAGGTGGATTATCTTTATAGCCTAACCGTCGTAGCATCTCCAGCTACACCACAACAGGAGAAACAATATGACGAAGAAAGTGATTTTAATTACCGGTGCATCAAGCGGCATTGGTGCGGGTATCGCCCGTGAACTGGCGAAAACCGGGGCGACACTGCTGCTGGGTGCCCGACGCGAAGAGCGGCTTCACGCGCTGGCTGACGCGTTGCGATTCGACGGGGCTGAAGTGGTGGTTAAAGCGCTGGATGTGACGCAGCGTGAGCAGGTGAGTCAGTTTGTTGAGTTCGCTCTGGAACAGTGGGGTCGGGTCGATGTGATGATCAACAACGCGGGCATTATGCCGCTGTCACCGATGGCTTCGTTGCGGGTAGAGGAGTGGGATCGGATGATTGATGTCAACATCAGAGGCGTGCTGTATGGCATTGCCGCTGTGCTGCCGCCGATGCTGGACCGCCACTCCGGACACATCATCAACATCGCCTCAATTGGGGCGCTGGCGGTTTCACCGACTGCGGCGGTTTATTGTGCCACTAAGTATGCGGTGCGGGCGATATCCGATGGGTTACGTCAGGAGAACAGCCAGCTTCGCGTGACCTGTGTGCATCCGGGCGTGGTTGAAAGTGAACTGGCTGACACCATCACTGACCCGACCGCCGCGCAGGCAATGGCCGACTATCGGGCGATAGCCCTGCAACCCGAGGCGATTGGGCGCGCGGTACGTTATGCCATTGAGCAGCCGGATGAAGTAGACGTGAATGAAATCGTGGTGCGGCCGACCCGCACAGTGCAGTGATCGCTGGCCCGATGCCGGCTGGCATCGGGCCGCTGTGGCGATCGATCAATAAAAGCTCCTGCGGGATCGCTGAACGGTAATGGCGATAGCGCCCAGCGCCACCACCATCAGGAATAGCCCCAATCCGATCATCGCGTTAAAACCGTAGCTTTTGAACAGCAGCAGACCGGCAATACAGCCAATAAGAAACGAAAACACCGTGGTCAGATGGGTATGCAGCACCTTCTGGAAAAAACGCCGTTCGCCACTTTCGTCATGCGACACATGCGAGGAGAGCCACGACCCAAGCGCAATACCGGCATCGGTTAATGTGCCGGTGATATGCGTCGATCGGACACGACCATTTGAGAGCTGGGTCGAAGTGGCATTATGAATCCCCATCAGGAAGCCCAGCAAAACCAGCACTTCACCGTTGAAGCGTGGCGTAAAAAACATCGTTTCAAAGATCGAGGCTGCGGTCAGCGCGACCCCTTCGGCCAGAATGATCAGACAAAAAATAGTGCGCAGCTTATGCTTCTGGCCGACGATGACCGCCAGGCGGGCAACGGTACAACCCATCACAAAGGCGGTGATCAGCGCCAGTAAAAACAGCAGCGTATGCAGATCGCTGGTGGTGACTTCAGTAGATATCTGCGAAGTGTTACCGGTCATGTGCGACGGGAAAAACCCGAAGGCACCCAGCGCCATCGCGTTAAGGATGCCAGCGGTGGTGGCGAGTACCAGCGCCAGCAGGCGATCTTCGGTATGCGATCTTACTTTCTTCTTTTTTATCAGCACAGGTTTCCCCACATCAGGTTAAGGCAGAACGGTATTTACCGTCTCAAGCATACAGCCTGATGAGAAATAATCCTGTCAGAAGCAGATTACTCCGATGAATTAAGCTATTAATTTTGCTGATTTTTATAAAGCTGCTTCAGTTTACTTTTAAAAGTGTCAACAACGTGATTATTCACCATGACAAAGGGAGGTTTAGCGCCACCCTTTATCAGACCGCCGCCCGTTAATCGACAATAAACAACCGCGCGCCCACCGGCGTCGAAGAGCGATGCGGTTCGGCATCATCTGCCACCTGATAACTGACGCCCGGCGTCAGCACAAAGCGCCGACCGTCGGCCAGTTCGGTATGCAGCTCGCCAGTGAGACACAGCAGAATGTGACCTTTGATACACCAGTGATCGGCGAGATATCCCGGTGAGTAATCCACGATCCTGACGCGAATAGCATTAAACTGCGCGGTGCGCCAGATCGCCTGGCCCTGTTCACCGGGATGAACGGTTTCATCAATCAAATCCCAATGGGTGAGTCCAAACGGCAAATTTTCAATTTTCATGGGTGCTCCGGGCAAAAGGGCAGTGAGCCTGCCGCAGTAAAGAGAAACCGCTATTTCAGCGCCTGGATGACCGCTTCTTCGGCGTGAATCAGGGTGGTATCAAATAACGGGACGCTGGCATCACTCTCATCCACCAGCAGGGTGATTTCAGTGCAACCCAGAATAATCGCCTGTGCGCCCTCCTCCACCAGCCGCTGCATAATCTGCTGAAAGCGATGGCGGGAAGCCGGATTGATAGTGCCGAGGCAGAGTTCCTGGTAGATCACCTGATGGACAAAAGCGCGGTCCTCCTCATCCGGAATGATCACCTCCAGATCACATTGCGCTTCCAGCCGCCCGCGATAAAACGCCTGTTCCATAGTGAACCGGGTCGCCAGCAAGCCTACCTTGCTGAAGCCGGCCTGACGGATACGCTGCCCGGTCGCATCCGCGATGTGTAACAGCGGCAGGGAGGTGGCCGCACTGATTTGCGCGGCCACTTTGTGCATGGTGTTGGTACAGAGCACGATAAATTCTGCCCCGGCACACTCCAGACTGCGTGCCGCCGCGGCCAGTCGTTCACCCGCCTGCTGCCATTCCCCGGCCGCCTGAAGTTGTTCAATCGGTTCAAAATCGACGCTGTACAGCACCAGCTGCGCCGAATGCAACCCGCCCAGCCGCTGTTTAACCTGCTGATTAATGATGCGATAGTAGAGCGCGGTTGACTCCCACGACATACCGCCTAACAGACCGATGACTTTCATTGCCGCTCCTGATTAATTGCCTGCTTTCCAGCATGCCAGACGGCAATCATTTTGTCGGCATCTGCTGCAGGCCCTTCAGCCCGACAGCGGTCGGAACCGCCAGGCGATCACCATCAGCACCACTACCCCGACGCTCATGATCAGCCAGGCACCGATCAGTGATGCGCCGCTGTCACGTACCCAGCCCGCCACCAGCGGCATCACGGCGGCAATCAGATAGCCGCCGCCCTGCACCCGTGATAACAGCACGCCCGCTTCTCTGGCATTTCGGGCATGATCCAGCGTGACGATCAGCGACAGCGGAAACAGCGCACCGATGCCGCTGCCGAGTAGCAGCGTCGACAGCACCGGCATCGCGCCAGGTGCCACAATCAGACTGAGCAGGCCAGCCAGCAACAGGGCCAGCACCAGCAGCAGTAACCAGCGACGATCGGGAAAACGGTGCTGAACCGCCGAGATCACCAGACCGGCCACCACTTCCGTCAGCGTCAGCCCGGCGAGCAGAAAGCCGCTGTTACGGGCGCTCCAGCCCGCCTGGATATAAAATGGCGGCAGCCATGCCAGCACCAGCGTGTAAGCCCCGGTCCCGATACCAAAGAACAGCAACAGTAAACAGGTTCGCGCCGTGGGCAGCGCAACCGCAGCGGGTGCCGGATGGTTAACCGGCCCGCGTGGATTCACTGACAACCAGAGAAGTAAGGTAAAGAGCGACAGCCCACCGGCAATCGCCAGCGCTGCGCGTAAACCGAGCAGCGAAAACAGCGGCTCAGCGCTGGCCGCCATCAATGCCGCACCAGCCATAATGCCAGTGCTGAACAGCGCCATCAGCGTGGGTGCCGCACCAGTGTAACGCTGGCGGATCAGTGCCGGCATCAGCGCCTGGATCACGCCAATTCCGGCCCCGCCAGCCAGGGCGGTGAGGATCAGCTGCGGTGGCGAAAGTGCATAACCGCGCCAGAGCGCGGCCAGCGCCAGGCAGAGCAGTCCTGCCGCAATCCCCGGTACGGTCCCGATCCGCGCCAGCAGCCAGGGTCCCGCCAGGGCTGCGAAGCCCATCATCGCCACCGGCAGGGTGGTCAGCAGGCTGAACGCCGTCGCCGACAGACCCGCCTGCTGTTGCAACGCCGGAAACAGTGGGCCGATAATCGCCAGCATCGGGCGCAGATTCAGCCCGACAATAAAGACGATCAGTGCGAATATAGCGGGAAACAACAGGGTGTTCTTCATAGCCGGCTCCGTGCAGAGGATAGACGCTGACAGCAGCAGGCTGTCACTATTTATCTTAACGTTAAGATAAAACGGGTCCGGCAGTAAGGGGCTGAGCACAACCTGACAACATAACCACACAGTAAGCAGGTGAATCATGCAGGACCATATCGATTTTGTCGTCAGCCAGTGGGACGTCGCGATGCCAGAGCTGGATGCCTCATCGATGCGCATCATGGGCCGAATGCTGCGCCTGATGAAACATCTGGCAAAAGCCCGCAGTCAGGCGCTGGAGCCATTCGATTTCCATGACGGTGAGTTTGATGTGCTGGCGACACTGCGCCGGGCCGGCACGCCGTACTGCCTGTCACCCACCCAGCTTTATACCTCGCTGCTGGTGACCTCCGGTGCCATGACCCATCGCCTGAAACGGCTGGAACAGCGCGGTTTGATTGCGCGGGTTGCGTCACCCGACGACAAGCGCAGCACGTTGGTGGGGCTGACGCCGCAGGGTCAGCGCTGTATTGAGCAGGCGCTGGCGGTGCATACAGCGACTCAGAATGCGGTGCTGGCTCCGCTGACGGCGGCAGAACGCGCGGCCCTGGAAGGAATGCTGAAAACTCTGCTGCTGGCATTTCCCGGTGAAACGCTGGCCGCCGCGGAAAATGATTAACGCTGCAGTTCGGCGACCGTCATGGTGAACACCACCGGATGTTGATCGGCGCTGGCGTAGGCGTGTGGCATATCGGTACGCGCCACCGCTGCGCAACCTGGCTGAACGACTAACGTCTGGTCGCCGACGGTTAACGCCAGCGTACCTTCTTCAACATGCAGCAGTTCCAGCGTCCCGGCGGAATGTCCCGCCGAGCTAAACCTTTCACCGGCAAACATCTGCCAGCGCCACAGTTCAATCATGTCAGGACCGCGGGTGCCAGCCAGCAGTTGCGCACTCCCGCCCTGCTCGCCGCGCCACAAGGTGGGCATTGCGCTTTTATCAATCAGCCAGGCGGCAGGCGCATGCGTGACATTGACGATATCTGCCACCGAGACGCCGAGCGCAGCGGCAATCCGGCACAAAATCGCAATGCTGGGATTGGCTTCGCCTTTCTCGATCTCCACCAGCATCCCTTTACTGACGCCCGCCCGGCGGGATAATTCATCCAGCGAGAGTTTCTGGCTTTTACGCCAGCTTTTGATGCTTTCCGAGACAGCCTGATTGACGCTGGCTACGTCAGCACCCGCATCGGTCGATATATTGACTTTTTTGGTCATCGGTCATTACTATGAAATAAATTAGTCACTGAGAGATTATCCAATGTTATCTGTTGATCCGTCAATCGACCCGGCCGTATTTGCGCTGGCACCCGGCTTTCGCGCCATGAGTATTGTGGTGGAAGCCGCGCCAATCACCCATCCTGAGATTGCGCAACAGGCGCTGCAAAAGGCGTGCCGCCAGGTGCTGGAACAGGATGTTGAATGGGCTGACGCCCATCTCGCGGCCTGGGCGACGGTATTCAAAGCCTTTGGTGCCAAAGCGAAACGGACACCCTGCTCGGCAGACGCGCTGCGCAAGCGGGTCCTGCGGGATGGCGGGATGCCAGCGATCGATCCGGTTGTCGATCTCTATAATGCCATCAGCATTCAGTACGCGCTGCCGGTCGGCGGGGAAAATATTGCCGCCTACGTTGGTGCGCCGCGCCTGGCGATCGCGGATGGCAGCGAGTCGTTTGATACGGTTAAAGAGGGCGAAGTGGTCTTTGAATCGCCGGAGCCAGGCGAAGTGATCTGGCGCGACGATCAGGGCGTCACCTGCCGTCGCTGGAACTGGCGTCAGGGCGTCAGAACCCGGCTGGATGCGCAGGCGCGTCAGATGTGGTTTATCCTTGAAAGCCTGCCGGAAATGCCGCTGACCGCGCTGCAACAGGCCAGTGATGATCTGGTTTCCGGCCTGCAACAGATGATGCCAGATGCGCAGATTAGCGCCAGGCTGATTGACGCAACGACAGCATAACCCAGCGCTAAACCGCTGCTCAACGCCAGGAAAACGAGGTTAACGACGCGCCGGAACTATGGCAGGATACGCGCCCTCTGTCCGGTGTAGATCTGACAGACCTCTTTGGCCGATAACAGGTGGCGGTGTTGATGAAAGCGAAACTTAAATGGATGATTCCTCTGCTGGCGGTGCTGGCACTGGCGGGCTGGTGGCTGATGCCACACTTCAGCAGCGAAGATAAAGCCTATTACGTTGCGGTGTTCTGCGGCATCGATCATCATGATCAGCAGCAGTTTATTCCACAGATGCAGCAGATCGTTGAGGGCAGTAACTCTGACTATGCGCTGCAGAAGATAACATTTAAACCGGCGCTGGCCCGTCAGGTGATTCACGACTGGCAACAGCTATCACCGGATGCGCAACGGCAGGCGGCCGCTGATCACCTCATCTGTCAGCAGCGGCTGACCCACTAAAGCGGACGGACGGTGCCTGCCTGCACTGACTCAGGCCTGAAGGAGAGATCATGCCGCAACCTGAACGTAAAAATTATCCGCAACTCGGCGAGGTGAAAGCGCCTTATGTCCATGCGGTGAAACATGGTGATACGCTGTACGTTTCCGGCCTCACCGCCTTTGGGACGCCGGCTCAGCACAGCGGCATAGCGCAGCAGGCAGAAGCGATCTTTTCCCAACTGGAGCTGATCGCCGCGGCTGAGCAGACGTCGCTGGCTTCACTGATTAAGGTGACCATTTTCATCACCGCATTCAGCGACATTGAGGCATTACGCGAAGTCCTGTTCCGCTACTATGGCGCTCATCTGCCTGCCAGTTCGCTGGTGCAGGTCAGTGGTCTTTTCTCGGCTGATTTACGGATTGAGATTGAGGCGATTCTCGCGCTGTGACCCTCTCATCCTGGAGAGCAACCTGTTCCGATGCAGATCGATTATAGCGGTTTCATTGTTGCCATCTTACCGATAGCGCTGTCACCGGGAGCCAGTTTTACGCTTGCCATTAACAGTGCGCTGGCCGAAGGCTGGCGCGGCGTCGCGACGATTATTCTGGGTACCGCACTGGGGATCTATTGCCACGCCCTGCTGGTTGGATTAGGCGTTTCGTCAATGCTGATGGCTTTACCCTCTCTGTTTCATATTCTGCAGATTGCCGGCACCCTTTATCTGCTGTGGCTGGGCAGCCAGTTAATCATCAGCGGAGTGCGGGCCCGCCATCAGGCTGACAGCCCCGACCCGCAGCCGGTTACGCTTTCTCAGGCTTTACTGGCGAACCTGCTCAACCCTAAAGCCATTCTGCTCTACCTGACCGTAGTATCGCGCTTCACCAGCCAGACCGGCAATGTACGCGATTTTATGCTGCTGGCCTCGGTGCATATTGTGATCATGGCGGGGTGGCTCAGCAGTGCCAGCCAGCTGTTGATGACCTCAACCCGCGCCATCAGCACCTTTGCCCTGCGTAAATATATCAATACCCTGGGCGGAATCGTGCTGCTGGCTATCGCCCTATCCGGTCTGATCCCCTGACGCCGCCGCATCGCGTGCCAGATAACCGATACGATAAACGTCCTGTTCACCGGCCGGACGCCCGGCTGACGCCGTGACGGTCACTCCCTGCCAGCGGCTCACATCCCAGGCGCAAAAGCCGGTTTCATTCGCCAGATCGGCCAGGCAACTGTGCGGAGCGATCGGCCAGCGGCGCAGGGCGATAAAGCGCGCCTGGTCAAGATTGTCCGGCACCCCATCCGCATTCAGCGCCAGCCAGCTCTCTATCACCGGCCAGCCAAAGTCATCCACCAGGCGCTGAAAGCCCGCGCTTTGCAGGAAACGCTGCATGGCTGACGCATCCTGCCAGAAATAGAGCGGCGCATAACGATTTTCTGCCACCGCCAGTTCCTCATCATCCCGCCGGGCATAGAGAAAAGCCTTGGCGATCAGACCCGGAAACCCGTTCAGCCTCGCGCCATTCAGCCGGATACGCTGCTCAATCGTCGTCATCGGGTAATCTGCCGGCAGCGTAAAGCGGTAATGCATCACGATCATGACGTCACCTCCGCTAACATTCTGCCGCCGCTGAAGCTCCAGTCTTCACTGCTGTTGAACTGGATGATGACCATCACGTCATCGGGATCGACTCCCAGCGTGGCCTGCAATGCGGCGCAAAGCTGCTGATAAAAGCGCTGCTTCTGCTGCCAGGTGCGTGGCCGACCGGCGGTAATCCGAAACAGGATGAAGGCTTCGCTGCGCCCTTTGCTCAGGTAGTGACGATCAAAAATTCGCTGGTGGGCCGGCAGCACCTCAAACAGCTGAAAACAGTCGTCAACCGGCACCGCAAATTCCGCCACCAGCGTCTGATGCAGCAGCGCGGAGATCTGCTGTAAGCTGGCCTCACTGTAAGCCTGGCCGAGGGTGATACGGGTTAAGGGCATCAGTTGTTCTCCTCAAGGTAGCTCAGCGCCGTCACCGCCGCGGGCCAGCCAGCGTAAAACGCCAGATGGGTAAAGCCTTCGATCAGCTCCTCCTGCGTCAGCCCATTTTTTCGCGCGAAATCAATATGCCAGGGCAACTGCGCGACCCGGCCCAGCGCGGTTAGCGTCGCCAGCGTCAGCAGGCTGCGTTCCCGTGCGGAGAGCACGCCGCGCTGCCAGATATCATCAAACAGCACCTGCTGCGTCAGTTCAGCCAGTTTCGGAGCCCGACGGGCCAGCGTTTCGCGATCCAGAATCTCTTTCATTTTTTCTCTCCAGTGCAGATGGACAGAGTGTCGCGCAGCGCTATAATCCTGAAAATCAAATTAATCAGCATCAACCATCCACTTATACAGGATGATTATGAACCGGGTTCCCGAGTCACTGGATATGGACGCGCTGCGTAGCTTTGTTACCGGCATTGAAGCGGGTAGCTTTGCCCTGGCAGCCCGGCATTTATGCCGTTCAACCTCAGCGGTCAGTGCGCAGCTCAAAAAGCTGGAGCAGCAATGCGGTACTGCACTGGTCAGAAAGCAAGGTCGGCACCTGCAACTCACCGATAGCGGTGAGCTGCTGATGAGTTACGCCAAACGTCTGCTGACGCTGAACGATGAGACGTTGCGCGCAGTCAGAGGTGACGGACTGAAGGGTGAAATCCGTATCGGGATGCAGGAAGATTTTGGTGAGTCATTGATGCCTGAGGTACTGGGCGCGTTTAGTCGTCAGCATCCCGGCGTCACCATTACCGCGCAGGTTGACAGAAACCAGAGGCTGCTCAGCGCAATGGCCTGTCATCAACTTGATATGGCGCTGGTGTGGCAGGCCGCGCCGCACGCCAATAGCAGGCTGATCGGTGACTGTCCGCTAGCCTGGATACATCATGCTGATTTTGATCTGGCCGCGCTGTTACACCGCGGCGATCCGCTGCCGCTGGTCGCCTTTGATGCGCCCTGCCTGATGCGATCGCGCGCCACCGCGTCGCTGGATGCTGCGGGAATACCGTGGCGGGTTGTCTTTACCAGTCACAGCCTGAGCGGCATCTGGGCAGCGCTGCAGGCTGGACTGGGCATCACGCTGCGCACCCGTGCCGGAATGCCGGAGACGCTGGTGACAGCATCACATCAGCTGCCAGCTGCCGGAGAGGTCGGCATTGCGCTGATCACCCCGGACGATACAGATGACCCGGCGCACGCTTTGCTGCAGCAGTTGATCATTGAGGCCGCCTCTCCTTTTACCCAAAGATAAGCGGCCGGGTCAGGCAAACAGCCGCTGGATCAGTGACTGACAGTAAGAGGCGGTGATCTCCCGATCGTTAAACAGGATGTGATACATCACCGGTGCCACCACGCCATCAATCACCTGCGCGACGTCAAAGCCCGGCTCACCGCGCGCCAGCGCCCGGCTGTTCAGCGTCTCAAGATGCTGCACGGTATAGCCACAGCATTTCTGGCTGGCGTCGTCGCTGTAGCTGCCGATCACGTCGGCCAGCATCTGACGCCCTACTTTCGATGACATCTCCTCGACATACTGCAGTATGAAAGCCGTCAAATCGCTGACCATCTCACCGGTATCTTCCGGTTCAGCAATCGGCCGCATCCGGTCAACCGCAACGTCTGCCAGTAGCTGCGACAGGTCACCCCAGCGGCGATAAATTGTAGAAGGGGTAACCCCAGCCTGCTCAGCAATCATCGGCACGGTGATCACCGCGCGATCGGTGGTTTTAAGTAGCTGATTGACCGTTTTATGGACTTCAGCCTGGATTCGGGCGCTGCGGCCCCCCTGACGGATCATCTCCTTTGCCATCGGCTCCTCCTAGGATCGGATAGATTAATGCAAATATATTGCATTAACTGGTTGCCGGCAGTTTACCTTATCAGGCTACGGCTGTGCAGCAGGCAGCGGCTTAGCGGCCTGAAATGGCATGCGCCAGCTTCACAATGTCAGAATCTCTGAATAACCGGCTGGCGCAGTGAGCGTCTGCACCGGCGTGCATGGAACCCACATTCGTCACTATCGCCACCGCACAGTCGGTTTGCTCAAACCACCAGGCGCAGGCGCTGTAGCCCAGCACATTGCCACCGTGACCGATAGCGGGCCCGTAAGCGGAGTCGGTTCTGAACAGGCTTAATCCCATCTGCGCTTCACCGGCGGCGCGCCAGCGTTGCATGTCGCGCAGACTTTGCCGATTGAGTAACGCGCCATTTTTCAGCGCCAGGATAAACGCCATCAACTCCCCGGCAGTAGAGACTATCCCGCCGGCTGCCCATTCAACAGAGAGACTGGCTGAAGAAACGTTGAGGATAGCGTTGTGCTCTGGTTGAAAACTCGCGGCGATGCCAGCATTGCGGATGAAATCTGCGTTGCATCGGTGGTAGCGCGCGGCCACCTTCTGCGGTTGAGTGGGCGAAAAGCCGTCGAGCCGGGTTGCATTAAGCGCCAGCGGCCGGAAGATCCGCTGATCCAGTTCATCCTGCAACCTGTGGCCGGTCACGCGTTCGATCAACATCCCCAACAGGGTGAAATGGCTGTTTGAGTAATGAAAGTTTTCATCGGGCAGAGATAACGGCGGCTGGTCGCGAATATAGTCCAGTGACGCCTCAGGCAGCCAGAAGCGGTTCGCAATGAGATGCTTACCACGCGCAGCCTGAATCCACGCGGGCTGATCTTCCCAGCTCGCTATTCCGGCATAATGCGACAACAGTTGTCTGATCGTCGCGGCCTTTGCATTGGCGATACCTGACAGCGACGTCTCTTCCAGCCAGTCAGAAAGTCGATCGTCGAGCTGAATCTGTCGCTGTTCGGTGAGCTGAAGGATGATCACCGCAATAAACACTTTGGTAATGCTGCCAATGCCAAAGGCGGTATCGGGTGAATTTTCTACCCGGTTTCTGATGTCTGCATAGCCGGCGGCGTATTGCCAGATCAGGCGGTCTCCTTTTCCTATGGCGATCGAGATCGCCGGGAACGCCTCACGGGTCAGGTCGTCGAGTAAACGGCTGAGTTGATCGGTAAATGCTGTCATCGCTACGCCTTTTAATTTATTGAACAGATCCTCACAGAGCCGGTCTGGCGGTTTACAGGCAAACTGCCTTTCTGCGCGCGGCGCGCCACAGCAAACCAGCCGCTGAAAAGCGAGATCTTTTCCCGCCCGGACAATGCCCTCCGGTTTGACCCCGATCAGGTCACGACGCCCTCTTCAGGGGTAAATTCCGCGCGATTGTCCCGGATTAGCCCGGTGGAGAGGTGACCCGATTTCCTCTGCCGCTCAGGCTTCCGGAAACCACCGTTCGGTGCTTATGCTTTTCGCCCGGCGCGCTGATCGCCACTATGATTAACAGCGTGAGCGGTAAACAAACTCTTTTCAGCTGGCCAGACGGGCCATACTTCAAGGAAAACCCATGCGTATCAACGATTCTGCTCCTTCCACTGCGCGTTTTCGTCTGCTGGCGTGGATGATGGTGATCAGCGCGCTGACCTGTAGCGTAACGCCTGCTCACGCCATCAGCCGCGCTTATCGCGCTCAGCTGGAGCGTAGCGGATGTACCCAGATGAGCGACGCCGCCGGTACCTGCGACATCAGAAAAACCAAAGCGCAGAATCAGGCAAACAGCGTCAATGCCCCGGCCTCCCGCCTGAAGATAGAGCAGCTGATCGGCAAATCGATTGATGTCGCCTCCGGTCAGCTGATTGCTGACGGCTGGAAAGCGAATGGAGGACGCTGGTATCACGATAATCGTGTTCTGACGCTGACCGTCGCCGATAACCTTATCACCGCGGTATCCCTGAAGAATGTCGGTCACGCCTCACTCACCCTGAGCAAAGAGTAAAGCAGAGAAGCGGATTACCCTGCCTGCACCCGATGGCTGGCGATATCCCGTCTGGGCGGATTGCCAAACAAGCGACTGTATTCGCGACTGAACTGAGAAGGACTCTCATAGCCGACGCGAAATGCAGCGCTGGCGACATCCAGATACTCACTTAACATCAGTCGCCTGGCTTCATTTAAGCGAAGCCATTTCTGATATTGCAGCGGGCTCATGCCGGAGAGCTGACGAAAATGCTGATGAAAGGTCGGTACGCTCATCTGCACCCGGCTTGCCAGCTCTTCAACGCGCAACGGTGATGGATAGTTCTGTTTCAGCCAGTCGATAGCTTTTGAAATCCGATATCCATGCCCATCCACCGCGGCAATCTGCCGCAAAATTGCGGCCTGATCGCTGAGCAACAAACGATAATGGATCTCACGCTGAATCAGCGGTGCCAGCACCGGAATGGCCTCTGGCTCGGTCAGTAACTCTGCCAGCCGACAAAATGGGGCCAGAATGGCCGCCGTCGCGCTGCCCAGCCCAACGCCCGTTCTGGCCCGCTGTGCCGGTGGCGGCGGTAAATTCCCCTGGGATATCAGTTCCGCTAACAGCCGCTGGTCGAGACGGAGCGTCATGCCAAGGCAGGGCTGGCTGCGGCTAGCCTCAGTCACTTCAGAATTAGCCGGGATATTCAGCGAGGTCACCAGAAAGGAAGCGGTGTCATAGGGATACGCACTCCCGCCGACCCACATCCTTTTCGCGCCGCTGGCAACCAGCACCAGGCTGGGCGGGACCATACAGATCACCGGCGGTGCCGGCTCATCACGACGAAAAAGGCCGACGCCTTCAATCGCGGTCGGGTAATCCCCGGTACAGGCGGTTGATGCGCCAATGATATGCCGTAATCGGGCCAGATAATCCTGCCTGCGTGCCTGCGGATCGGTGAGCGAGGTGATTGACATTATGATGCTCCACTGCATTTTTCTTCCGCGTTATAAGACACCATCCTTGCCGCAAAAGTAAACACGCTTCATAGGATCAGGCAAAAAATAGAGACAAATGGGTTACCCCTTCACGCCACACCCGCCGCATACTGATTGCACAGAATAAAGGGCGATCGGCGTTGCCTGTGTCAGGTTAACAGGCAACGGATGCGTTACCCGGTGTGAGGTGATTTCTGCACTGCACATCACCCCTATTTATTTTAATGACAAGCAACAGGCAATTTTGTCTGCGCATCCGTTCCGGCGTCATTTTTTAATGCTGGCGCGTCACGTTATTTAACTTTGCGATCAACCTGAGTTCCAGGTTGGCCCGATCAGGATTACACCATGAAAAAAATCAGTTTAGCTTTAGCGCTCGCCATCAGTACAGTTTCATTTTCATCGCTCGCCCAGGATATGTCGCACGGCGCGGATAACTTTTATAAAAGCCGTGACGTCGCTCAGCAAAAAGTTTCATTCAATAATCAGTATCGAATGAAAATTGTCGGCAACCTGTTTACCCCGAAAAACTTTGACCCGAAGCGTCACTATGCCGCGATCGTGGTTGGTCATCCTATGGGGGCGGTGAAAGAACAAAGCTCCAGCCTCTATGCACAGAAACTGGCTGAACAGGGTTTTGTCACGCTGGCTATCGATCAGTCATTCTGGGGCGAGAGTGAAGGTGAACCGCGTAATGCGGTCGCGCCGGATATTTATGCCGAAGCATTCAGCGCAGCCGTCGACTTCCTCGGTACCCGACCCTTTGTCGATCGTGAACGCATCGGTGCGTTAGGTATCTGTGGCAGCGGCAGCTTCGTTATCAGCGCAGCGAAAATCGATCCGCGCATGAAAGCGATCGCCACGGTCAGCATGTATGACATGGGTGCCGCCAACCGCGACGCGCTGAATCATTCGCTTTCCGTCGCTCAGCGTAAACAGATAATTGCCCAGGCGGCACAGCAGCGCTACGCCGAGTTCAACGGTGCCGAGCCCGCCGTGGCAGGCGGCACCGATCTGAAACTGACCGCCGATACGCATCCGATTCAGCGTGAATTTTATGATTTTTATCGCACACCACGCGGTGAGTTTACGCCGGCAGGCGCCTCCGACCAGCGCACCACTAAGCCAACCGTTACCAGCAACGTGAAATTCATGAACTTCTATCCGTTCAACGATATAGAAACCATCTCTCCGCGTCCGATGCTGTTTATCTCCGGCGATCAGGCGCATTCAAAAGAGTTTAGCGAGGCGGCCTATAAACAAGCGGGTCAGCCGAAAGAGCTTTACTGGGTTAAAAATGCCGGACATGTCGACCTCTATGACCGCACCGATCTGATTCCTTTTACCAAACTGGGCAGTTTCTTCCAGTCCAGCCTGAAATAAAGATGGCGATACGCCGCAGCGATAATGGCTGCGGCGTTTCACTCTGATGCATTTTACTGATCCCGGAATTATTTGGCTTTTTATTTCGAAGAAACCACGCATCAAAGGCGCTCATTCAAAGGTGAACGCTTTTTATTAATAAGCGATGGCAGTCACGCTTACATTCAGAATAAGGTCAACAAGGAGAAGGCTAATGATTAAAGAGAAAGTGATTATTATTACCGGTGCGTCATCCGGTATTGGTGAGGCGACAGCGAAATTGCTTGCCCGCCAAGGCGCCAGAGTGGTGCTGGGCGCCCGCCGTGAAGAGAATCTGAAGCGTATTACTGACGAAATCGTTGAGCAAGGTGGACAGGCCGTTTATCAGGTGCTGGACGTCACCCGCCAGGAAGAAAACGATCGCATCGTTAAACTGGCGCTGGAGACCTTTGGGCAAGTCGACGTGATCTTCCTTAACGCCGGGTTGATGCCCCTCTCTCCGCTCTCGGCGATGAAAACTGACGACTGGCATCAGATGATCGATGTGAATGTTAAAGGGGTGCTGAACGGCGTGGCGGCGGTGCTGCCACACTTTACGGCGCAGAAATCGGGACAGGTCATCGCGACCTCTTCCGTGGCCGGCCTGAAAGCCTATCCCGGCGGGGCGGTCTATGGTGGCACCAAATGGTTCGTGCGCGATTTTATGGAAGTGCTTAGGATGGAATCTGCGCTGGAAAAAACCCACATCCGCACCACGACGCTCTATCCTGCTGCGATCAACACTGAGTTGCTGTCGACCATCAGTGAAAAAGAGACGCGCGATCAGATGCAGGGACTGTATGACACCTATGGCATCCCACCGGAAAGAATTGCCAGCGTGGTCGCGTTTGCCATCGATCAGCCGGAAGACACCACCGTTAACGAGTTCACCATTGGCCCGGCAAACCAGCCCTGGTAACCGGCTCATGCGTAGCGTCACCTGCCGTCTCGCGGCAGCGGCCTCTGTCGCTGAACAGCGGTTAAGCCAGGTTCAGCGGCGGATTTCGGTTCCTAAAGGGAGTCAGAGATGCGATTACCCCTCAGATTAGTGACGCTCGGTTTGCTGAGTTTCGCGACATCCGGATTCGTCCAGCCTAAGGCGGTAGCCGCGACAGCGGCACCGGAAGAGAAAATGATAACAATGCGTATTGATCAACAACCTTTCACGCTTGTTCCGGCCGATAATGCGGCATCACGCGCGTTGATGAAACAGCTGCCGCTTAGCGTGGAAATGCATGAGCTGAACGGGAATGAAAAGTTCACCGATCTCACCTTCTCGTTACCGGTCGGCCCGGTTGTTACGGGCGAGATCAACGCCGGGGATGTCATGCTGTATGGCACCCATACCCTGGTGTTATTTTATCGATCTTTTCAGACCTCTTATCGCTACACGCGGATTGGCCGGATAGCCCATCCCGAAACGCTGGAGCAGCATGCGGGGATGAAAGCGGCGAAAATTAGCGTGACGTTGTCACCCTAAACCACAGCGCGTTTCCCCTGACATAAGCGCCGGAGCCCGCTCCGGCGCTTATCCGTTATTTCTGTTCCACAGAATCGAGCGCCGCCTCAAGACGATCGGCCCAGCCGCGCGCGCCCTGCTGCCTGAAAACCGGCACCAGCTCTCGCAGCTGATCCCTGCTCAGTCCGACATTCAGGCTGATGCCGAGGTGCGCTTTTAGCTGTGGTTCCACCCCTTCCAGGGCGGCCAGCGTGCCGACCGTTGCCAGTTCGCGATTTTTCCAGCTCAGGTTATCGCGCTCAAAAATATCCCCGAACAGGTGTGACTGTAGGTAATCGTTCATCACCGGCGCGAAGTCAAACAGGGGTCCGGCTACCGGGCTGCCAACCAGCGCTGTCTGGTTGCGTTTACCGGCGGCAGGCATCGCCTCCGGCGTCGGAATCGGTCCTGGCTCACGACCTGGCGCATCCTGTTTGCCCTGTTGTCGCCGGGCTTCTGTGACTTTCATCAGTTCACCCAGCGCATTAAGACTGCGCGGAAAACCGGCATAGGCATAAAGCTGCACCAGCACCTCACGGCAGTCACTCAGGGTCAGACCCTCATCCAGAGCGCGATTCAGCGCCGCGTTCAGTCCGGTCAGATCGCCTGTGGCAGCCCAGGCGGCGAGGGTCGCGATATTCTTCTGTTGCAGGGAGAGTGGCTCGGTCTGTTTCTGCATCTGTACCTCGATTTTTTTCCGTTCAGCCTCCGGGCTGGCTTCCGCCGCACCCAGCGACGGGGCCAGAGCCATGCAGAGTATCAGTGCGGTATTCATCTGTTTAATCATCATGTTGTCTCTTACGATTTGCCTGCTGCGCCATACTGCTCATCGCTGACCTTCTCCAGCCAGTTCACTACCCTGCCATCCAGCGCTTCCGCGATGGCGATATGAGACAGGCCTTGATGCGGAGTGGCTCCGTGCCAGTGTTTGACGCCAGCCGGAATCCAGACGATATCGCCCGGCCGGATTTCGCGCACCGGCTCTCCCCATGCCTGCACCCGACCCGCGCCAGCGGTCACAATCAGCGTCTGACCCAGAGGATGGGTATGCCATGCGGTGCGGGCTGCTGGCTCAAAGATCACGGTAGCTCCACTGACCCGCGCAGGTGCGCTTGCCTGGAAAGGCGCATCAATTCGCACTGCGCCGGTGAAGGTATTAGCGGGTCCCTTAACCGAGGGTTTATCGCCGCTGTGGGACAGCGTCAACGATGCTTCCTTTTCCTGAGCGGAAACGGCTGAGATGGAGAGCGCAAGTGCAAGCGCCATGACGGTGAGTTTCTTCATACGGCTCCTTACTGACCGGGGTTAAACCATTCAGAACGGTTGTCGCGTGCTCAGACGTTCTCTTGCGATGAGGTGACGCAACGGCACGGTTTGGGTTAGCGCGCTGAGATCACGGCCCGGCGGCGGACCCACTGCCGGACCGGTTCGTCAGCGCTACGCAGGCTGCTGCTGGCCCTGCACAGCCAGGCCACGGCGAGCGGCCAGCACGGCAAACAGCGCAGAGAACAGCAGGATCACCACGCCAAAGGCAAACGGGCTCCACCAGCCAGCCGCGTCGAAGAGCTGACCACCGAGGCTGGCACCCAGCGTGATCGCCAGCTGGATCACTGCCACCATTAATCCGCCGCCCGCTTCAGCCTCTCCCGGCAGCGCGCGGCTGAGCCACAATCCCCAGGCGACGGGCGCTGGCGTGGCAATTAATCCCCACAGCGTTAACAGCAGGCCCGTTCCCCACAGGGAGTGCCCCTCCACGATCAGCAGACCGCCAATCAGCGCCATCGCCAGCGGGATCACCACCAGCCAGATAAACAGGCGGTGCGCCAGCAGGCGCCCGATAAACCAGGTTCCCACCAGACCGGCGGCACCCAGCAGCAGCAATATCAATGAGAGCGCATCCACGCTGGCACCGGTTACCGACTCCATAAAGGGGCGCAGATAGGTAAAGATGCTGAACTGCCCCATGAACAGAAACATAATGCCGGTCATTCCCAATGCGACATGCGGATGTCGCAGTAACCGCAGTGGGGATGCCGTAACCTTTGTCGTGGCACCTGATAGAGAAGGAATGCTGCGCCATTGCCAGATAAAAGCGACCAGCGCCAGCGGCACCACCATAAAAAAGACACCACGCCAGCCAATATACTGCCCGAGAAAACTGCCGAGCGGTGCCGCAACCGTGGCCGCCAGCGCGTTACCGCCATTGATCAGCGCCAGCCCTTTAGCCACCGAGTGGCGTGGAACCAGCCGCATCACCGTAGCGGTGGACATCGACCAGAATCCTCCAATAGCAACGCCCAGCAGCGCACGCCCCAGCATAAACATGACGCCATTTACGGCGAAGGTCACCACCAGACCAGAAAGCGCCAGTAACAGCGTAAAGGTTACCAGCACCTTTTTACGGTCGCGCTGACCGGTTAACGGGGTATTAAGCAGGCTGGTGAGCACGGCAAAAAAGCCGCTGATCGAGATTGCCTGGCCTGCCTGTCCCTGACTGATGCTGAGATCGCTGGCAATGGGCGTCAGCAAGCTGACCGGCATAAATTCTGAGGCGATGAGTACCACCACGCCCAGCGCCATCGAAAAAATGGCACCCCAGGCAGCACGGTGAGGTTGCGCGGCAGCAGCCGCGTGAAGGTTAACTGAAGACATGTTCATTCCTGCTATGCAAAGACGTCAGCGATTTTATCCCGGAAGGAATGTTTTGATTAATAGCGGTAAACGGGATGCAATTGTGAGATAAATTCATCAATAGGTAGCCGACCGGGCTACGGCACGCAGAACGGCAGCCCATTAATCGCTGAAAAGAGTGCCATCTGCCTTGATCACGCGTCCGCCTGATACCCGCTGGCCTTCAGCGCTTTTGGTTAAATACCGTAACGGCGACAGGGAATGCGCTAAATAAGGTAAAACGGCGGGTTTGTTATGCTGGCAAAAATGAGCGGAATCATTAATCGTATAAGGCGCAATGCCCTGATGAAAGGATTTCTCAAATCATTCTGACCGCCGCCGAACAGCTGCGACTGACCGGAATCAACACGCTCAGTGCGGCCGGTTTAACGGAGCGATCCAGCCCCGTTTAAATAGCAGGGTGATGGCAGCTGGCACTCAGATCCGATAATCTGCAACGACTTGTGAATAGTCGTCACAAATAAAGACAGGATCTTATGAACGATATTCAGGCGTTTATCGCGGTAGCGCGCGAAAAAAGTTTTACTAAAGCCGCCGCAGGGCTCGGCGTCAGCCCTTCTGCGTTAAGTCACACCATCCGTAATCTTGAACAACGGATCGGGGTCCGGCTACTGGCGCGGACTACCCGCAATGTCGCCCCCACCGAAGCCGGTGAAAGATTGCTGAACGCGGTCGCGCCGTTATTTGAACAAATCAATGATGAAATTGAGCGCATCGGCGAATTACGCGATACCCCGGTGGGGAATATTCGTATTACCTGTTCAGATGATGCCGCCGAAGGTTTATTACGGCCAATGCTCCCGGCATTCCTGGAGAAGTATCCGGATATCAACGTTGAAATCTGTATTGACTACGGTTTTACCAACATCGTGTCTGAGCGATTTGATGCGGGCATCAGGCTGGGCGAATCGATCAGTAAGGATATGATCGCGGTGCGCATGGGCCCGGACTGGCGTCTGTCGGTAGTCGGTACGCCCGATTACTTTAACACCCATCCCGTACCGGTTATCCCGCAGGATCTGGCTCATCACCGTTGCATCAATATTCGTCACTCCCCGGTCGGCAGTATTTATGCCTGGGAGTTTGAGAAAGCGGGAAGGAAACTGAATATTCGGGTAAACGGACCGCTGATCTCCAACAGCATTGTCCATGTTCTGAATGGCGCACTGGACGGCATCGGCCTGGCTTATGTACCGGAATCCATGGCTAAGCCGCATATTGAACAAGGAAATCTGGTGGAGGTGCTGGCTGACTGGAGCCCGACATTTGAAGGGTTCCACCTCTATTATCCCAACCGCCGTCATACCTCTTCTGCTTTTGTTGCCTTTGTTGACGCTGTCCGATACCGCGGCAAAGCGTGACGGGATAAGGATGGCAGCATCAGACGAGCGCGGCAGGGAGATCATGACCCACGCCGCCCTCTCAATTACGAAATCCCTCATCAGTGATAAATAAAAAAAAGCCCGTCTTGACGGGCTGAACGCGAAGCGTTGCGTAAAAATCACACCACGATATCCTTCCACCACAGAAGACGTGAGTTTTACTGGATCGCTCTCCGTTAGATAACGGCATAACCTGTAACTCACGAGATCAATGGGTTAAATTACTGCCGGCCAAATAGCATACGAATAGCACGGTAATAGATCCTTTCCTCTTCCATGCTTTCACAAAGCTCAAGACGTTTGACTAATTTACAGCAAATAGCTTTACGATTAATGACCTTATCCGAGCGCATTAATTCACAGACAATAGAGCCGATAATCAGTGACCGTACGACGTTTTCGTCACTGAGATTCATTTTCTCTAAAAATTGAGATAGCAGCTCACTATTATTATCTCGCATAGTTACCTCAACACGATTAAATAATCGCCACTGCTTTCCAGCCATGCAAAAAAGCAAAACACAACCCCGTTTTTTGCATGCGCTATTACTCAGCTAATCAGGCAGAAAATTGAATTAAGCGACCAGCGGTTACTCATCCGACCTTTACTCTCAGCCGGCCGCTTTTTCTGAAGGTGGCCTGCGGCTTATTTTTCCACCCAGCCGTCCCGCTTCAACAGCCCGCTCTGGATTATTTTTGAAGTTTCCCCCACTGATCTGTCCGCCTTTACGTCCCGCTTCACGCGCCCGCTCTGGATTTTCCGCAAAGTTGCCCGAACCACCACGCCGCCGTTGTTGCATAGCCTCACCTCATCTCTATTTACCAATAAAAAGAATTAATAAACCAATCACCCACTGGAATTAAATACTAATTCTCAATCGGATATTATCAAGATAAATATTTAATGCCAAAACAAAGCCCAGCGGCATATTTTAATAGTTTTTAATATTACAGAAAAATAAACCCATCATCAAAATCAATGGGTTGAAAAATTTATTTATACAAGAAGTCGACTGGCTGTATAAATTTGCAAAATGTGCGATATGTGATCTTCATCACATTTATCAATAAAGTCATTCTGTGGCTTCGCTTATAAAAAACCCATTCTCAACTGGTGGAATTTTATTCCATCAACCCGATCGTTAGTAAATTGTTAATCAGGATTAATTGCTATAGACGCTATTTCGAAAATATCCACCGCTGCGGGTGCCTTTGATTTAAATCGTTATTAACGGACCGGCACAATCCGTCCAGTGTAAATCAGGGAAACGAGAGCCAGGGCATGAAGGCTCAGGGAGATAGCCTGGTGACTTTAATTATCTCTGGCACTGATTGCTTTCAACAAGCGGTAGTCACTCTTTTATCGATTCTCGCCCGTTAAGCGAACAAATCAGCGTGCGGCCAGGTTCATGGTGCAGGGTTCAGCAGAGCGACGGGAAAAAAGATGGCTGATTTCCCGGTCACAGCCCGATTCTAAACTTTTTTTCAGGCAGTCAGGTTTAACGCCGCCGTTGTTGGTCTGGAGAAGATGTTTTGCGGTTAATCAGAGGCGATGTCTGCCTGGCCTGAGGATCGCAGGATGCAAAAAGTCAGCACGGTAAGCCGCCGCTACGCCATGCCGGGGTTTGCAGGGTGATGATGACGCGCACCGTCAGTCAGAGCTGCCTGAGCATCGCAGCTAGCTTTTCGAGTACGTAATCCGCCGCGCCTTCAAATCCACTGTTCTGGGCGACCACCTGTAAACCTTCCAGCATCAGGGTGATCTCTTTTGCCTGCGCCTCCGGCTGGCTGGCACCTGCACGGGCACACAGCGCCACCAGCCGATGAAATTGCCGCTGCTTATGCGCAAAAATAGCCTCTCTGACCTCGGGATACTGGCCGGTGGTTTCAGCCAGCGTATTGGTAAACGGGCAGCCTCGCTTTAGCGATCCGCTGAGATTGCCGACAATAAACTGACCAAATCCCAGAATCTGCGCTGCCGGATCGCCAGGAGTCTGCGCTTCAAGCCGATCAAAAACCTGACTGTAGTCCTCTATCAATAATTCGATCCACGCCAGCACCAGGGATTCTTTGGAGGAAAAATGACGATACAGCGTCATCTTGGTGGATTCGGCTCTCTCTGCAATGGCATCTACCGTCACACGGTTAATACCGTCCTGATAAAAAAGCGTTTCAGCCGCCTGAAGAATGCGTTCTCGCGGCGGCAGTCGCGGCTGAGTCTCTCTCGGCATAAATCCCCCTTGCAGCGATACTGGTTAGTATAATACGATACCAATCGGTATCATTTGATACTAACCAGTATACACGCGTGCCTGCTGCTGGTCTTGCCTGACTAACCGGAATCCTATGAAAATTTCAGACTATATCGCCTGTGATGCCACTGATCTCGCCCGATTGATTGCCCAGGGCGAGATAACTGCCGCAGAAGTTAAAGAGGTCGCAGTGAACGCGATCAACAAGGTTAACGGCAGGATCAATGCCGTCATTGAAGTCTGGCAGCAGGAAGAGAGCCAGCCGCAAGGGCCGTTTCAGGGTGTCCCGATGCTGGTAAAAGATCTGGGCATTGCTGTCAAAGGACAACGCAACGAACTGGGTAGCCGGCTGGCGGCAGGCTACCTCTCCCCTCACGATTCCCATCTCGCACAGCGAATGCGGCGCGCCGGTCTGATGTTACTCGGCCGCACCACGACGCCTGAACTCGCTACCAGCACTACGACCGAATCGCAATTTCACGGCGCCACCGCGAATCCGTGGAATCCCGCCTTCAGTGCTGGCGGCTCAAGCGGCGGTTCGGCGGCAGCCGTTGCTGCCGGTATGGTGCCGGCCGCGCACGCAACGGACGGCGGAGGATCGATTCGCGTACCGGCGTCAGCGAATGGACTGTTCGGCTTAAAGCCCAGCCGCGGGCGCATCAGCATGGGACCGGACGTGGATGAAGTCTGGTCCGGGCTGGCGGTGCAGGGTTTTATCAGCCGGACGGTGCGCGATAATGCAGCGCTGCTGGATGCGGTACAGGGCAACCAGGCGGGCGATCCCTTTATTATCGCCTCTGCTGCGCCGAGTCTGCGCGCCTGTGTCGGGCAGGACCCCAACCCGCTAAGAATCGGGGTGATGGCACATCCGCTTAATGGCGCACGCAGTGAGCCGCAGGTGGTTGAGGCGCTGCAACAGACTGTCGGGCAGCTGATTTCGCTGGGCCATCAGGTTGAAGAGGTGTCGCTGGAGATCGGCAGCTGGGACGCATTCGTTGAGATGAACGCGCGATTCTGGGCAGCCAATACCGCGGCATGGATCGATGCGCTGGCCTCAGCGATGAACAGACCGGTAAATGACGATACGCTGGAGCCGACAAATCTGGCGTTGTGGCGACTGGGTCATGCACTTACCGCCACCGATATGATCACCGCAATGCAGATGCGTAACAGCGTCACGCAGAAAATGGCGCAGTTTTATCAGCAATACGATCTGTTACTGACGCCGGTTTTGCCAGCCTCTCCCGCTCTGCTGGGGGAATATCATCGTCACCAGCAACAGCTGGATGGACGCGGCTGGATGCATCACGTCTTCGATCAGTCGCCCTTTACCGCGCTGGCTAATGTCTGCGGCACGCCAGCCATGTCGGTGCCATTGGGTTTCAATCCGGTGAATAACCTGCCGATGGGGATGCAATTTTTGGCCGGTTTCAATCAGGAAGGGCTGTTGTTCAGTCTTGCTGGTCAGCTGGAGCGTGCATTTCCGTGGCATCAGCGAAAGCCGGCAATCCGGGCCGGTGATTGATGCCCGCTGCGCTCAACAGAGGATCGCTTTGGCGGTAAAGCAGAGGCGTATCGGCACACTAAAATGCCCCAGCAGAAGCAGAGTGATCCCTGCTTCTGCTGGTTATAACGGCAATTAGTGAGATAACGTTTTTGCGGCGTCTTCGATAATGGCGGCAATCTTTTTCGGTTGTGAAGCATAAATAGCGTGGTTACCTTTCAATTCGGTCACCTTGCTGTTGGCACGCTTCGCCATAAAGCGTTCCAGTTCAGGATTGATTGCCCGATCCTCAGTGGCAACGACCGCCCAGCTTGGTTTGGTTTTCCATGCCGGTGCGCCAGCCGCCGCACTGAATGCCGCTACCGCAGGCATCACCTGAGAGCGCGCCAGCAGGTCCGTTTCTTTTACCGGTAAATCGGCGGCAAAATCAGCGTGGAAAGAGGCGGGTTGCAGATAGAGGAAATGATCGTCCGTTTCGGCGATAGAGTGCGCAGCGGGCGGATATTTTTTTGCCAGGCTCAGTAATGAATCGCCTGCATCGGGCTCCATCGCCGCAATGTAGACCAGTCCCGCGACAGAAGGATCGTTACCCGCATCGCTGATGATCATCCCACCGTAGCTGTGTCCCACCAGCAGCGTTTTACCGGTCTGCATTTTCAGTACGCGTCGGGTCGCGGCGACGTCATCCGCCAGTGAGGTCTGCGGCTCCTGCACGATAGAGACGTTATAGCCCGCTTTACCCAGCATTCTGGCAATCGGATTCCAGCCAGATCCATCAACAAACGCACCGTGTACCAGCACAATATTTTTTACCGGTTCCGCTACTGAGGTAGCAGCATAGAGAGACATAACCAGACCTAACGCGATAGAGACCATTGATTTATTAAACATTTTATTCACCTTATCCGTTTCAGATTTGTTTTCAGGGCGTGACCTCTCCAGGCCGTGACGGTTTCGTCTTATCGGCCTTATGATCATCAACCCGTTTTTAACGTTGTGTGTTCGCACGGCGCGCCTGACCCGATACGGCGTTGGTTGGCGTCAGCGTGCCTTTCAGGAAAGCCCGATCAGAGCGGATCTTTCGCCCAGACCGCCTGAGCATTGGTAAATTCGCGCAGACCGAAATGGGAGAGTTCCCGACCGTAGCCGCTCTTTTTCACGCCACCAACAGGAATGCGGGCGTTGGTTGCGGAGAAGCCATTAATAAACACCCCGCCGGTTTCCATACGGCGAGCCAGCCGTTGTCCTCGCGTGATGTCGCCGGTCCAGAGATTGCCACCCAGCCCATAATCACTGTTGTTCGCCAGTTCAATGGCATGTTCAGCATTTTTCGCCACCGAGATGGCCGCAACAGGCCCAAAGGTTTCCTCATCAAAGGCCGCCATACCCGGCACCACATCAGCCAGCACCGTCGGAGCATAAAAGTTGCCGCTCCCTTCCAGTTTTCTGCCACCCAGCAGCAGCGTGGCGCCAGCGGCCAGGGTGCGTTCGACCTGATCATGCAGTTCATCACGCAGATCTTTTCTGGCCATCGGTCCTACCTGGGTCTGCGGGTCCCGCGGATCGCCCACTTTCAGCTCACTGACCGCCCTGACGAACTTGCGGGTAAACTCATCAGCAATCGGTGCTTCCAGAATGAACCGCTTCGCAGCCAGACAGACCTGCCCGGCATTCTGGAAACGTGCCTCAACCGCCGCCTTCACCGCCCGATCGATATTGGCATCGGCCAGTACGATAAACGCATCCGAACCGCCCAGCTCAAGCAGGCTTTTTTTCAGCGCCCGGCCCGCAATAGCCGCAACCGCAGAACCGGCCCGCAGACTGCCGGTTAAGGTCACCGCTGCAACACGATCATCTTCAATGACCCGTGCAACCGTTTCGTTGTCGGCAACCAGATTGGTGAACAGCCCTGCCGGGAAGCCTGCGCTTTCATAAACCTCCTGCAGTGCATAAGCCGATCCCATGACGTTGGGCGCGTGTTTCAGGATGAAGCCATTACCGGAGAGCATAATCGGACCCGATGCGCGGATAACCTGCCACAGCGGAAAGTTCCACGGCATCACCGCCAGCACGGAACCGATTGGCAGCCAGGAAACATAGACCCGATCATCGTTTTCGACGGCAACCGGTTCGTCAGCCAGCAGCGCCGGGCCATTTTCCGCAATCCACTCAATGGTGACGGCGCATTTCTCTACTTCTGCACGGGCCGCGGTCAGGGTTTTACCCATCTCTGCGGTGATGATTGCCGCCAGCGTGTCTGAACGTTCACGTAACAGCGCGGCGAGACGACGGTAAGCAGCGACACGCTCACGCATCGGTGTGGCACGCCAGATGCGGAAAGCCGCAGAGTTTTGTTCCAGCAGGCTTTCAATCTGCGCTGCCGTCTGTCCGGCGTAGCGGGCAATCAACTCGTCGGTCGCGGGATTACGGGATACTGCCAATGTGGCTGAAGATGTATCGGGTGTGGCTGATTGAGATGTCATGTTCACTGCCTCCTGAGAGATTTAATGCAGCGCGATTGTGCTGCCTTGAATCCATCTTAGGCATCTCAAATCAGCCCAGGAAGGCGTCTTGTTATCCTATTACTGCGAGTCACTGGCAACGTGTCGGGGGATATAGGTCACCAGTGAGAGGTCGGGTCTGCCTTCCGGTGTTAAGGCGACGTAGGTAAATTCGATGTGTCCGGAGGTCGGATGCATCAGCCGCTTACTGCCTTCGCTCATGCCCATCACTTCGGTGTCCTGCCACCATTCGTGAAACTCCGCTGAGTTTTCGGAGAGCTCTTTGATCAGCGCATCAAAAGGGGCTTTATTTTGTGCGTGGGCCCTTGAGGCGCGAAAAACGGAAATCATGCCGCGCGACATCTGTTCCCAGTCAAGGATCAGCGTCCGGTAGGGCTGATAGAGAAAAAGCAGCCGCAGCGTATTACGTTCGTGCGGCTTCAGCGAACCATAATCGATAAACAGATCGGCAATCGCATCATTCCAGGCGAGGATATCGAGTCGGGTATTGCGAACGTAGGCCGGTATCGGATCGATGGCTCTGACCAGCCTTTCAAGCCCTTCACTGACGCCGGTATCAGCCTGTCGCGCCACCGGTTCTTCGCGGGGCGAAAGCGCAAAAAGATGGGATGATTCGATGCGGTTGAGTTTTAAGACTTTGGCAATCCGCTGCAGCGCATCGGCAGATGGCTTGATTTCTCTCCCCTGTTCGAGCCAGGTATACCAGCTGACGCTGACCCCGGCCAGAATAGCGACCTCTTCCCGGCGCAGGCCTGGCGTGCGTCGGGTCCCTTTCGGCAGACCAAATGCCTGTGGGTCTAGCCTTGCCCGCCGGCTGATTAAAAATGCCCCTAATTCACGCCGCTGCTCTGGTGTGGTTTTTTTTACCATTTAGCATCCCCTCTGATTTTGTTTTTTATTCTGGTTCTGCGAACAACTGACACGCTTTGCTGTTTTTATATCAAGACGGTATTTTTATAAAAGGCTTCGCTCACGGTTACTTACACTCTTTCGCAATCGGCCGGTTAATCCCTGTTGTTTATAGCGCAGAGACGTGGCGCGCCGTAATCTGTAGCCTGGGCCGCGCGAACATAAGAGTGCAACGGAGGTGGAAAAGATGGCTGATGCGACCACAGTAATTACCGAAGTAGCCGAACTTGAACGGATTTATGGTGCGGTTGCCAGACCTTCCCTGATGAAAGTCACCGATCATATTCATCCGGCCTACCGACCCTTTATCGCGGCGGCGTCGTTTGTGGCGCTGGCGACGTCCGGTCCGGACGGGCTGGACGTGTCGCCCAGAGGCGATCCGGCGGGTTTCATCGCGATTGAAGATGACCGCTCGCTGCTGCTGCCTGACCGTCGTGGCAATAACCGCATCGATAGCCTGCGCAACATTCTGCATGACAACCGGGTTGCACTGCTGTTTCTGATTCCCGGTATTGGCGAGACCTTGCGGGTCAACGGCAGTGCGCAAATCAGCACCGATCCCGCGCTGATTGAACGGTTTTCCATCAATCAGCCATCGCCAAAAACCGTGCTGCGCATTACCGTTGAAAGCGTCTTTTTCCAGTGCAGTCGCGCCATTATCCGCTCAAAATTGTGGGACCCTGCGGTGCAGATTTCGCGTCAGAGCCTGCCGAGCACCGGCACGATCCTGAGCCAGCTATCCGCCGCTGAAATTGATGGCAAAGCCTATGATCAAGCCCTGCCGGAACGATTGAAAAACACCTTGTACTAGAGGTGGCTGCGGGTCAATCGGGGCTGATGCTTAGGGTGAAGCACGGCAGATCGCCTCGGTGACTGGCGCGGCTCCGGCTCGGCAGCTGCTGACGGAGTTGGAAGGCCTTCATATATCAGGCGTTATCATGGAGGAGACAAGCCGGTATCACTCTCTGGCTGAATCAGGGCTGATTTCAGCTGGTATGTCTGTTGCTGTCATTAACCCGCGACAGATAAAGAATTTTGCCCGGGCAATGGGAACGGTGGCAAAAAGTGATTCTATCGATGCCAGGATAATCTGCGAATAGGGTCGTCGTATGAAACCGGAATTCAGACCTGCCTGGGACAAAGAGCTTCAGGATCTGGCACTGCTTCTTACCCGGCGGCGTCAGCTGGTACAGAATCGTGTCATGGAAGCTAACAGGCTGCAGGAAAGAAATGGGGTCTGCATTGAGATGGGTATTGCAGAGCACATCGGCTGGCTTAACTCACAGATTGATACTCTGGACCGGGAAATAAAATACCAGCTTAATCAGAATACTGCGCTATCTCCAAAACGAGAAATGCTTGAAAAAGTTAAGGGCATTGGGCCAGTAACTCAGGATCCTGAGCCAGCTTCCTGAGCCAGGAGCGCTAACGCGCAGGCAGATTTCAGCGGGGGTTGGTGTATACCCGTATGACAGAGACAGCGGGCAGCTTCGCGATAAAAGGACTATCTGGGGAGGCAGGGCTGCTCTGCGGGCAACACTATATATGGCGATGCTTTCAGCGGTTCGATATAACCCTCAGATTAGAGAGTTCTGTACATCCTCATTGCACATGGAAAAGTAAAAAAGTCGCGATTACAGCCTGTATCAGAAAATTCATAAGAATATTCAATGCTATGTTCAGGGACCAAAAGGATTGGATATACAGCTAAAAAGATAATTTACGACTCTGGATGAATCAGACGATACGTTACACTGTTCAGTCTGAACGAATACATGGTCCGCTTCGTGCCAGAAGCGGATAGTTGAAATATGATAGTCTCTGATGCTGATCGCAGTAGTTATTCGTCACTCCTGCTTTTTCAGAAGATTATTTATATCAGGCCTTTGTTAGTGCAGGCATTACCTGCCTGACGTACAGTTTTATTGCCAAACATTTCATAAATGTCTTGATTCGGGGCCAATGCGAATTATGGTTTATGGATAAACGCTCATTTAGCTTCCTCTTTAATAGCGCGAGGCATAAGATCATAAGGATGAGCCCATCCCGGTAAGGCTGACAGCCGACGTGTCCAGGCGTGGGTCTGAGGATAGCTTTCCAGATGTATTCCTGTTTCTTCTGTGAAATAAACGTAACCCGCCATGGAAATATCTGCGATCGTAGGTCTGTTGCTGGCAATGAATTGTCGACCTTTCAAATGGTGCTCTACGATCGCAAAGGCATTTTCCGCCTGCATTCGCAGAAATTTTGTGACTTCTGACTCGCCGCTTTTGCGGAGACCGACCATCATGCGCAGCGTCGCGTAATAACTGGAGAATTTGTGGTTATCAAACAACATCCAGCGAAGGATCTCAAGGCGTTCAATATCATTCTCAGCACCAAATCTTCCTGTAAAGTCAGATAAAAATTGCAGAATTACGCCAGACTGGCTTAAACGTCGTCCATCGAACTCAAGTACCGGTATCTCGCCCATCTCGTTGACCAGGGAGGAAAATTCAGCCTTCGAAGCATGATCAAAGAAATTGACGAAATGTGGAGTCCATGGGAGGCCACACAGGTTAAGCATCAAGGCCGCCTTATAAGTGTTTCCCGATTCACCCCGGCCATAAAGTGTAAAACTGGTCATATTGATTTTCTCCAGCCTGAAAAATGTGTGAATACCAACAGATACGCACAGGTCTGTATACTCTGTCGATGAATTTCAGCGACCAATTCGCAAAGTGTAAGTAATAAAAACAACATTAAGTTACCTGTGTGTGCGGACAGGTATGCGTCACGCAGCTGGACTGAAAGACATAAGCAATAACGATACAGGCTGGTGCATTGAGGGCGTTTAAAAGTCTTATCGCATGAGTTATACGGCAGCTTAGTGCCAGCAGCGGACGTTCAGCTTTAACGATCGCTCAAATACAACGATTTCGCGCCTGTTTGACTTCATCATTATTTCCATTATTCTGGAAATATAGTTATGGAGGATGTATGGATTTAAACACAGCAGCAAACGCACTGCGAGAATTAGGACACCCGACGCGCCTGGGCATTTATCGGGAGCTGGTTAAGGCGGGCCATGATGGCCTGCCAGTCGGCGAACTGCAGAAGCGCCTCGGCATTCCGGCGTCCACGCTCAGTCATCACCTTTCTGCGCTTATGTCCGCCGGCCTGATTAGCCAGGAACGGCAGAGCCGCACCCTGTTTTGCAGACCGTGCTATGCGCAGCTTGAACAGCTGATGGCCTTTCTGACAGAAGAATGCTGCGCAGGCGGCAGTGGCAGCCTGTCATCCGCGACGACTCATGAAGAGGCCTCATTATGGAAAACATGAACGATACCCTGAAAAACATTGACCCCACACTTCTGGACGCGCCGATGACGGAAGAGAAACTGCGTCCCAGAGAAGTAGCACATCCGCCCCGTATTCTGATGCTTTACGGCTCGTTGCGGGAACGTTCTTACAGCCGGCTGACGACGGAAGAAGCCGCCCGGGTACTGATGGGAATGGGCGCAGAGGTGAAAATTTTTAATCCGTCCGGTTTGCCGCTGCCTGATGATGCCCCGGAAACACATCCGAAAGTTGTGGAACTGCGCGAGCTGGTTCTCTGGTCGGAAGGTATGGTCTGGTGCTCGCCGGAACGTCACGGCGCCATGACCGGTATCATGAAGGCCCAGATCGACTGGATACCCCTGACGTCCGGAGCCGTCCGGCCTTCTCAGGGAAAAACTCTCGCCGTCATGCAGGTCAGTGGCGGCTCGCAGTCATTTAATGTCGTCAACCAGATGCGAATCCTCGGCCGCTGGATGCGTATGATCACTATCCCGAATCAGTCATCTGTGGCAAAAGCCTGGGCTGAGTTTGAGGAAGACGGTCGCATGAAGCCTTCTCCCTATTATGATCGCATTGTTGATGTAATGGAGGAGCTGATGAAATTCACCCTACTGACGCGCGGACGCAGTAATTACCTGACCGATCGCTACAGCGAAAGGAAAGAAAGCGCTGCGCAGCTCTCAGAGCGGGTCAACCAGCGCAGCATATAAAAAAGCCGGCATCTGCCGGCTTTTGCACATTTTCCCTGTCACAGCCAAGGGAAACATCAGTGGGTGACGCGATTCCCTTGCTCATCAATGACTGCTTCGCCGTCCTCTTTGGTAAACGCTCCCTTCTGCGGGTCCGGCAGTATGTCCAGAACCACTTCGGAGGGGCGGCAGAGCTTCGTTCCCAGCGGCGTCACCACCACCGGACGATTAATGAGGATCGGATGAGCCAGCATAGCATCGAGCAGTTCTTCATCGCTGAACCGGTCTTCAGCCAGGCCGAGCTGCTCGTAGGGATCGGTATTTTTACGCAGCAGGGCACGCACGCTAATGCCCATGTCCGCAATCAGCTTTTTCAGCTCGTCGCGCGACGGCGGAGTTTCCAGATACAGAATCACCGTGGGCTCGGTGCCGCTGTTGCGGATAAGCGTCAGGGTATTGCGGGACGTCCCGCAGGCCGGATTGTGGTAAATGGTAATGTCAGTCATGAGCGTTACTCCATAAAGGCGCTGCACAGGCACAGCACCGGGATTAAGGTTAAACAGACAGGCGCAGGGCCAGAGCAGCCAGCGTCACAAACAGTACCGGCAGGGTCATCACGATGCCCACGCGGAAGTAGTAGCCCCAGCTGACGGTAATATTTTTCTGTGCCAGGACGTGCAGCCACAGCAGGGTAGCGAGGCTGCCGATAGGAGTGATTTTCGGACCGAGGTCGCAGCCGATGATGTTGGCGTAAATCATCGCCTCCTTCACCACGCCCTGAGCGGTGCTGCCGTCAATGGAGAGCGCGCCAACCAGCACGGTAGGCATGTTGTTCATGACTGATGAAAGCGCCGCCGTCAGAAAGCCGGTGCCGAGCGTTGCGCCCCAGACGCCATGCTCTGCAAACCGGTTCAGGGCGGCAGAAAGGTAATCAGTCAGCCCAGCATTGCGTAGTCCGTATACCACCAGGTACATGCCCAGCGAGAAGATAACGATCTGCCAGGGCGCACCTTTTAGTACCTTTCCGGTATCAATCACATTGCCTTTCCGGGCTACCAGCCAGAGAATAAGCGCCGCCACCGCGGCCACAAGGCTGACCGGCACGCCGAGTGGTTCGAGGGCAAAGAAGCCGATCAGCAGCAGGATGAGAACAATCCAGCCGGTTTTAAAGGTACGCGCATCGCGAATGGCCTCACGCGGCGCCTTCAGCTTCGCTAGGTCGTAAGTGGCCGGGATGTCCCTGCGGAAAAACAGGTGCAGCATCACCAGCGTGGCGGCCACGGACGCGATATTCACCGGCACCATCACCGAGGCATACTCGCTGAAACCCAGTTTAAAGAAGTCTGCCGTGACGATGTTGACCAGGTTTGACACGATGAGCGGCAGGCTGGAGGTATCGGCGATAAAGCCGGCCGCCATCACAAACGCCAGCGTGGCCCCGGGGCTGAAGCCCAGCGCCAGCAGCATGGCGATAACGATCGGAGTCAGAATTAGCGCAGCTCCGTCATTGGCAAACAGCGCCGCCACTGCCGCACCCAGCAGAACGATATACGTGAACAGCAGCCGGCCCCTGCCGCCTCCCCAGCGGGAAACGTGCAGCGCGGCCCATTCAAAAAAGCCGGACTCATCCAACAGCAGGCTGATGATGATCACAGCAATAAACGTGGCCGTGGCGTTCCAGACAATCTGCCAGACAACCGGAATATCACCGATATGCACCACGCCGGTCAGCAAAGCCAGCGCGGCCCCGATAACGGCACTCCAGCCAATACTGAGTCCTTTCGGCTGCCAGATAACCAGTACCAGCGTCAGAATAAAAATCGCACCCGCCAGAAACATACTATCTCCTCTGATACTGCACCTGTCAGAATGGGCACAGCGAACTCAAGAATATATATGCGAAAATTCATATATGTATGGTCAAATTTTAAATGCAAACAGGCTTGCCGTTAGTCGTTGCGTTGTCCCGTTCAGCCTGCTGGCTGAGATGCAGAATGTCATCCCGCTTACACAGATAAGCCTGTTCAATTACAACTGCAGCCCAGGCGGGCATGTGTGGTGATAGCCGGTAATGAATCCATTTGCCGTCACGCCTGTCGATAAGCAGGCCGCTGTCTCGGAGTAATGCAAGATGGCGGGAAATTTTTGGCTGAGCTTCCCTGAGAATGGATGTGAGTTCACAGACGCAAAGCTCTCCCTTTTCCCGCAGTAACAGCACAAGACTGAGTCGTGTTTCGTCAGACAACGCTTTGAAAAGCTGAAGAGGATTAAGCTGAACCATGACAACTCCTAGGTATGAAGCAACAAGCAGTATCGCTGTGTAAAGATTGACGATCAACTATATATTCGAAAAAGTGCATATATTAGGCCAATTTCATTTTCTGTTCCTGCAATATGACCGAACGTTTATGACGGGACGGTGTAATCGCTCAATGTCCGCTTTTCGCTCACAGCGGACCTCCAACTCAATTAGTTCGTCCGCTATGTGCCAGAAGCGGACGTTGTCGCCTTACTCAAATTCGATGGATATGCTTTAGAACTTTTATGGTAGATGTAAGGGGTTCGCAGAATAAAAGTACAAGGAAAAGCTATGAAGATCAGACTTGCTGTGCCTGTGGAGGCAGAGGAATGCTGGAACATTCGAAATCAGGCTATACGTTACGGATGTAAGAACAGTTATGATGATGCGGTTATTGCAGCCTGGACACCGGAAATATGCCTGAAAGCTACAGAAACGTCATTGTAGCGAATCCTTTTTTCGTTGTTGATGTCACTGATGGCAGGCTGGGAGCTACAGGCTTTCTTGATCTGTCTTCAGGCAGTGTTGAGGCTGTATTTACGTTACCTCAATATACAGGTAAAGGGTTAGGTAGCCAGATTATTGAAGCCATCAAAAGTGAAGCTCGTGAACGTGGATTCGAGCAATTGACTTTGTCCTCAACCCCTAATGCCCAGCCTTTTTATGAGAAGCATGGTTTCAAACCTTTTGCAGGAAAGTATGTATTCATCTGCCCTGGCGCAGGCTGAACTGCGCTGCATGGAAATGTCTATAAAACTCCAGAGGTAGTGGTTCGCTGTCTTATCGCAATGATCAATATGCCCAGTTAACACGGCGGGTAGATCTTAAAAGTTTTAAAATTAACGTCCGCTCATCGCTCATAGCGGACGTTCAACACCCCAACCACTTCACGTCTTTGAAACACCCTCTCTGGTTGACATCAAACACAACTGCTCACTCGTTTTTTCGCAGCCTTCGACAGCTCCGCCCTGTTTGCTGCCGTTATGCGTTAATCCCTGGCTGAAAGCGCACGGCGTGGTGTCAGGCGAAACGCCTGTCTGACATCCCGTACCTTTTCGCCACGGCCTACCGCCAGCGCAAACAGTACCCCGCCGACGATGGAGAACAGCCCCATCACGCCCCAGGCCAGCGTCATGTCGCTTCCGCCGCCCAGATGTTTAAGATATCCGGCGACCAGCGGCCCGCCAAACTGGCCGATAAAATTACTGCATCCTCCGACAAACGCCACCGCAGGCACCGCTTTGCGGGTAGGCAGGATTTCCGTCAGCCGCACGTAAACCAGCGGCACCAGCATCTTCATGGTCAGTCCGACAAACAGGAACAGCGCAATCTGCAACCAGTAGTAAGAGAGCGGAACAAACGCCGCGGCTGATAAGGCGATACCACACAATACGGTTGGGATGGCGGCGTGCAGTCGCCGTTCCTGGTTATAGCGGTCTGAACGGCGGGTGATATACCAGATGCCAACCATGGTCATCAGGAACGGCAGGCCACTGATTAAGCCGACCATAAATTCACTCAGCGTGCCGTAACCTTTCAGGGCCGTGGGCAGCCAGAGCGTAAAGCCGTACGCCAGCATACTGTGCAGCGAATAGCCAATCAGCATCAGCCAGAGCGCCGGTATTTTCAGGATGGTCCACCAGGGATCAGATTTCTCCTGCACATAATCTGACTGCTCCGCCGCCAGCGTTTTCTGCAATTGATCCCGATCTTCACTGCTGAGCCAGCGTGCGGCCTGGATACTTTTAGGCACCAGATAAAACCAGATGAGGCAGAACAGCCAGGCGGGCACGCCTTCAATAATCATCATTACGCGCCAGTTATGGTGTGCCAGGATCCAGCCGGAAATCGGACCGGCCAGAAAGGCGCCCGCGCCCAGACTAAGGTTCCAGATACCAAAAGCACGTCCACGTTCCCGCTTGATAAACCACTGAGCCAGGAACATCGCCGTTGCTGCCTGAATGGGGCCTTCCGTCACGCCCAGCAAAAAGCGAATCGCCACAAGTTCACTGAAGTTACGCGTCAGCCCGGTCAGCATGGCACAGGCACCAAAAAGGAACAGGCTGATACCGATGACGCGTCGCGAGCCAAAGCGCAGCGCCAGCCAGCCCGCAGTAAACTGCGTCGCCACATAGCCCCACGCAAAAGCACCGCCCAGCCAGCCCGCTTCAACGGCGCTCAGCCCCATTTCAGCGGTAATATGCGGCAGCGCCATGCCGATATTGACACGGTCAAAAAACGATATGGTGTACATGATAAATACGGCGGGTAATATTATTGTCCAGCGTTTCTTTCCGATAAGTGCATTATCCTTAAAAGCATTATCACTCATGTTAATGTCCTCGTCTGGAGCAGATGTAGGGGAGAGGAAAAGGTGATTAGTTATCCTTTTTAAATAACAGCAAGTTTATTTTTTGTATGATTATTTTATGGCGGGTTATGCAACCCAGGCCGGTCGATGTCGCCTGAATCGCCCGCCAGATAGTAATAAAAGCGATTTATATTCAGTTAATTATAAATAGAACGTAATTTATTCTTTTCCGTGTCGATAATTCCCCGCCGAGAATAAACAGCGCACAGCAAATACTCGTCACGATCGCAGCAAGATAATATTTGTTCTGGTAAAGAAAGCGATTCAGGAGAATGTCATACCCGCCGGGATATATCGCTTATTTACGCAACGCCCCTTTCAGAATAAAGGGGCGTATCCGGCATCACCACAGCGATATCGGGACTTATTCAGCCAGCGCCCGCATCTCTTTAATCAGATCCGATTTACCTTCAAACCCGATACCCGGCAGTTCAGGCATAATAATGTGCCCCTCTTCCACCTTCACCGAGTCCGGGAAGCCGCCGTAGGGCTGGAACAGATCCGGATAGCTTTCATTACCGCCCAGGCCAAGACCCGCAGCGATGTTCAGCGACATCTGATGACCGCCGTGTGGGATACAGCGTGAGGGTGACCAGCCAAACTGTTGCAGCACGTCCAGAGTGCGCAGATATTCGACCAGGCCATAAGAGAGCGCACAGTCAAACTGCAGATAATCGCGATCCGGCCGCATACCGCCGTAGCGCAGCAGGTTACGCGCATCCTGATGGGAGAACAGGTTTTCACCGGTCGCCATCGGGCCTGGATAAAATTCTGACAGCGACGCCTGCAGAGCATAATCCAGCGGATCGCCCGCTTCTTCATACCAGAAGAGCGGATATTCCCGCAGCATTCTGGCGTAGGCGATAGCGGTTTCCAGATCGAAACGACCATTGGCATCCACCGCGAGACGCGCTTCGCTGCCGATTTCGTCCAGCACCGCTTCAATACGACGGCGATCTTCGTCCAGCGAGGCACCGCCGATCTTCATTTTTACCACGTTATAGCCGCGATTCAGGTAGCCGCGCATCTCCTGCCGCAGGGCGCTCATATCCTTGCCGGGATAATAGTAACCGCCAGCCGCATAGACAAATACGCGCGGGTTGGCTTCCACCCCTTTCATTTCTGCCAGCAGGCGAAACAACGGCTTGTTGGCGATTTTTGCCGTGGCATCCCAGATCGCCATGTCCAGTGTGCCCACGGCGACGGAACGCTCGCCATGACCGCCCGGCTTCTCGTTGCTCATCATGACGTCCCAGATTTTATGCGGGTCCAGGTTGTCGCCTTTGGCATTCAGCAGGCTTTCCTGCTCCGCTTCCAGAATACGATTGCGGAAGCGCTCACGGATCAGGCCACCCTGACCGTAACGGCCATTAGAGTTAAAGCCATATCCCACTATGCGACGGCCGTCGACTTCGACATCAGTCACCACGGCAACCAGGCTGGCCGTCATTTTGCTGAAGTCGATATAGGCATTACGAATCGGTGAGGCAATGGGTTGGGTGATTTCTACTACATCCAGAATACGCATATTTTCTCCGGCAATTTTCGTCAACGATCATTACGCACGACGACCTGCAGTCAATGCTGGCTCATGCCGGTTGTTTATTGGCATAATGCATCAGCGTCACGTTCAGGGACGTCAGTGTCTTGTCTGAACTCATCCTAAGCAGTAACGGGCTTTCGTTCTAATGCCAAAGAGGCAGGCTGTAATGCAAAATCGGCATCATCTTGAGTTAACCTGGCTTGAAGACTGCGTTGCACTGGCGCAGACGCTGAATTTCTCCCGCGCGGCCGCTTCACGATATGTGACGCAGCCAGCATTCAGCCGCAGGATTGCTTCGCTGGAAGAGTGGCTTGGCACGCCGATTTTTGAGAGAAACCGGCGTGGCGTCAGCCTGACGCGTGCTGGCGAGATTTTCGTCACGCAGATCCCGGAACTGATTCGCGCGCTTTATACCCTGAGAAGCGAAACCATTGAGGCGGCAGGTGAAACCCGACCGGACGTGGTTTTTTCCGCGACGCACTCCCTGTCATTTTCATTTTTTCCGGCGCTGATGCGTAACAATGAGAAGATTGCCCGCTTCGGCTCCTTTCGCCTGTTATCTGACACGCTGAGCGCCTGTGAGCGGATGATAGAAAAAGGAGACGCGCAGTTTCTGCTCTGCTATTACCATCCTCATATGCACATCAACCTCGATCAGTCGAAATACCTGAGCGTCCGGCTGGGACGGGAAACCCTGCTCCCCTATTCAAAATGCGATCCCCTCACCCGGCAGCCGCTCTGGCAGGCTTCGGGCGGGAAAAAGTATCCGTTCCTGACCTACTCGGCGGAGTCCGGCCTTGGCCGGATCCTGTCCAATACCTCACAGGTAAACCGGGCCAGACGAGGCATGGATATCGCGTTTACCGCCGATCTTGCCGCGACATTACTGGCGATGGTCCGGGCGGGAGATGGCATCGCCTGGCTGCCGGAAACGCTGGCAGCACCGGATGTGGATGCCGGCAATCTCGCCGTTGCGGCGGAGAAAGAGAGCGCTCTCTGGTTGCCGATTGATATCCGGCTGTTCCGGCCAGCGGCCAGGATGTCGCGGGCGGTAGAGGAGTTATGGGCGATATTTGTCGATGAGCAGATTTAGGCCAGCCGATGATTTGATCGCTGCCGGCGCAGACCTTCATGCCAGGCCGATGCGGCATCTTTTTCATTGCGGCCGGAGCGCTACCGTCCTGTTAGCGTCGGAGTGGATCATCCGCGCGTGGAGGCAAAACGGCTCAGGGAGGGGTGACAGGCCGACTTGCCTTCGCTGATTGAGAAAAACGGCTGTGAGCCGGAAATAACCCGCCGCTCAGACCCGCTTATGCTTATCTCCGGGGAATATGCCGCATCCGCTCACTCAAACCAGGCAGCTATCGGCGGCGCTATTTTTACTGAGCAGGCCGAACGTGTTCTGCTTATAACGCACAGCGATCTGTCTCGTTTATTACCTCTTCGCAGCGCTGACACCCGTTATCCGCCAGCGATGCCCTTACGGCTGTTATTTCTTTTTCGTCAGCATCGACTTTAAATCGGCGAACGGGTTGTAAGTGGCTGCGCCGACGTCATCCTGTGCATCTTCACCTGCCACCACCCGGGTACCGTAAAGATCGGCTTCGGTGTATTTAGAGTGCTCATGGTCGTGACAATAAAGGCACAATAACTCCCAGTTGCTGCCATCTTCCGGGTTATTGGTGTGGTCGTGGTCGATATGGTGAACCGTTAATTCGCGCAGGTTCGAATAGACAAATTCCCGTGAGCAGCGTCCACACACCCACGGATAGATTTTCAATGCTTTTTCACGGTAGCCGCTTTCCAGCCGCGAATAGTTTTTTGGGATCAGTGCCATTGCCGATGTTACCTGTGATGTAGTGATAATCCTGCCTTTGATATCAGCAGGCCAGTCTGCTAAACAGGGTACATCAAGTCAGAAATTATGTCCGCATTTCGCAGCAGCAGAGCGGAGATGAGATGGCTCCGCCTGACTCTGCGTCGTCTGAGCACTGCCCTCTCAGCATCTTTTTTAATAACAGAAGGAGGAAGCATGACGCCATTGATTGAAACGACCCGGCTGATCCTGAAACCTCTTGAGCGTAGTGACGCCGGGGCTATTCAGGCAGTTTTCCCGCAGTGGGAAATTGTGCGCTATCTGACCGCGGCGGTGCCCTGGCCCTATCCTGAAGGTGCCGCACAGCATTACGTCGACAATGTGGCCTTACCGGCCATCGCGCAGGGACAGGGATGGAGCTGGACCCTCCGGCGTCGGGAAAATCCTGATGAACTGATCGGCCTGATCGAGTTGCGTGATGTCGAAAATGATAACCGCGGTTTCTGGCTGGTGCCGGAATGGCAGAGGAATGGCTTTATGACGGAAGCCTGTCAGGCCGTCAACGATTTCTGGTTCAAGACACTGGGCCGGGAGGTGATGAGTGTGCCGAAAGCAGCGATAAACGAAGGTTCCGTCATGATCTCACGTCATTCCGGGATGCGGCTCATTAAGACCGGCAAAAAAGAGTATGTTGCAGGTCTGCTTGATTATCAGCTGTGGGAAATAACCCGTGAAGAGTGGTGCCAAAGGCAATAGTTCTGCCTTTTATCCTCTCGGTCCTGACGGGTGGCAGGCACAGCAGAGTTAGCGACGCAGGATGGCGCTGAATGCATTAATCGTGGTTTATCAGCCCGCCTCAACGCTGACCGCGGACCTCATCCGCTTCCCCCTCCGCCGCCTCATCCTCCCAGACTTCACCTGCTCGCGTTAACGGCAGCCTTAATGCTGTGACTGTTTAAAATCCTGCATAAGGTCAGAAACAATCTCTGCCGCCGGACGAATGGATTTGATCACGGAAATACCGGTACCGGTGGAGACGATGCCCTGGTCAAAATTGCCAAGCCTCATGGCCTGCCACAGTGAGTGGTAACCGTTCATCGCCTTAAACATGGCTTCACGATCGGTGCCCTGCGCGTCCAGTTCCGCCAGCGCAGGACTCAGATCGGTCGGTAAGGTACGGTAATAAGCTGGCAGCGTGCGGAACAGCAGCAAATCCTCCGCCGTGGAGTCGACAATCAGGCGTTTGACCTTGTCAGCGGCGGGATTCTCTTCCGCCGTCAAAAACAGGCTACCCGCATAAACACCCTCCGCGCCAAGAGCCAGTGCAGCACGCACGCCGCGGACATCGCCAATACCGCCCGCCGCGATGACCGGAACGTTGACGCTATCCGCGATCATCGGAACGATGCTGAAGGTCCCGATTACCCGGCTCGGCACGGTGCCCCCTTCGTCAAAGCCGGTGGCGATGATGATGTCCGCTCCTAATCGCTCGGCCTCTTTTGAATTTGCAACCGTGGGCGTCAGCGCGCGATAAAGAATTTTAATGCCGTGGCTTTTTAAGAAATCAAAAATTTCAGCTTCCAGCAGCTCATTGATCAGCACCACTTCCACGCCTTCTTCAACCAGCATTTCCGCGGTGGGCCGCCAGAACCCCATATCCGGGCCGTTGAGCACGGTAGTGGCAAAGGGTTTGCTGGTCAGCTTTTTAACTTTTCTGATCTCTTCCCGCATGCGATCCAGTGCCACATAACGCGAGCCCGGCAGGGTTTCCTGTCCGGCGTGTGGCCCGAGCGTACCCAGCCCGCCAGCATTGGAAACCGCAGCAACCAGTTCCGCATTGGTCAGGAAATACAACGGTGCCTGAATAAGGGGAAAGCGAATATTCAGGATTTGAGTGACACGGTTATTCATTTTTGCTCCTGCAGAAAAATTACACAGGCAAAATGTTACGCTTTACATAATGGAATGGAATCGCCAAAAATAGAAACCTGATGCCCATATATGGAAAGAACAATGGATTTCAACGCAACGAAATTGTTCATTGCCGTGGTAAATGCCGGCAGCTTTTCTGCCGCCAGCGACAGGATGGGGATACCGATCTCCACGTTAAGCCGGAAAATTAATGAGCTTGAGCAGGCCCTGAATGTCCAGTTGCTGGAACGCTCACGACAAGGGGTTAAACCCACCCATCGGGGACAGCAATTTTTCGAGCAGGCCCGTCTGGGCGTCGAACTGCTGGAGGATGCGCAAAAGTCTGTCACCTCTGCCCACACGCTACAGGGCAAATTGCGCCTCTCTGTTCCGCCTGAGTTCTCGCTTTGGTGGGATTTACTGATCGCATTTCAGCAACGTTATCCTGATATCACCCTGTTCTGTCACTCCAGCGAAAGGGTGGTTGATTTGTTCGAGGATGGCATCGATGTGGCGCTGAGAATGGGCGATTTAAAAACTGATGAGGTGATCGCTAAACCCGTCATGAATATGGAAACGGTGTTTGTCGCCAGCCCAGCGTTGCTGGCGCGTCACGGTACGCCTGAGACGCTGGAAGAAATGGTCCGGCTTCCGATTGCCGCGTGGGAAACGCTGAATCGTGGTTTTTTTGAATGGAACGCGGGATCGGAAAAAGTAAAATACGCGCCCTTCTTTACCACCAATAATGTACAGGGATTACTGCATTATGCGCTGCAGGGAATGGGTGTCGCAAAGCTGCTGAACATTTCCGTGCGGCCCTGGCTGGAAAGCGGTGAACTGATAGAGCTGTTACCGGGGATAGCCACGCAAAGCCTCCCGCTGCATCTGGTCTATGCCCGCCATAAACATCCGTCAACCCTGGTGCGAGCCTATCTGGATTTTTGTACAGAATGGACGGAAAAGCTGAAGTAAGTGATAGCAAAATGCGGTGTTCCGATCTCTGCATGCTGAGTGATTACGATAACGACGATGGTGAGCAGGGATTGAAGCGGCGGCTGGTGAAAGCAATCCGTTTTGCAGAAGACCCGTTTAACCGCCGCTGAAAATGGCGCAGCTTCGCTTGAGCTCAGGCCGGAAGATCGCCGAAAACCGGCCGGATTAAACGGTCCGGACTGAGCCTGTTCAGATGGGGATGACTTGCCGAGGATTTCCCGACGCACGATGTCCGCGCCCGCACTTAACGCGGTCAGTTTACCGCGGCGACATGACGGGCCACCGGCACCATCCCGGAATCTCATCACCTTTCAAGCATGATTGCGGGCGCTGGCAAAAGGAAGCTGACGTACAGAGGTGAGAGAAATAACCAGAGTTGCAATTTTGCGTGCAAATGCTGAGAAGCAGGTCTGGCCCATGCTCCTGTCATGCTCATTAAGCGGTCAGAAGTTAACTACTGTCTTTCATGGCGTCGGCAGTGATACAGGCTTCGGGCGGAGGGAATATCGCGACGCTCTTTATTAGTCGGCATAGTGTGAAAAAGCAAATTAATTATTTTCAATGCTGGCACTGCCTTATTTATTTTGCTTTACATCCCTCAGATGTAGGTCATTAAACGGCTCAAGCCTGCTTAAAGCGTCTCACTAATGGAGAATCCATCGCAATGATGGCGAAAATCCTAAAATCCAACGCGCGGCAAAATACCTTAACGTATTGATATGAAAGTTTTTTTAGGAAATTTCCAGCTTCAGCGATTTCACACTCTAACAAAAAGTCAAGTAGATACAGATAGATAGAGATATTCAGTTAAATGAAAACAACCAGATGGAGATAATTTGCATCGGATCAAAAAAATGGTTACCGGCTGCACTGGTCCGTTAGTTTTAGGTTGATAACTCAAAAAAAATAGTTACTTTATTCATCAAAGTGTTAATAAAAATCGTTATGCCATTGGGCTATGTTGGAATCTGAAACGTTCCAGGCCCTTCCCCTTCCGGGTCTTTTTGTTTTGCTGCCAGAGATTAATTGAATTTTTTACAGGACCACTTGCCGTTTAAATGTCAGCGATCAATAGATCACTGAAATATTTTATGACGCCTGTGTTCACCTGTCCTTAACCCTGTTTAAGAGAAAACTCATGCGCAAAATAATAGCCCTGGCCGTTTTATTTAATGTTTCGTCAGCATGCGCAAGCGGACTCTATCTTTATGAAATTGGTACTGATGATATAGGCCTGGCCGGTGCAGGTCAGGCGGCACGCGCCCAGGATGCCTCCACCCTGTTTACCAATCCTGCGGGCATGACAATGCTGCCTGATAAAATGCTGACGATGGGTGCACAGGCCCTGTATGGCGATGCCCCTTATCATCTGGACGATGATGCTCTTCTCAATGGTAAAAGCCCCGGCAATGTCATTGGCTGGTTTCCCGGTGGTAGCGCTTTCTACACCCAGCGGCTATCGCCGACCCTCAGTGCCGGCGTAGGTTTTTACGGCAACTACGGGCTGGGTCTGCATTTTGGTGACTGGGCCGGGGAAAATTTGATCAAAGACAGTACGCTACTGGCGGTAACCCTGATGCCTGCGCTGGCCTGGCAACTCAACGATGCCTTTTCACTCGGGGCCGGTGTCGGAATCAATTATGGCCTGCTAAAAATCAAGCGCGCCCGTGGCGACGAACTCTCCGATCACGACTGGGCTCTCAACGGGAAGATCGGTGCGCTGTGGCAGTTTACGCCGCAAACGCGGGCCGGATTAACCTATACCAGCCGGACAAATTATCATTTCAACGTTAACACCACCGTCCGGTTAGACCAGCTTAATAACGCCCCATCCTGGACACTACCGATCGCGGCCACCGTCAATACGCCTCAGCAGATGATGCTGAGCCTGTTTCATCAGCTGAACGATCGCTGGGCAGTAATGGGTGATGCAGGATGGTAGGACTGGAGCGATTACAGCAACAGTGAAATCAGCGTGGCGGGTAACCAGGTGGGCGACAATGGACGCCTGCGTGATACCTGGCACCTCGCACTCGGCACTCAATTCAGACTCACTTCTGACTGGACGCTGAATACCGGCGTTGCCTTCGACAGCAGCTTCTACCGCAATCAGCAGGATACCTCCCTGACCATGCCTTCCGGCGATACCTGGCGCTGGGGCCTGGGCGCACGTTACCAGCTCGATCCTGCCAGCAGTATCGGCGCCGCCTTTGAATACGCCCATATTGACTCGTCACAGGTTTCATCGCCGCTAATTAAAGGGGGATATGACAATCCAGCACTCTATTTCTTTGGCATCAATTACAGCCGGACATTCTGACCCGGCATAACAAGGAGGCATCCGGACAATACATCATTTTTACGATCTGTACGGACGGGCGAAATCTATGCCTTTCCAATGAGAGCCCACTTATCTGGAGCACAGAAATGTCAAAAGTGCCATTTTGCAAATCGCTGCTCGCCTCAATGTTGTCTGTTGCTTGTTGTGCAACCAGCGCTTATGCAGCCCCGGCAAGTAATAGCCCGACGGCGCCGGAGCAAAACAATCAGAAACCCAATATCGTGGTTATCTTCGGTGATGATATTGGTTACTGGAATCTCAGTACCTACAACCAGGGCATGCTGGGATATCAAACGCCCAATATCGACAGCATTGCGGCTGAAGGTGCCAAATTTACCTCTTATTATGCTGAACAGAGTTCCACGGCTGGCCGCTCATCGTTTATCACTGGCCAGATGCCCTTCCGCACCGGGATGAGTAAAGTCGGTATGCCTGGCGCGCCACAAGGGTTGCAGAAAGAAGATCCCACCATTGCCAGTATTCTCAAGCAGCTGGGTTATGCGACCGGCCAGTTCGGGAAGAACCACCTTGGCGATCGCAACGAGTTTCTTCCTACCGCGCATGGGTTCGATGAATTTATGGGGAATCTTTACCATCTGAACGCGGAAGAAGAACCAGAGAACCCGGATTATCCGAAAGATCCGGAATATAAAAAACAGTTTGGCCCGCGTGGCGTCATCAAGTCTTCTGCCGACGGGAAAATTGAGGATACCGGCCCGCTGAATGTCAAACGTATGGAAACGGTGGATGAGGAAACACTGGCGGCAAACAATGACTTTATGGAAAGACAGGTTAAGGCGAATAAGCCGTTTTTCACCTGGTACAACACCACGCGTATGCATAACAAGACTCACATCAAACCGGCTGATAAAGGCGTAACCGGATTGGGTGACTATGCAGACGGCATGGTGGAACATGACAAAATAATCGGTGAAGTGCTGAAGAAAATTAAAGATCTCGGCATAGAAGACAACACCATTGTGGTTTACACCACGGATAACGGCCCGATGACGGCGACCTGGCCCGATGCCGGCATCACCCCGTTCCGCGGTGAGAAAAATACCGGCTGGGAAGGCGGTTTCCGCGTACCGGCGATGGTGAAATGGCCAGGACATATCAAGCCCGGAACCCTGATCAACGACATCTTCGGCAGTAATGACTGGTTCCCGACCCTGGTGGCCGCAGCGGGCGTGCCGGACATCAAGCAGCAGTTACTGAAAGGCTATAAAACCAGTGCCATGACCTACAAAGTGCATCTTGATGGCTATAACCAGCTTGATTTCATTACCGGTAAAACTCAGGAAGATCCGCGCAAAGAGTTCTTCTACTGGAGTGATGACGGCGATCTGCTGGCGATGCGTTACGGGCGCTGGAAAGCACACTTTATGATTCAGGAACGTTCAGGCATGGATGTGTGGAAATATCCATTCGTGAAACTGCGTGTACCGTTGATCTTTGACCTGAAAATTGATCCGCTGGAAAAAGGTACCGATGGCATGGATTACAACCACTGGTTCTACGATCGTCTGTTCCTGCTGGGCGGTGCGCAAAAATACGCTGCTGAAATGCTGCAGAGCTTCAAAGAGTTTCCGCCACGTCAGAAACCGGGTTCATTCACCGTGTCTGATGTGTCGAAACTGATTGAGGAAGGCAGTCCGGCTACCAACTGATGCTCTGACCCCATTACCGGGTGAAATCCTTCACCCGGTTATCAGGAGGCGTTCATGAAGTACAGCACTACTCTGCCGGTTAAGCCGCTTCCGACAGCGGAAAAGTTCAGTGGCAAAGGGCCGGCTTACACCCGCCGTTTTCACGTGATGGCAAAACCCACCGGATCGCGTTGCAACATTGACTGTAACTACTGTTTTTACCTGCACAAAGAGCAGCTTCTGGAGCAGGACAGACAGAGCGGGATGAGCGATGAGGTGCTGGAAACCTTCATCCGGCAGTATATTGACAGCCAGGATGGCGAACAGGTGGTGTTCTCCTGGCAGGGCGGTGAACCGACCCTGATGGGACTGGAATATTTTGAAAAGATTGTCGTCCTGCAAAAGAAATATCAGAAGCCAGGTCAGCGCATTGAAAACGATCTGCAGACCAACGGTATTCTGATTAATGACCACTGGGCGCGCTTTCTGCGTCAGCATAATTTCCTGGTCGGCATTTCAATTGATGGCCCGGCTGAATTGCATGACCGCTACCGCGTTACCCGCAGCGGAAAACCGACGTTTGAAAAGGTGATGGAAGGTGTCGCTGCCCTGAAGCGGCATCAGGTCCCATTTAATGCGCTGGTGACGGTCAACCGCACCAATGCCCGCTTCCCGCTGGAGGTTTATCGCTTTCTGACCCGTGAGCTGGGCGCGACATACATCCAGTTCAATCCCTGCGTTGAGCCGGTCGATTTTAAACAAACGGCACCGCAGTTCTGGCGGGATGACACTATACCGGTTATCGGGACCCGCCGCGCCAGACCCGGCGATCTCGACTCGATTGTCACCGACTGGTCAGTTGATCCGGATGACTGGGGCCGATTTCTGATTGCGGTGTTCGAGGAGTGGGTGAACAACGATTTAGGCCGCGTTCAGGTCAACCTGTTTGAAACCGCAGTGGCGCAGACCATGGGCATGCCAGCGCAGATTTGTATCACGTCAGAGTTCTGCGGCAAAGGGCTGGCGATTGAAAAAAACGGCGACATCTTTTCCTGCGATCACTACGTCTATCCCGAATATAAATTAGGCAATGTACAGAATACGAAGCTGGCGCACATGGCCTTTTCCGAGCGACAAAAAGCTTTTGGTCTGGGTAAACGCGATACGCTGCCCGCTGCCTGCAAACGCTGCCCCTACCTGAAACTCTGCTACGGCGAATGCCCGAAAAACCGCATCGTCAGGAGCGAGGAAGGTGAACTGGGGATGAATTATCTCTGTCCCGGCATCAAAGCCTTTTTTAGCTATGCGCAGCCGATGCTGGTTGGCATCGCGACGCTGCTGAAACGTCAGACGGTGGAACCTGCATAATGACAAATCGTGAAAAGCTGCTGGCGCTGGAAGCCAGTATGAATAAACAGGTCATCGGACAGCAGGAGCTGGTACGAATGCTGATCGTCGCCTTGTTGTGTGACGGTCATGTGCTGCTGGAAGGGTTGCCAGGCCTGGCGAAAACCCGTGCGGTGCGTGAGCTGGCACGCCATATCGAAGGCGAATTTCGCCGCATTCAGTTCACCCCTGATCTGCTGCCGTCAGACATTACCGGCAGCGAAATCTATCAGCAAAATGCCACGCGCGAAGAAGATCAATTTCGGTTTCGTCCTGGTCCGGTGTTCGGCAATATTATCCTCGCCGATGAGATCAACCGCGCCTCAGCCCGCGTGCAGTCAGCGCTGCTGGAGGCGATGGAAGAGCGTCACGTGACCGTCGCGGGCAACACCTGGCCGCTGCCCGGCGTATTTATGGTGCTGGCGACACAAAACCCGGTCGATCAGGAAGGCACCTGGCCCTTACCTGAAGCCCAGCTTGATCGCTTTCTGATGAAGGTGATTGTCGATTATCCCTCGAAAGAAAATGAGCAGTTAGTGATGCAGCTGGTGCGCGCTGAGCAACAGGCAAAATACCAGCAAAGTCAGCCTGACAATCCCACACCCGAAACCGAGCTGTTACTGATCAGCCAGCTGGATATCGCTGACTGCTGGCGTGAAATTGCCACGGTATACGTAGCGCCAACCGTAGAACAGTACATCGTCAATCTGGTGGAAATGACCCGTCATCCCGACCAGGTCAGTGACATTTTTGCCAGTTATATCAGCCTCGGCATCAGCCCGCGCGGTACGCTGGCACTGGATCGCTGTGGCCGCGCCTGCGCATGGCTGGATGGACGTGATGCGGTGTTACCCGAAGATATTCAACGCATCGCACCGGCCGTGCTGCGCCATCGACTGCTGCTGAGCTATCAGGCAAATGCTGATAACTGCACGGCCGATCAGGCGATCGCGATGCTCCTTGACGCAGTGGTGGCGTGATGTCCCAACCGCTGACGCTTGAACTGGCTGATCTGATGGCGCTGGCGGGTGACGCACAGCGACTGAATAATCCGCCGGGACAAATTCCCCCTGGCGCGTTAACCGGGGAGCGCGTCACCCACCAGCAAGGCCGTGGCCTCAACTTCGACAGTCTGCGCCGCTACCAGCCGGGTGACGACGTCAGGCTGATTGACTGGAAAGCCACCGCACGCCTGCGCTCACCCTGGATTCGCCTCTACAATGAGGAGCGCGAACGACCGGTCTTCATCCTGGTGGATCAGCGTCTGGAGATGTACTTCGGTACCCGCTTTCAGATGAAATCGGTGGCTGCGGGAAACATTGCCGGGTTGTTGGCATGGCGAAGCTGGCATGATGGTGACCGGCTGGGCTGCGCGATACTGGGTGATGATGAGCTGGTCCTGCATCCCTGTCGCTCGCCAAAACGCAGCCTGATGCCGATTCTTACCGACATCCAGCGGCTGAATGCGCAGCTTCCTGCCCATTATGCGCAACACCCTCAACAAACCGTTTCGCTGTCGGAGGCGCTGCAACGTATTGTCCGCCTGCTGCCGTCGGGAAGCTGGCTCGGGATCATCAGTGACTTTCACGATCTGGATGCGCGCTGCGATGCGGTGCTGGCTCACCTGCGCCGCCGCTGTGACATTACCGCCTTTGTCACCCTGGACGATCTTCATCGCCGTTTGCCGCCGCGCGGTCAGCTGGCGGCTTATTACCATGACGTAAGCACCGCGCTGACGCTGACGCCCCACCTCAGCCGTCGCATTCAGCAAAGCGTCACCGGGCGTCTGTCGCAGCAGCAGCGCCGGTTACAGCGCGTGGGGATCACGGTGAAAACTATCGTGACGGGTGAAGCCGTGCTGCCACAGCTACAGCAGGAGGATGCGCATGCTGGCAAAAGGATTTAGCACACCGGAACTGGCGCATCCTGCTCTGCCAGCCGCCGCCTCATGGTTCCCGCTACCCGCTGGCTGGACGGTGCTCGGCGTAATAGTGTTGCTGATCATTTTCATTGTCCTGTTGAACATGCTGGCGCGTTTTCGTCGCAACCGCTGGCGGCGCGAAGCACGTAAGCAACTGACCCAGCAACAGGTGGATGGCTGGATAATATGGGTTAAACGGGTGCTTCTGGTGCAACATCCGCGCGCCCGGGTCAGCCAGTGGCAGTCGCCGGAACAGATCCTGGCGCAGACACCGCTGGACGAGGAGCTGCGCACGCTGCTGTGTCGCCGTTATTGTCAGCCTGACAATGAACTGGAGAGCCCTATCAATCAGCGTATCGCAACGCAGTTACGTCACTGGCTGGAGACGCTGCCTCATGTCTGACTTTTTCTCACGGATCGATTTTGCCTGGCCGTGGGCGGGTGTGCTGCTGTTTTTACCGCTGCTTACCCACTATCTGCTGCCAGCAAAGCAACCGGTGACTGAACAGGTCCGGGTGCCCTTTTTACCCGAACTGGCTGAAGCCCTGCAGCTTTCCGCCCCGGCACCGCAGGCCAGCTGGCGTCACCGGCTGCTGTTCTGGGCAGTCTGGTGCTTAATGATTGTCGCACTGGCCCGGCCCGAATATCTGTTGCCGCCAACAACAATAATAAAACCGATGCGCAATATCGTACTGATTCTGGATGTCTCCGGATCGATGGAGAAAAACGATGGTCAGAACGGACAGACGCGTTTACAGGCAGTACAGCAAACGGTGCGCACCTTTATCAGCCAGCGCAAAAGCGATCGCATCGGTCTGGTGATTTTTGCCAGCCAGGCGTGGCCTTTTGCGCCGATCAGCGAAGACAAGCAGGCGCTGCAGGCACGCATCAGCCAGCTCGCGCCGGGCATGATTGGGCAGCAGACTGCAGTGGGTGATGCGCTGGGCGTGGCGGTCAAACTACTGGATCAGAGCCTTGACGCTGACGCGTCCAAAATGGCGATTCTGCTGACCGATGGCAATGACACTGCATCTCAACTGGAGCCCAGGCTCGCGGCTCAGCTGGCCGCTACGCATCACGTTAGGGTGCACACCATCGCCTTTGGTGACGTCAATAGTCACGGCGAAGATAAAGTCGATACGGCGCTGCTGGACAACATCGCCAGTATCACCGGCGGTAACGCCTGGCGTGCAGCGACGAACCGCGATGCGCTGGCGCAGGTCTGGCAGCAAATTGATGCTCAGACGCCGGAACAGGTCAAAACGCTGGGCTTATCCTGGCATCGGCCGCTGTTCGTCTGGCCGTTGACCGCTGCGCTGCTGCTGTTACTGCTGTTTGCCATCGGCAGCACGATGATGAAGAGGCGACGCGCATGAGTGATCTTCACTTCCTCTATCCCTGGCGATTACTGGGTTTGTTGCTCTGTCCGCTACTCTATTTTTTAGCGCAACGCTCAGCCAGTGCCTGGCATCGTGTCATGGAAAAACCTTTTGCCGCGGCGCTGATTAAAGGTCAACGCGTGCGTGCGCGTCAGGTGTTGCCGTGGTTTTTTGGTTTGGGAATCCTGGCGTTAGCCGGTCCGAGCTGGCAACGCGACCTGCCCGCCGCATTCACGCCCGAAAATAATGTGATGGTGATCATGCAGCAGGATCTCAGCATGCTGGCGCAGGATGTGCCGCCTGACCGCCATCAGCGCATGCAGCAGAAGATCGCCGCATTGATGGCACACATGCCCGGCAGCCACTTTGGTTTAGTGGTTTACAGCGCGAATGCCTGGCTGACCACGCCGCTGACCAGTGATGCCGATTTTTATAATCTGTTCCTGACGGCTCAGCAGCCGACGCTGGTGCCACAAGGTGAAGGATCGGGACTGAGACAGGCTGTAGGGCTGGCGCTGAAAAACCTGCCGGCTTCGCCCGAAGCCCCGCGCGCGCTGATACTGGTGGCTGACAATATTACAGCGCAGGACGCTGACTGGCTGCGGCAGCAAAAGTTGCCGCTACAGATCTGGGTCGCGGGCACGGCAAACGGTGGACGGCTGCCGGAAGCGCAGGCGGCGCAAGGGATTGATACGCGTCTCAATGTCGCGCGATTCGAACAAATCCGTGATGGCGGTATTCCGGTAACGCTGGTCGCTGCCGATGACGGTGACCTTCGCGCGGTCAGCGATCATATCCAGCAGAGTGTGACGGCGCAGCAGAATAGCCGACAGGACTTGCAGTGGAAAAACAGCGGCTATCTGTTGATCATCCCGATGCTGCTGCTTCTGCTGCTCTGGCGACAGCAGCTATTCTGCCTGACGGTGATGGTGCTGCCGCTGCTCGCCTGGTCACCTGGCAGTTCAGCGGCACTGCTGGATGCCTGGATACGCCCCGATGTGCAGGGTCAGTTCGCGTTTGACCGCGGGGATTATCAGGCCGCTGCCCAGCGCTTTCAGGACCCGTTACGGCGGGGTATCGCCTTTTATTACGCAGAAGATTATGTCCAGGCTCTGGGTGCTTTCCGACAGGTTCCGGCCAGTGCGGACAGCCTGTTGTGGATGGGTAACTGTTATGCACAACAGAAATCCTGGCAGCAGGCACTCAACAGTTATGATCAGGCGCTGAGTTTACGACCTGAATGGGAGATGGCTCAGCAAAACCGGGCAAAAATCGCGCGTATCCTCATGCAACTGCGGCAAAAAGAACGCGATCGTCAGGCCGATCAGCATGAGCAAAAGGATGAAGATCCTGACGCTATTAAGCACGATCTTAAACCCGATCAGGGGGTAAACCAGCTGGATATGAAGCCCATCACCGGGGCGGCACCCTCGGCGGAACAGTGGTACAGCAACCTCACGCTGTCACCCGGCGGATTACTGGAAAATCTCTACCGTTCAGCCCCGGCGGAGGCACCATGAAGAGACTTGTCGTTTGTCTGTTGTTGCTGCTCAGTCTGCCGGTTCGGGCCGAAATGGCCATGACGCGTGAGCTGGTGGCGCCCGGGCAACTGGTGCCGGGCCAGCCGGTAACCCTTGCCGTGACCTTCTGGACCGATAGCTGGTTTAATCCGCCGCCGCAATGGCCGGAGATGGTAATTGAAAACGGCAATCTGCTTAACACGCCGCTGCCCAATCAGCTGGTGACGCGTAATAGTGAAGGTATCAGCTGGAGCGGCATCCGCATGGAACGCCAGGTAATGGCATGGGATCAGGGCACACTGCGTTTCCCTGCCACCGATGTGGTAATGAACTCCGCGAATCAGCCACCAAAAACGGTGTCGTTGCCGGTGCTGGAGAAATCGGTCAACTGGCCCGCTGATGTGCGTCAGCCGGACCGATTTTTACCCGCCAGCACGCTTGAACTTTCGCAGCAATGGCACATCTACCGCGCAAAGGAGGATAAGCAGTTACACGTCGGTGACGTGATAGAACGGGTCGTGACATTGCGCGCGACCGATGTGATTGCGGTGCAAATTCCGCAACTGCTGTATGCCATTCCCGGCTCCGGTGCGCAGCGTCTGCCTCCGGTAAACAGCAACCTGACGCAGGGGCGGGATGAGATTGTCGGCGCACAGCGTGAGGAACGCTTGCGTTATCTGCCATCTCAGGCCGGTGAACTGGTGATCCCGCCGCTGCGTTTGCGCTGGTGGGATACGCGCCAGCACCAGTGGCGGCTGGCTGAATTGCCCGGTGCCCATTATACCTTTGCCGCTGCGCGTCCGGCGGGCAGTGAACAGGCGTTGAAAGCCCGCGCCCCGATCAACTGGATGCCCTGGCTGACCGGCGCGGCGATGGTAATGGTGCTTCTGCTCGCAGGCTTCTTTTTCCGACACAGGATTATCCAGAGCCTGCAAAGGCTGGTTCAGCGTACACAAGAATACTGGCGGATCGTCCCGCTGCCCGACCTCATTCCCACCAAAAGGCAAAAATGATGAAATTGAAACCCTTGCTGGCATTACTGATGATGGCTCATCTCGGTTCGGCTTTCGCGGCAGAGGACCCGCTTAGCGCATGGAATGAGGGTCACTCAAAGCAGGCTATTGAAACGTGGGTAAAGGAAACCACCTCGTCGGATAGCAAAGATTTCATTCCAGTCAGTCAGCGTTATGTGGTGTTTGATAATGACGGCACATTGTGGCCAGAAGCGCCGCTGACCTTTCAGCTGCAGTTTGTGATGGATGAAATCAAACGCCTCGCCCCGCAACACCCGGAATGGAATAACGATGCCCTGGTGCAGGCGGTCATTAACAACGACCTGAACGCGGTGAAGCAGTCGGGCAAAAAGGGGCTGATACAGTTGATGACCCTTACGCACAGCGGTATGACAACCGAAGAATTCCGTCAGCGGGTCAGCAACTGGGTCGGGAGTCATCAGCATGTGCGTTTCGGTTGCCGATATGACCAGCTTGGCTATCAGCCGATGCGCCAGCTGCTGGATTATCTGCGCAGTAACGGCTTCAAAACCTGGATTGTGTCAGGCGGTGGCATCGATTTTATGCGCGTGCTGGCAGAAAAAATGTATGGCATTCCACCCGAACAGGTTATCGGCTCCTTTTCACTAAGTGAGTTTTCCCTGACCGATAATGGCACGCAACTGCGGAAAACCATGAACGGTGCTTTCTACGATGACGAAGCGATGAAGCCGGTCGCCATTCATCTGTTTATGGGGCGGCGTCCGGTTGGCGCGTTTGGTAACAGTGACGGCGATGTGCCGATGCTGCAGTACACCTCGGCTAATCCGGCCTATAAAACCTTTGGTTTACTGGTTCATCACACCGATGCCGCGCGCGAATATGCCTATGATGCGCATCCGCCCGCCAGCGGAAAGTTGATCAGCGGACTCAGACTGGCACCCCAGAAGGGTTGGGTGATTGTTGATATGAAAAAAGAGTGGAAAACGGTGTTTGACCCGGCCCAATGTGCTGCGGATCAAAACCATAAGTAAGGGGTTTCGCCGGGTTTAAACGCCAAAACGGGCCGGGAGGTAACAATGAAAGACCTGATACCGATTCTGGTAGTGCTGCTGTCGCAAACGGCAGCACTGGCTAACTCCGCTTATGAAAATCTGACGTTTGCGCTGAGGCAGCAGAAGATCACCGATGAACTGCGACAAAAGTGTCAGCTACCTGTGTCTCTATCTGATGAACAGCTAAGGACCCGCTTCCTGAACAGCACTCATGATCATTCCGCCGTACTGTCAGCTGTAAAAGCGCTCAGGGAAAATAATCAGCCGCGTTACCAGATTTTCCTGAACCAGCTTTAGTGTCCAGAATGAGGGAAACAGACCGGGGCAGTCACGCTTCCGGGATAACCAGTAAGCGTGAGCCGGATTGGATTTGCCGCCGGCTTTTACGGCTCCAGAAATGAGGAAGGTACCCATTACCAGGGCTATTTTGGCGGATTCGGCGCAGGTTACCATTTTGATCAACAGAGTTCAGTGAACCTTCTGACCTTGATTATGGATAACAATATCTATCTGGACGATCCCGACACACGCTTTCTGATTTCCTATACCTGGCAATTTCAGTAATCCCCATTGGTGGCTGCCTTACGGACTGTTTTACCGCCAGGCAAAGAAGGGTTTTCGGAGGCAAAATGATCAATACGGTAAAATGGCTGTGCTGTTGCCTGATGCTTTTTACTCTACAAAATGCGATCGGTGCGGAACCACGCCAGTCGCCCTCCCCACAGGAACACGCGCGTACGTTGTCGCTGCTTAACCAGCCGGTTGTCATGTTACAGGCAAAATTTGGGCTTACCACGCCCGAAGAGCGCGTTAAGCGTATCGTGACAGCCCTGCGCAAACTGAATGATAACGATCTGGCCCAACCGGTCGAAACGCACGATATAACTCGATACGGTCAGCCTGCCGTGCTTTTTTCTGTCAATGGAAAACCCTTTATGCTGCTGGCGCAGGGCGATCTGGATGAAGGGGATGACCTGACGCTTGCGCAGGCGGCGGAACGTGTCAGATTGCGACTCGACACACTTCGGCAATCATTGTCTGAGCAGTATTCATCGCGTTATTTGCTGATCTCAGCGGGTAAAAGTCTGTTGGGCGTGCTTATGATGTGCGCATTCGTCCTGTTTGCCCTGCGCTCCCATAGCTGGCTGAAGCAGCGCTATGCCGTCCGACGCACAAAACAGAAAAGCATCATCCCTGGCGCACTGCGCGCCTTTCTTGGTCCGATTGAGCTACGGCTCTATGTCATAGTCCTTACCGCGGCCTTCCTCATGGCATTTTACCTCTGGGTGAGCTGGGTATTACGGCTGTTTCCCTGGACGCGGATCTGGGGCATGGAGCTGGGAGGTTATGCGGCAGGTCTGCTACAGCGTCTGGGGCTGGCCATATTTTCCGCATTGCCAGGCTTACTGATTGTCGTTGTGATCTTCCTTATTACGGCGCTGGTGACTCGCTTACTCAGACTGGTGCTGAGGCGGGTTGAGACCGGACACTTAAACCTGCCGGGCCTGCATCCGGATACGGTGGGTGTGACGCGTAAATTGATCAGCGTCGTCATCTGGTTATTCGCGCTATCAGCGGCGTATCCCTTCCTGCCGGGTGCCAATTCGCTCGCCTTCAAAGGGATCAGCGTATTCTTCGGCCTGATGCTGACATTGGGCTCGGCTGGGGTGATGAACCATGCCATGAGCGGGCTGGTGCTCACCTACTCGCGGGCATTGCGCAAAGGGGAAGTGATCAGGATTGCCGATCATGAGGGCGTGGTCAGTGAAGTGGGCATGCTGGCCACCAAAATTCTCACCCGGGAGAATTATGAAGTGACGGTTCCCAATGCCGTGGTGGTTAGCGGCAGGATAGTCAATCTCAGCGCGACGCTAAAAGGTGAAGGCGTCAATATGACGACCAGCGTCACCATTGGTTATGACACGCCGTGGCGGCAGGTTGAGGCGATGCTGGAGCTTGCTGCCAGCCGCACCACCGGTATTAATCACGATATCACGCCGCTGGTGCGGCAACTGGCACTTCAGGACTGGTATGTGATGTATGAGCTACAGGTCCGGCTCCGGCCGGGAGAGTCACTCGCTGGGGTAAGAAGTCTTCTCCATGGGCATATACAGGATGTGTTTAACGAATTTGGTGTTCAGATTATGTCACCGAATTTTATCAGCCAGCCCGAACAGCCGGTTATCGTGACAAAACCAAATTGGTTTACTCCCCCTGCTCAAGAGAAAGAATAAACAAGGTGTGATCCTGAGCTGCAGGGCTAAAGCGGGCCTTTACTTTAATCCCGAAAAAGGACAACGCAGGTTTGCCCAGTAGAGCGCTTATAGTCCTGTCATTAAACTGACGACAATGTCATTCAGGATGGAAAGAGTGGTAGCCATTCTGATTATAAAAATAATACAGAAACAAAAAGGCTCACGCGGATTGCCGCATGAGCCTGCTTTGGCTTAGGGGAATTACTTGCCGAGGATTTCCCGACGCACGATATCCGCGCCGGCACTTAACGCGGCCAGTTTGCCGCTGGCAACCTGACGGGATAACGGCACCATGCCGCAGTTGGTCGACGGATAAAGTTTATCGGCATCAACGAATTGCAGCGCCTTACGTAGGGTGTCGGCGACCTGTTCGGCGGTTTCAACGGCGTGGGTTGCCACGTCAATCGCCCCCACCATCACCTTTTTGCCGCGGATCAGCTCAATCAGATCCATCGGCACGCGTGAGTTCTGACACTCCAGCGAGATAATGTCGATGGCCGATTTCTGCAGCTTAGGGAACACCTCTTCATACTGCCGCCACTCGGTGCCGAGCGTCTTCTTCCAGTCGGTGTTGGCTTTAATCCCGTAGCCATAACAAATGTGGACAGCCGTTTCACATTTAAGCCCTTCAACGGCTCTTTCTAACGCGGCAATGCCCCAGTCGTTGACTTCATCAAAGAAGACGTTAAAAGCGGGCTCATCAAACTGGATGATATCGACGCCGGCCGCCTCTAACTCTCTGGCTTCCTGGTTGAGAATTTTGGCAAATTCCCAGGCGAGTTTTTCGCGACTTTTGTAGTGACCGTCATAAAGCGTATCAATCATTGTCATCGGACCGGGCAGCGCCCATTTGATCGGCTGGCTGGTCAGCTGGCGTAAAAACCGGGCGTCATCAACAAATACCGGTTTCAGGCGGGCAACCTCACCGACTACGGAAGGCACGCTCGCATCATAACGATCGCGGATTTTTACGATCTGACGTTTTTCAAAGTCGACACCGCTGAGATGTTCAATAAAAGTGGTGACAAAATGCTGACGTGTCTGCTCACCATCACTGACAATATCGATACCGGAGTGCAGCTGATCGGCCAGGCTGATACGCAGCGCATCAAGTTTGCCCTCAGCTAATTCGTCACCCTGCAATTTCCACGGCGACCACAGCGTCTCGGGTTGGGCCAGCCATGAAGGTTTAGGTAAACTGCCAGCAGTCGATGTCGGTAATAATGTGTTCATAATAAATAACCTTATATTTGGTTGGTTCAAACAACGGGCTGGGCAAACCATTGCTCAAGAAGCGTCTGCCAGGGCTTAATGAAAAGTTCTTCAGTAAACTTACCCTGCTCAACGGCCAGCTGACTGCGCTCTTCTCGATCGTAGACAATTCGTGTTAATGAATAATCCTGATGCGTCAGGCTGGGTTGATAGACATTTCCCGCCGCCGAATTGGCATTGTAGATTTCAGGCCGGTATATTTTCTGAAACGTTTCCATGGTGCTGATGGTGCTAATCAGTTCGAGGTTGCTGTAATCGTGCAGCAGGTCACCCTGGAAATAAAAAGCCAGCGGTGCAACGCTGTTACGCGGCATGAAATAACGCGCCCTTAGCCCCATCTTCGCGAAATAATCATCGGTCAGCGAGGTTTCATTCTGGGCATATTCATCGCCCAGCACCGGATGATGGTTACCGGTCCGGTGATAGGTATTTTTACTGGAGACGCTCAGGCATATCACCGGCGACTTACTGAATTTCTCTTTATACGCCGCAGAGTTAACAAAACTTTTGAAGATGTTGCCATGCAGAACACCATAATTTTCCGGCGTACTAAATTCGCTTCTGTTTTTATTGTGTGCCGGCAACACCACGCTGAAATCATAATCGCGCACATACGAAGAGAAGTTATTGCCGACAATACCTTCAATGCGCTGCTGGGTCTGATGATCAATGATATGCGTTTTTAAAACTTCAATTACCGGAAAGGCATCATTGCGGCCTTGTGCATTGATCGATAACTCTGCCGATATAATTTCCAGTTCAACAGAATAACGGTCACCTTTCGGGTTATCCCAGTTCGCCAGCGAATTGAAACGATTATTAATCATGACCAGGGCATTGCGTAAATTATCCTGACGCTTTTCACCCCGCGCTAAATTGGCAAAGTTAGTGGTGATGCGCGTATTTTCAGACGGATTATAATTCTCGTCGAAACGCAGACTTTTAAGAGTAAAGGTAAAGGCATTATTCATCGCAATCTGACACCCTGATCGTCTGATACAAAATATGAGATTCGCGGTTGCGAGCGAACAGAAACTCAGCAGCGCTGGCGAATCTTCATATTATCAATTGATATTAGCAATGCATCCTTTATGCCTCAGACGGTGATTGAGGAAAAGTGATTTAATTTCACCGAACATGAAGGATGTTCATGATCAGTTAAAATAATGAAGATGAGGTGTTACAACCGTAGTGGGCCTCAGGTAGCCGTTTTGGGGTCCTGCAGCCTGAAGTGCATGAGCCTTGCCTGCATGAATATCGTCTCTGCCTGTTCATCCTTCTCTGAGACAAGGGCCGGCGATTTCATCACAGTTTGACGTTATGAGAAATATTCTGTCAAAAGTTAAGCGATGCCGTGCCGAATTCCCGGAAGGCGTCATCCATCGGTTGATAACCGAGTACCTCGCGGGTCGCGGTGAGGTCAAAACGCTTAAACCGATTATCTGAAATTCCATAGCCGATAAAGAAGCCGATATTTTCCGCTTCAATCGCGCAGGTTATCAGCCTGACCGCATCCTGCGGGCTCAGCCACGCGCTGTAGTCGCGGGCATTTTTCAGCACGCCGGCCTGTTTAGGTTCAAAGGCCCCGATTCTGAGCGCAACACAGGAAAGGCGGTGCTGGCTGGCATAAAAAGAACAGAGCGCCTCGCCGTAGCACTTGGTGACGCCATACAGATTAGCCGGTGCCACTGCCATTCCCGGCTGGATCTGCACATCAATCGGATAACCCTCAATGGTCTGGGCGCTGCTGGCAAAAACAAAACGACCACAGGTGGAGGCGGCTGCCGCTTCAAGCAGCCAGGTTACGGCAACAATATTTGCAGGCAGCAGCTGTTCAAAGGGGGCATCGGCATGCGGGATACCGGCCAGATGTACGATTACATCAGGCTGCGCGGTGGCCAGCAGCGTTGCCGCCGCGCCTGGTTGTGAAAGATCGGCGGTGATAAACCGATGTGGCGAGGGGATTTCATCCTCCGGCAGCCTCAGATCGGTCAGGATGAAATCATAGGCTTCACTCAGGGCGCTGAAGCAGGTGCGGCCAATGCGGCCACTGGCACCGGTAAGCAGGATCTTTTTGCGGTCTGGCATTCTCTCCGTTCCTTGATTAATCGTATCGGATGGTGATCAAACGCAGATAAAAAGTCATGACGCTGAAGTGCTGCGACAGCCCAACGTCAATCGTGAGCCGCCGACAGATCGGCGCAAAGCCTGAATGCGCAAGCTGGCCCGCAAGCGCTCATGCAGCGGGATGGCAGGCTTGATTATCCCGCTTCAAAAACCGCTCTGCCGCAGACCGCGGATAACACTCACGCGCTGTCACACCTGCAAGACCGCTGTTTTACCCCTGACCGAAAATCTTAATCACCGCATCCAGATGCTCTTTCATCGCCTTCTTCGCGGCACGGCTGTCGCGCGCTTCCAGCGCATTCAGAATCCTGAGATGTTCGATCTCAGAACGGTGCGGCATGTCCTGGGGAGTGTAGTGGAGTTGCAGGCTGCGGAACATGGTGCCGTAACGGTGTCCCAGCAGGTGCCCAATGATAAACGCATAGGCTGGATTGCCGCTGGCCTGGGCAATGCGGATATGGAACAGACGATCGCCTGGATGGGTCGCCGAGCCATTGCGATTATCGTAGCAGTTTTGCTCATATGCCTGCCTGATCGCAGCAAGTTCTTCATCAGTGGCGTTTCTTGCCGCCAGGGCTGCGGTTTCAGGTTCGATCAACCGGCGGGTCTGTAACAGCGAAAAGGGCGGCAGCTCAGCGGTAAAATCCAGTTCGATGTTCAGCTCATCATCAACGTCGGCCCACTGATTGCGCCCCGCCTGCGACATCACCGGTTCCTGCGAAGGCGAAGCCGGTAAGGCTGGCGGCTGACGCACTATCACGCCGTTACCGACCCGCACATCCACCAGCCCAATCACTTCAAGCGCAATCAGCGCTTCCCGCACCGACGCGCGGCTGACCTGCAACAGACTGGCTAATTCACGTTCGGCTGGCAGCCGGCTGCCGGGTGGAAACTCGTTATTATCAATTAATGTTTTTAGCTGGTCAGCTATCTGCCTGTAAATCCTTGGGTTTTCTAATCTTTTTATCGGCATCGGACACCTGAGGTCAATTCTCATTAAGTGATTCAGCTAGCATTTTCCAGACAAAAATCTTGCTGCTTTGTTTTATGCATGTAAAAAATTGGTTAACCGAAATGGCGTTTTAAGCAGAAGCTTGCGCGACATCTTAGCAAAAAGCACTGGTTTTAACGCATTTTTTTCGCCTCTAATGGCCTGACCATTAGACCTATAAAACCCTTTTAGTGGGAGTTGCCATGAACCTGGCAGGGAAAAAAGTACTGATTACCGCCGCAGGACAGGGCATCGGTTTTACCACCGCCGCCCTGTTTGCCCGCGAAGGTGCAGAGGTGATTGCCACAGATATCAATATCAGCGCGTTACAGCAGATACCGGGTATCACAGCGCAACACCTCGACGTCACCGATCCCCAGGCGATCGCTGCGCTGGCAGAAACCACCGGTCCGCTCGATGTGCTGTTTAACTGCGCCGGTGTGGTTCACAGCGGCGACATACTCAGCTGCCGCGAAAGCGAATGGCAGTTCGCGCTGGATCTCAATGTCACCGCGATGTTCCGCATGATCCGCGCTTTCCTGCCAGCGATGCTGGAGCGCAACCACGGCTCGGTGATCAACATGTCGTCAGTCGCTTCAAGCATCAAAGGGGTGCCAAACCGCTTTGCCTACAGCGCGTCCAAAGCGGCAGTGATTGGCCTGACCCGTTCGGTGGCGGCAGATTACGTCACCCGCGGCATTCGCTGTAATGCGATCTGCCCCGGCACGGTGGAGTCACCTTCCCTGCGCCAGCGCATTGCCGCTCAGGCCCTGGCTGAAGGACGCAGCGAAGCGGAAGTTTATGCGGCGTTTGTTTCCCGCCAGCCGATTGGCCGTATTGGTAAAACTGAGGAGATCGCCCAGCTGGCGCTCTATCTCGCCTCTGATGCCAGTTCCTACACCACCGGTACGGTGCAGATTATTGACGGCGGCTGGAGTAACTGATCCCGCAGCCACTCTGCTTCCCTGACTTTTTCACAGAAGGATAGTGATCGATGAAACTACTACGATACGGCAATGCAGGTTCTGAACGCCCCGGCCTGCTGGACAGCAACGGAAAACTGCGCGATCTCAGCGCTCACGTCACCGACATCGACGGCGATGCCCTGCAACCGGCCACGCTCAACGCACTGCGCCAGCTCGATCCGCACAGCCTGCCGCTGGTGAGCGGTGAACCCCGTCTGGGCGCATGCGTGGCCAGAAGCGGGAAATTTATCTGTATCGGCCTGAACTACGCCGATCACGCGGCGGAAACCGGGGCTGAAATCCCAAAAGAACCGGTGGTCTTCAGCAAGTGGACCAGCGCCATTATCGGCCCGAACGATGATGTCGAAATCCCGCGTGATTCAGTGAAAACCGACTGGGAAGTTGAGCTGGGCGTGGTGATTGGCACCGGCGGCCGCTATATCAGCGAAGCCGACGCCATGGCACACGTCGCCGGTTACTGCGTGATCAACGACGTCTCTGAACGGGAGTTCCAGATTGAACGCGGCGGCACCTGGGACAAGGGCAAAGGCTGCGACACCTTTGGTCCGATTGGCCCGTGGCTGGTGACCGCCGATGAAATCCCCGATCCGCATCAGCTGAACCTGTGGCTGGAAGTGGATGGCACGCGCTATCAGAACGGCAATACCCGCACCATGATTTTCCGCATTCCTGAAATTATCAGTTATCTCAGCCGCTTTATGAGCCTGCAACCCGGCGACATCATCTCGACCGGCACACCGCCGGGCGTCGGTCTGGGACAAAAACCGCCGCTCTATCTGAAAGCCGGTCAGGTTATGCACCTCGGGATTGAAGGTCTGGGTGAGCAGCGTCAGAAGACGGTACAGGCATAGCCCCATTACAGCGGAAGGAATTTTTGATGACGACGATTACGGCTTTACGTGTAGAGGATGTGCGCTTCCCGACGTCGCTGACGATGGATGGCTCGGATGCGATGAATCCCGATCCCGACTACTCCGCGGCGTATGTGATTCTGGACACCGACAATCCGGCCCTGCAAGGGCATGGCCTGACCTTCACCATCGGGCGCGGTAATGAGATCTGTTGTGCCGCGATCGGCGCACTGCAGCATCTGATCGTCGGTCGCCAACTGGCGGATATGACGGCCGATATGGGGAAATTCTGGCGGGATTTCACCAGCGACAGCCAGCTGCGCTGGATTGGGCCGGATAAAGGCGCTATCCATCTGGCGACCGGTGCCGTGGTCAATGCGGTATGGGATTTATGGAGTAAGGCGGTCGGCAAACCAGTGTGGCAGCTGGTGGCGGATATGACGCCGGAAGAGCTGGTGCGCTGCATCGATTTTCGCTACATCACCGACTGCATTACCCCGCAGGAGGCGCTGACGCTGCTGCAACAGCGTGGTGACAACAAAGCACAGCGTCTTGAAAAACTGCTGGCGGAAGGTTACCCGTGCTACACCACCTCGGCCGGCTGGCTGGGCTATCCCGACGACAAGCTGCGCCGTTTGTGTCAGCAGGCGGTCGATGCCGGCTTCGATTATCTCAAGCTGAAAGTCGGACGTGACCTGGAAGATGACATTCGCCGGGTGCGTATTGCCCGTGAAGTGATCGGTCCGGACCGCAAGCTGATGATCGACGCTAACCAGGTGTGGGAAACCCGCGACGCCATTCCGTGGGTGAACGCCCTGGCGTTTGCCAACCCCTGGTTTATCGAAGAGCCGACCAGCCCGGATGATATCGAAGGCCATCGCACCATTCGTCAGGGTGTTGCGCCGGTCAAAATCGCCACCGGCGAGATGTGCCAGAACCGCATCATGTTTAAGCAGTTCATCATGCGTGAAGCGATTGATGTGGTGCAGATAGATGCCTGCCGCATGGGCGGCATTAACGAAGTGCTGGCGGTGATGCTGATGGCGGCCAAATACAACCTGCCGGTCTGCCCGCACGCGGGCGGCGTCGGGTTGTGCGAGTACGTGCAGCATCTTTCGATGATCGATTATCTCTGTATCGCCGGGACGCATGAAGGCCGGGTTATCGAATACGTTGACCACCTTCACGAGCATTTTGTCGACCCCTGTGAGATCCGCGGCGCAGCCTACATGCCGCCCAAATCGCCCGGCTTCTCTATCGAAATGCATCAGGCGTCCATCGAAAAATATCGCTACCACGCCTGAGCCGCAAAGGAGAATGCCGATGATGCGAGTCGACAGCCACCAGCATTTCTGGCGCTACACGCCGCAGGATTACCGCTGGATCAACGATGAGATGGGTGTGCTGAAACAGGATTTCCTGCCGCAGAGGTTGCGGCCGATCCTGCGCCGCCACGATGTGCAGAAAACCATCCTGGTCCAGGCGCGATGCAGCCTGGAGGAGACCCGCTGGCTGCTGGATTTGGCCGATCAGACCGATTTTGTCGCGGCGGTGACTGGCTGGATCGATCTGCGTGACGCCGATCTGCCGCGCCAGCTGGACGCATTAGCCCATCCGCTGCTGCGTGGTTTTCGCCACCCGGTTCAGGACGAGCCTTATCCGGCGCAGTGGCTGGCCGATCCGGCCGTTAATGCCGGGATTCGCCAGCTTCAGCAGCGGGAATTTCTCTACGAACTGCTGGTGACGCATCACCATCTGGCCGAAGCCGTTGAGTTTGCGCAGCGCCATGACCAGCATTTTCTGGTGCTCGATCACTTCGGCAAGCCCGATCTGACACGGGGAGCCCGCCACTGGAAGCAGCAGGTTGCGCCGCTGAAGGCGCTGAAACACGTCAGTTGCAAGCTCTCCGGTCTGCTGACTGAGCCACGCCCGGCGGGCCTCTCCGCCGACGACCTGCTGCCTTATTTCGATGTGGCACTGGAGATTTTCGGCAGCGAACGGCTGATGTTCGGTTCCGACTGGCCGGTTTCGCTGCTGGCCGGTGCCGATGACGATCCCTGGCAGCTCTGGCAAACAGCCATAGCAAAACTCAGTGGTGCCGAACAGGCAGCCATTTATGGCGGCAATGCCTGCTCTCTTTACCGATTACAGGAAACACACGATGAATCTCTATCTGCAAAATAAAGTGGTAATCGTCACCGGCGGCGGTTCCGGCATCGGCGAGGCGATCTCGCTGACGCTGGCCGAAGAAGGCGCCATCCCGGTGATCGTCAGCAATACCGAACCGGCGAATGAGCTGATGCATAAGCTGCAACAATGCTCGCCGCAGGCCAGCTTCGTGCTCGCCGAGCTGCGTGACGAAGCGAGCTGCAAGGCCGCGCTGGATACGATCCTGACCCGTTATTCCGCCATTGACGGCCTGGTGAACAACGCCGGTGCCAATGACAACGTCGGTCTGGATGCCGGACGCGCCGCCTTTGTGCAGTCACTCGAACAGAATCTGATTCACTACTACCTGATGGCGCACCTGTGCCTGAATGCGCTGCGTGCCAGCCGGGGCGCAATCGTCAATATCAGTTCGAAAACCGCGTTAACCGGTCAGGGCAATACCAGCGGCTATGCCTCGGCCAAGGGCGGCATTCTGGCGCTGACCCGTGAATGGGCGGCGGCCCTGCTGAACGAGGGTATCCGGGTGAATGCGGTTATCCCGGCTGAAGTGATGACGCCGCTCTACGCGCGCTGGATTCAGAGTTTCGATCACCACGAAGAGAAACTGCAACAAATCACCTCGCATATTCCGCTTGGGCAGCGCATGACCACGCCGCAGGAGATCGCCAATACGGTGGTCTTTCTGCTCTCTTCGCGGGCGTCGCACACCACAGGTCAGTGGCTGACCGTCGATGGCGGTTACACCCATCTTGATCGGGCGCTGACATGACGCGGCGCTATTGCCAGGCGCTGGATCTCAGCGACGATCCGCGTCTTATCGAAGAGTATCAACGCTATCACCAGCAAATCTGGCCGGAAATTACCACGCACCTGCGTCATTACGGCATTGCAGAGATGGAGATTTACCGGCTGGGTAACCGGCTGATGATGGTGATAGAAACCACGGACGACTTTGACCGCGCGCAATTCGAACGCCGCAGCCTTGAGGACCCGAAAATCTGCGAGTGGGAAACCCTGATGTGGAAATATCAGCGCCCCACACCCTGGACACCCGCGGGTCAAAAGTGGGTAGAAATGACACGCATTTTTTCACTGACAGAACAGCCGTAGTGCCTCTCGTTGTTCCAGAGAGCAGCCGTTTTTCACGTTATCTGACATAAAAAAAACCCAGCCATCCGAGCTGACCCTACTCCTGCAGGCACCACCAGATACTGAGGAATACACCATGTTCGCCAATAAAACTGCGGCTCCCGCCTATGCGGAGCGCAAAACCACATCCGGGTTCCGTCTGGCGTTTATTCTGGTCACCACGCTGTTTTTCCTGTGGGGATTATCCTACGGGCTGCTGGATGTGCTGAATAAGCATTTCCAGGAGGTATTACACGTTAATAAGGCGCAGTCCGGGCTGTTACAGGCCGCCTATTTTGGTGCCTATTTCATCATTGCCCTGCCGGCCGGTTTTTTTATGGATCGCTTTGGCTATAAGGCGGGCATCCTGGTCGGTTTATGTTTGTATGCGGTGGGCGCACTGCTGTTTGTCCCGGCCGCCTCGGCAGGCAGTTTTAGCCTGTTTTTGTTCGCGCTGTTTGTGATTGCCCTCGGGCTGGGGTGTCTCGAAACCGCCGCTAACCCCTTTGCCACGGTACTGGGCGATCCGGCTGGCGCAGAACGCCGTCTGAATCTCTCGCAATCGTTTAACGGCTTAGGGCAGTTTATTGGTCCGGTGATTGGCGGCTCGCTGTTCTTTTCCGCTACTCAGAGCACCACCGCTGACGGGCTCGCTTCGGTGAAAACCACCTACGTCGCGATCGCCTTTTTAGTGCTGCTGATAGCCTTCCTGTTCGGACGGACGAAACTGCCGGATATCCGTGAGCAGAGCAGCGATGCAGACCAGGGTATCGCCAAAGGATTGTGGCAGCATGGCCATTTTACCGGCGGCGTGATTGCCCAGTTCTTTTATGTCGCCGCCCAGGTTGGCGTTGGCGCTTTCTTTATCAATTACACCACCGAACACTGGCATACGCTGTCGAACCAGAACGCCTCCTATCTGCTGTCGGTGGGCATGATCAGCTTTATGGTCGGCCGCTTCTTCAGTACCTGGCTGATGGGTTTTATCCGCCCGGCTACGCTACTGGTGGCCTATGCCATCATCAATATTGTGTTATGCGGCGTGGTGGTTGCCGGTATCGACAATGTCTCGGTGATTGCCCTGGTGGCGATATTCTTCTTTATGTCGATCATGTTCCCGACCCTTTTTGCCATGGGCGTGAAGAACATGGGCAAGCAAACTAAACGGGCCAGTTCGGTGATGATCATGGCGATTGTCGGGGGCGCGGTGATGCCCTATATGATGGGTGCCATCGCCGATCGTTACACCACGGCCGTCTCCTACTCGCTGCCGATGATCTGTTTCGCGGTGGTACTGGTTTATGCGCTAAAGCAAAGAGCAAACGCCGATCGCTGAGTCATTCCCCGCTGGTTAAAACCACGGAGTGAACAGGCGGTTTGTCTGTTCACTCCGGCTCATTACTGAACCGGGAGCGCTGCCACGGCCTGCTGATTCTCGCCTCTGCGGAATGAATCGCCTGACCGGATACGCCCTGCCACGCCCGATCGGCTGCCGCGAATGGATGATTGATTTGCAGCGCCAGAAGAGGCTGAACCTGATGCGTGACATATTTTATTCGTCGCCAGCGGTTTATTGCATCAGTCTGGGGCATAGGTCACATTAATTTTAACTGCCCGCTTTTTTATTCACCTCTTTTAATCATTACGCATACGCTGAAGCTCTCATTTATTTTTGCCAGAACAGCTATATTGATCGTTACGCATCACTATCTATCAGCCCGCTTAATTGATGTCACAACAACGGAGAGAGGAAATAAATTTTCCTGCTGAGGATTAAGCACATGAATAGATAAGAGGTTTATCATGAAAAAATCAGTATGTAGTGAACTGCACGGCAGAATAATTCATGCAAGAACGATTCTACCCGCCAGTAATATTGCACTGTACGAGGTCGATTTTGACAATGGCACTACTGCGGTGTTACGCGTCAGCACAACTTTTCCGCTACGGGAAGGCGACACGATTGCCAGAATCAATGATGTCTGGCGTGCGGGCCAGCATGTGATTACGCCCTCTCCGTTCGAGTTCGTGGAAAAGCGTGAATCCGACCGCTATTTCATTGAATATGAGCGTTAATGCGCGATTTTTATGATTCAGATTTAACCCGTCGCGTCAGTCAGGCCGAAGCCTTCCATTCGTAGCTGATTGATATAAATGATAAAATATCAGGTAAGCAATCAAACACCTCAGCCACCTGAACGGCAAGAGTGGGTTGCCGTCCGATTAAGGGAACTGTCACTTTTTTCTCTGCGTTTTAAATAATAAAAAGCGACTTACAGTGCGGACACAGCACAGCCTGGCCTTTGTTCTTTTTCGCGATTAACTGCCTGGAGAATTTCTTACACTCCGGGCACTGGGTATTCGTTTCGTTGTGGTGCAACGCGTCGAAAAGAAAGCTTAACCAGGTCATGTCCGTATCCTCTGAAGTGGGGCGATCAGCGTAGCACAAGGCGAAATAATTAGCTTTTCCTATAAGCCATCGCTGGTTAAATAAAGATAGAACCCGAAGAAACCTCTCTTTTATTTTTTTATTTATATTTGGTGATTATCGTCAACAGCCCCTCTGTTTTATTAACATCGGTGTTAATGATCGAAACAAGACTATAGTTAACCTATCGGAACCTGCTTTCACCTCTGGCTCCCTCTTCCTTTTTTATCATCCTTTCTTTTTTCCAGACCCAGCAGCTGCGCGAGCGCAAGGAAATGAATGTGAAAATAAATCTGTCGACGTGGTTCAGTCGGGAAAGTGAATTACCTTCCGATCATTTCCCGCTGTTCCCGCCAGAAGGCCTTTATCAGGCCCAGCGGCCCGAACTCTTTTCTGCTGAACAAATGGAGAGCTACGGCGAGAAATTAGCAAAAACACACAAGCTGTCGGGCGGTAAATGGTCCTACCGGCTGCTGCAACAGCTGGCTGATAACGAGCTGTCCCTGACGCAGAGCGCGGCGATTCTGAGCGAGGGCGACAAACGCAGCCAGACGCCGGCTGCCGTCTGGCTGCTGGATAATTTTTACATCATTGAAGAGCAAATCCGCCTGGTGCGGCACCTGTTACCGGCAAAGTTCGGTAAAGGATTGCCGATGCTGGAACAATCGGCGCATTACCTGCGCATCCAGGCGATCGCCGAGGAGATGATCAGGCACAGCGATGGCCGGCTTGAAACCAGCGTGCTGCTGCCGTTTATCGCCGCCTATCAGCGCGTCACTCCGCTGCTGCTCGGCGAACTGTGGGCGATGCCCGCCATGTTGCGCTTTGCGCTGATCAACAATCTGGCCCGGATTGCGGCGGAGGTCGCCAGGGTGCATCAGGAGCGCAACAAAGCTGAAGAATGGATCACCGATATACTGGCCACCGCAGCCAAAGATGCGGCAAAAGTGATCCTCGTTATCGCCGATATGGCCCGTCAGAACCCGCAGATTTCCGGCGCTTTCGTGGCTGAGCTTGAACGCCGGTTGAGTGGTCAGAACAACACGCTCGCCTTAACCTGGGTTGAGCAGCAGCTTGAAAGCACCGGCCGGAAAACGTCAGAGGTGATTGAACAGTTCAACCGCCAGCTGGCATTGAGTCAGCTGTCGGTGAGCAACACTATTACTGGACTGCGCCAGCTGGGCGAGATTGACTGGCAGGCCTTTGTTGAGTCAGTCAGCCTGGTTGAACGCATTCTTCAGCAGGACCCGGCAGGGACTTATCCTCTGATGCACTTCGACAGTCGTGATGACTACCGTCACGTTATTGAGCGTCTGGCCCGGCACAGTCGGTTTGATGAGCGGGAGGTGGCCCGGACGGTGCTGGATCTGGCTAACCAGCCCGGACGTCCCCTGCGTCAGCAGCATGTCGGCTATTTCCTGCTGGATAAAGGCTATCTGCAGCTTGAAGAGCAGCTTCAGGTCAACGTCACCTGGCTGAATAAGAGCCGCCAGCATCTCAGCCAGACGCCTTTACTCTCCTGGCTGGGCAGCCTGCTGCTGCTAACCATCGCCTTTAGCGCTGAGATGCTGGTCAGCACGCAGCAGGCTGGCATCGGGCCGTTACTCTGGCTGCTGGTGCTGCCAACCCTTATCGTCAGCAGCCAGCTGGCGTTACAGCTGCTAAGCGAACTCACCACCCGCACCCGCCATCCGCTTCCGCTGCCGCGTCTTGATTATGCTCAGGCGATACCGCCGCACCATCAGACGCTGGTGGTGATCCCCTGTTTACTCAGCAGCAACGCCGCCACCGACGCGCTGCTTCGCTCCCTGGAGATCTGTTATCTCGGCAACGCCTTACCGAATATCCGTTTTGCCTTACTGACCGACTTCACCGACAGCGCGGAACAGAATCATATTCATGATGAGGCGCTTATCCGCTATGCGGTGCTGAAAACCGAGGCGCTGAATCGCCGCTACAGCGGCCGTGCCGCAGATAGCGCGCTGTTTTCACTGCTGCACCGCGATCGTACTCATAATATTTCGCAGGGCGTCTGGATGGGCTATGAACGCAAACGCGGCAAAATCCATGCGCTCAACCGCTGGCTGCAGGGAGAAGATAATAGCTTCAGCGTGACGGCGGGAGCGTCCCAGGCACAGCTGCAAGGCGTCCGATACGTCATTACGCTCGACAGCGACACCATTCTGCCGCGCGAGACCGCCCATAAACTGATTGGCGTGATGGCGCATCCGCTTAATGCGCCCGTGTTCGACACTCAGTCCAGTCGGGTGGTTGAGGGGTATGCCATTCTTCAGCCCCGGCTGGCCGAGGAGATCCCGGTTCAGGGTCAGGGCCGCTATGCCAGGTTGTGCAGCAGCGTGCCGGGTAATGATGCTTACTCCTCGCTCTCCTCAGATATTTATCAGGATCTGTTTGGCGAAGGATCGTTTGTCGGTAAGGGCATTTACGATGTGGCAGCCTTCTCGCGCGCCACCCGTAATACCTGCCCGGAAAACCTGGTGCTGAGTCACGATCTGCTGGAAGGCTGTTACGCCCGCTCCGGGGTGGTAAGTAACGTGGTGCTCTATGAGCAGTACCCGACGAACTATCTGAGTGATGTCGCCCGGCGGTTTCGCTGGGTCAGAGGTGACTGGCAGCTGCTGAACTGGCTGCGGCCGCAGGTCCGGCTGGAAGATGGTCACCGGCAGAAAAATCCGCTCAGCCCGCTTTCCCGCTGGAAGTTAATCGATAACCTGCGCCGCAGCCTGGTCGCACCTGCCCTGCTGGCGCTGGTGTTTATGCTCTGTACCCTGGTGCCGAATCCGGCCTTCTGGGCCGCTGGCATTATGCTGTTTCTGCTGCTGCCTGGCGTGCCAGCGCTGATTATTGATGGCGTGACAAAAAGTAAAAAACGCGGCTGGCGGCAGCATCTGCAGATCCTGTTTACCGATGCGTTTAACCGTATCTCCCGTGCCGGCCTGGCGCTGGCCGTTCTGCCGCATGAAAGTTACTGGTCGCTGAAAGCGATCGTTGTCACCCTGTGGCGGCTGAATATCAGCCATCGCTACCTCAACGAGTGGAAGAGCGCCTCTGCATCCCCTTCGGCCGCCCATGATATACGCCATTTTTACCGCTGCATGTGGATTAACCCACTGGCAGGCGTGGCGCTGGTGGTACTGACCGGGCTGTCGATGCCAGCGTTGATCCATATAGCCCTGGCGCTGGCGTTACTCTGGGCAATGACCCCGGCGCTGCTCAGCCGCATGAGCCAGCCGGTTGCCCCGCCGCGGATCGCATTGTCAGCCGCACAACAGGGTTTTCTGCGCCGCACCGCCCGTGAAACCTGGGCCTGGTTCAGTGAGTTTGCCAGCGATGAAAACAACCATCTGCCACCGGATAATCTGCAGGAAATCCCGCAGATGCGGATAGCGCACCGCACCTCACCCACCAATATCGGGCTGTCGCTGCTGGCTAACCTCACCGCATGGGATTTTGGCTACGTCAGTCAGGATCGGGTGATCAGGCGATCGCTTGCTACCCTCGATACCCTTGATCGGATGGAGCATTTCCGGGGCCATCTTTATAACTGGTATGACACGCAGACGTTACAGCCGCTCAACCCGCGCTATGTCTCCAGCGTGGACAGCGGCAACATGGCGGCTCACCTGGTTACGCTGCAGGCCGGACTGGCGCAGTGGAAATACCAGCCGGTGATCTCCCCGTCGCGCATGCTGGAAGGTCTGCGTGATACGCTGTTGCTGATCCCGACGCAGCCCGGCACCCGCCAGCACGACCTGCTGGCTGACATCGACACCCGGCTACGGGCGATGGCACAGGCATCACCCGCGGAGCTGTTATCCGGACTGGAGGCACTGCTGCCGCTGAGCGCTGAAGCACAACAGCAGCATCAGCCGACAGGCCGCATCAACTGGCCAGCCCTGCTCCACCAGCAGCTGGATGACCTGGCCGGGGAGTGGCGTCGCTTTTTCAGTTGGGTCTCTCCGCAGGCGCCCTTCCCCGCTGAGATGCCGTCTCTGTTGTGGCTGGCTGAATTACGTCAGCATCGCCCTGGATTGACCCGGCAACAGAGCGATCCGGTGGTGTGGGCCGCCCGTGAGCGGATGGCCGCGCTGCTGGAGCTGGACAGCCGCCTTAGCGATCACGCCAGAATGGATTTCCGCTTCTTATATTTTCCGGCTACCTCGTTGCTCAGCGTGGGCTACAACATTGACAGCGGTCTGCCCGACGCCAGCAAATATGACCTGTTTCCGTCAGAAGTGCGGCTGACCCACTATTTCGCCATCTCCGCCAATCAGCTGCCCGCCAAAAGCTGGTTTGTGCTGGGTCGCTTATTTACCCGACTGGATAATCAGCCCGCCGTGATGTCGTGGAGCGGCTCGATGTTTGAATATCTGATGCCGCATCTGGTGATGCCGGTCTACCCCGATACGCTGCTGGAAAAGATGGCGTTATCGGCGGTGAAGCAGCAGATCCGATCCGCGAAAGCTACCGGTACGCCGTGGGGCGTGTCGGAATCGGGATATGCCGCCTTTGACGTGAATCATAACTATCAGTACCGGGCATTCGGCACGCCAGAATTAGGGTTAAAACGCGGTCTGAATGATGATCGGGTGGTTGCGCCTTACGCCTCGCTGCTGGCGCTGATGGTCCTGCCGCAGGAGGCAACCGATAACCTGCTCAGGCTGAAAGCGATGGGCGCCAGGGGTGAATATGGCTATTACGAGGCGCTGGATTTCACCGCCGACCGGCTGGCTCCCGGTCAACCATTTACCCTGGTCAAATCCTATATGGCCCATCATCAGGCGATGGGGTTTCTGGCGCTGTCGCACCTGCTGCTGGGCGCGCCGATGGTGGCCCGCTTCATCTCCAGCGCGCTGTTTCAGTCGTCGCGCCTGCTGCTGCAGGAAACCGTGCCGGATGATATCGAGCTGTATACACCGCGCCGCAGCTTTGACGAAGCTGTCGATAACAAACTGCAGCGGAGCGTGCCCGACCAGCGTGAGTTCAGCGGTTCCGATCCGCGTCAGCCACAGCTTCAGCTGCTGTCCAACGCCAACTATCATCTGATGGTGACCCACTCCGGTGCAGGCTACAGCCTGTGGAAGGGGCTGGCGCTGACCCGCTGGCGGGCAGACAGCACCAGCAATCACTACGGCACCTTCTGCTACGTCACCGATCATCATTCCGCCGACGTCATCAGCCACAGTTATCAGCCGATCTGCAGTGCACGGCCCGGCTATAAGGCCCGGTTCAATGATGCCGGCATTGAGTTTGACGCAGCGGGCACCACGTTCAGCATCCACACCCATATTGTGGTCTCGCCGGAAGATGATGTTGAGATCAGACGGATAACGGTTACCAACCGTTCCCGTCAGCCGCGCCGGTTCGATATCACCAGCTATGCCGAAGTGGTGCTGGCACCGGCCGCCAGCGATATGGCCCATCCCGCCTTCAGTAACCTTTTTGTTCAGACAGAAATTTTGCCTGGGCTGGAAGCGATTCTGGCGCATCGCCGGCCGCGCGAAGAGCAGGAAGTGACGGCCTGGATGTTTCATGCGATGGCGATCCATGGCAATACCGACCGTGAAACCACCTATGAAACCGATCGGGCCCGGTTTCTTGGACGGGGCAATAGCCGCGCCAGCCCGCAGGCGCTGAAGCCTGGCGGTGAGCTGACCGGCCATCAGGGCGCGGTACTGGACCCGCTGCTGTCGATTCGCCAGACCGTCGCGCTCAAAGCTGGCGAAGCGGTCACCATCGATATGCTGTATGGCGTGACGCCGCAGCGCGACACCTCGATTGCGTTGATCGGGAAGTACCGTAACCATATCAGCGCCGATCGGGTGTTCGAGCTCGCCTGGTCGCACAGTCAGGTTGCCCTGCGTCAGCTGAATATTCGCACTGAAGATACCGGCCTGTTTAATCAGCTGGCCAGTGCGCTGCTGTTCCCTTGCGCCGGGATGCGTGGCGACCTTAACAACCTGATGCAGAACCGGCTGGGTCAGGAGTCCTTATGGCGTCATGCGATATCCGGCGATCTGCCGATTCTGCTGGTACGTATCGGGAATAACGATCAGCTTGATTTGGTTACCACGGTTATCCAGGCGCATCAGTACTGGCGTCAGAAAGGCCTGACGATCGATCTGGTGATCATGAACAGCGATCAGGGCGGCTATCAGCAGAACCTCTACAACCAGCTCACCACCCTGATCCCGGCTGGAGAAGAGCGTCAGCAGGTCGACAAGCCCGGCGGTATCTTTATTCGGAAGAGTGAAAGTTTTTCCGCGGAAGATTTGCGGCTGTTGCTGAGCGTGGCGGCAGTGGTGCTGGAAGGCCGCGATGGCAGCCTGGCCGACCAGCTCAGCGTGCTGTTGAAACCGCCTCGCACACTGCCCGCTTATCCGTTTACCGCCACCCGCCCAACGCCTGAACCGGCGGCGGTGCATTTTGCCCCGGCGGGTTTGCAATTTTTCAACGGTTACGGCGGCTTTAGCGCCGATGGCCGTGAATATCACATTATTCTTTCCGGGCAGCAGCAGACGCCTGCGCCCTGGAGTAACGTGCTGGCTAACAGCCAGTCAGGCAGCGTCATCTCTGAAAGTGGTCAGGCCTATAGCTGGTATGAAAACGCCCACGAATATCGCCTGACGCCGTGGCACAACGATCCGGTGAGTGATAGCAGTGGTGAAGCGCTCTATTTACGTGATGAAGAGAGCGGCGATGTCTGGTCCCCCACGCCGCTGCCGATCCGGGGAAAAGGGGATTACCTGACCCGACACGGCTTCGGCTACAGCGGTTTTGACCACACGGAACAGGGCATCAGCAGCACCTTAACGGTATTCATGGCTGAACTGGCACCGGTCAGGCTGTCATTGCTGACGCTGAGTAATCAGTCGGGACGGACACGCAATTTGTCGATCACCGGCTACGTCGAATGGGTTCTGGGTGAGCTGGCGAGTCGCTCGGCCCGGCACGTAGTGACTTCAGCCGCTACGCTGGCTAGCGGTAATGCGGTGCTGGCTAAAAACTTCTATCACAGCGCGGGTTCAGCGCGTACCGCCTTTTTCGCCGTCACCGGCACACAGATTGCGCATAGCGGCAACCGGCTGGAGTGCCTCGGTCGTAACGGCACCACTCGGCAGCCAGCGATGATGAATTTTCGCGGCCTGTCGGGCAATACCGGCGCGGGTCTGGACCCCTGTGCTGCCCTGCAAACGCTGACGACGCTGATTGACGGTGACAGCCGCAGCTTTGTTTTTGCCCTTGGCGTGGGTGAGGATGAAACGGCAGCCAGCGCGCTGATGCAGCAACTGCTGTCAGTCGATCAGGCCAGCAATGAGCTGGCAAAGGTCAAGCGCTACTGGCAAAGCGTGCTGACGAAAGTGCAGATTCAGACGCCTGAACCGGCGGTTGATCTGCTGGTCAACGGCTGGCTGCTCTATCAGACGCTGGCCAGTCGCTTACTGGCGCGCAGCGGTTATTACCAGTCCGGCGGGGCCTACGGTTTTCGCGATCAACTTCAGGACACGCTGGCGCTGACCCATGCGGCACCGCAGCGGCTGCGCGATCAGCTATTGCTGTGCGCATCGCGGCAGTTTATTGAGGGCGATGTTCAGCACTGGTGGCATCCACCTGGCGGCCGTGGCGTCAGAACACGCTGCTCCGACGACTATCTCTGGCTACCCTATGCGCTGTGCCACTATGTTGAGGCCACAGAGGATATGGCACTGCTGTCACAACCTGTCAGCTATCTCGAAGGCCGCTTACTGGCGGCGGATGAAGAATCGGTGTATGAGCTGCCTGGCACCAGCAAGGTCAGCGAAACGCTGTGGCAGCATGCGGTTCGAGCGGTGAAGCACGCCCTGCGCTTTGGTCAGCACGGCTTACCGCTGATGGGATCTGGCGACTGGAATGATGGCATGAGCACGGTCGGGATCGCTGGCAAAGGGGAAAGCGTCTGGCTCGGCTTTTTCCTCTATCGTGTGCTGACCCGTTTCGCCGCGCTGGCGGTTCAGATCGGTGACAACCCTACCGCCGCGCTGTGTCAGCGCCATGCGCAGGATCTTAAAACTGTGCTCAACGTTGCGGCCTGGGATGGCGAATGGTATCTGCGCGGCTTCTTTGACAGCGGCCAGACGCTTGGCTCTCACGTTGACCCTGAATGCCGCATCGACGCGATTGCCCAGAGCTGGTCGGTATTGTCCGGGGCGGGTGAAGCAGCCAAAAGTCAGTCTGCGATGAATGCGCTGTTCCGGCATCTGGTCGATCCGCAGAACGGGCTGATTAAATTGCTGACGCCGCCCTTTGATGGCGCAGGACCTAATCCGGGCTACATTCGGGGCTACCTGCCCGGAGTGCGCGAAAATGGCGGGCAGTACACCCACGGTGCGCTGTGGGCGATTATGGCTTTTGCGGCACGGCGGGAAACCGAACGTGCCTGGTCGCTGTTCTCGATGATTAATCCGGTTAATCACAGCAGCGATCAGCGGCGTTCGGCGATCTACAAAGTCGAACCCTACGTGATGGCCGCGGATGTCTATGCGGCAGAAGGTCACAGCGGGCGCGGCGGCTGGACCTGGTACACCGGCTCTTCCGGCTGGGCCTGGCAGCTGATTACCGAAAGCCTGCTCGGGATCACCCGACGCGGCCCACGCCTCTCTGTCCATCCCCAGCTTCCCGCCGCGTGGCGCGAGATAAAAGTGGTCTACCGTGAAGGAGAAGGTATCTATAACATCACCGTGTCACGCGGAGAGGGCGAATGGCAGCTGTGGCTGGATGGCGAGCGGTGTGAAGGCGATGAAATAGTGCTGGAGAGCCTGCAAAAAGTGCATCAGGTAGTGATTCATCTGCCAGCCGAAAAGATCTGAATAACGCCTGGCGGATTAACGGTGACGCTGCGGAGAAACCGCAGTCACGACGGTGGACGGCGCCAGCCGCCAGCGATCACGCCAACGGCTGAGCTTACCGCGCAGTAGCTTGCTCATTCACACCACTGCGCTTGCCGCCCGCGTCATCAAGGGGCGGCGTGGGCGTGGTAAATCTTGCTGACCACGCTCCAGCGCCCGTTTATTTTCAGCTGTCCGGGATAGCGACGTCTGCGGACCAGAGTGGCGGTCTGAAACAAAGGAGTGAATGATGGAGCGTGAAGCGATACTGCAGGTGCTCAGGGCGAACCCGCACAGCGGCATCCGGGCCTTTCACCGCGGGCGCCCGGGCTGTTACGGTTACACGGAGGGGAAGCTGCTGATAGAGCACGCGGGCAGCCTTATTCCCAACGAAATCGTGCAGAAGCCCGTGATGTTTTGAAGGTGCAGAATGCCCTGTGCGTGTCCGGGCGATGGCATAGTGACTTTCCGGGCGGCTGAACCTCACGGCTCAGCAGCGTGGCCGGAGCCGGAGAGGCTGCTGATTAAGTCAGTGGCGAATTTGTGCCAGGTCATCTTCGGTCAGGCCGGTCATTTTCATGACGGTGACGCGGTCAATTCCGTTCTGCAGCATGGTACGGGCAATTTTCAGCGTGGCTTCACGCTCGCCTTCGGTACGGCCCTTTTCAATACCACGCTGCTCACCGAGCTGAAGACCTTCTTCCCTGCCCTTCTCAATGCCCTTCTGTTCGAGCTGTTGTGCGATGGTCATAAGTGCGTCTCCATGTTGCGGCACACGCTGTGCCAGTTCGCGTACAAAGGCTTCGGCGTCGGCTGATTCGCCTGCCTGTACAATATAGTGTACCAGTGATATCACCTGTGATGAAGACAGATAGCCAGCCAGCAGAATGGGCACCAGCCGGTCGGTCAGTTCGGCCAGGTCCCGCTGATGGATGTGCTTCTGCAGAAGGGTCAGGGCAGCCATGCTGCGGTGGCCGGCAATTTCATCATCCGGAATGACGGTAACGTCAACCAGCGGGAAAGCCTGGCTGTAGAGCCTGCCTGCCAGCTCCGGATCGTCAAACTCATCCAGCCACCGGGTGGAGTACGGATACGGGCTGCGTTTACCCGTATAGAACAGAACCGGTATCACCAGTGGCAACTTTTTATGCCCCGCCTCAAGGTGCCGCTGCATGGCGGCCACGGCATAGCGCACCAGGCGAAAGGCCATATGTTTGTCAGGCGAGGACGAGGCCATTGACACCTTCTTTAGCGAAGCAGCCGATATCCTGCTCTCCCCTTCGGCACCCTGTGGCTGCATGGTGGTTCTGGCGGCGATCAACGTCTCTGCCGAGTCGGCCGATGTGGACAGAGCCGCCAGGCTTCTCAGGCAGGAGGATAAAGATCTGTTTGAAAAACGGTTAACCAAAGCGGTGCAGCAGCAACAGCTGCCCGCAGAAACCGATACCGCCGCGCTGGCTACCGTGCTGAACACCCTGCTGGAAGGGATGTCGATTGAAGCGAAGGAAGGGGCCACGCCGGAAAGCCTGAAAATGATCGGCCAGCATGCCGTCAGGCTGCTGCAGCCGCTCAGCCACCGATCGCACAAAGTGCAACAGGCATTACTAGACGACCGGTCAGTTTTTAAATAGAGTAGCCGCACTATGAAAAAACACGCGACAGATATGCGCCAGCACATCATTGATGTAGCTCGGGCGATTATTACGCACAAGGGCTACAGCGCCGTCGGGCTGTCTGAGATAGTCCAGGCTGCCGGTATTCCCAAAGGCTCGTTTTACTACTACTTCAAATCCAAGGAAGAGTTCGCTGAAGCGCTGCTGGAACACTACTTCAGCCACTATCTGCAGGAAGTCGATAACCAGCTGAGCGGCACAGGAACAGCCAGAGAACGGCTGCTGCGTTACTTCGCTTTCTGGAAGACGACCCAGGGCGCAGACCTGCCGGAAAGCAAATGCCTGGTGGTCAAGCTCGGCGCGGAAGTCTGCGATCGGTACGACAACATGCGGCAGGTACTGGCGACCGGTACCCAGGAAATCGTGCATAAAATTGCAGGCTGCATCCGGCTGGGACAGGAAGATGGCTCACTGCCTGCGGTAAGCGATGCCGATGAGCTGGCCGAAGAGCTCTATCAGCTCTGGCTGGGCGCCTCCCTGATGGCAAAAATTCACGATCCGGATAACGCCTTCGGTAAAGCAATGAAGGCGACCACACGGCTGCTCGGGTAGCCGTGTTTTTTTATCCAATTACTAGACGACCGGTCAACTATTAAGAGGTTTACATGACTGACAACAGTACCCGTACCGATTTATTTTCCCCCGTCGCGATGGGCAGCCTCCAGCTGGCTAACCGTATTGTGATGGCTCCGGTTACCCGCAGCCGTTACGGTGAGGATGGCGTGCCTGATGAACTGCATGCAACCTACTATGCGCAGCGTGCCAGCGCCGGCCTGATTATTTCAGAAGCCACCAACATCTCGGCTCAGGGCCGCGGCTATGCCGCCACGCCGGGCATCTGGAATGAAGAGCAGGTCGCCGGCTGGAAAAAAGTGACGGACGCGGTCCACGCTCAGGGCGGAAAAATCGTCTGCCAGCTGTGGCACGTTGGCCGCTTCTCAAGCGTGGAGCTGCAGCCTGACGGTGCAAGTCCGGTTGCGCCATCCGCTATTAAAGCCGAAGGCCAGACCTACACCGTGAACGGATTTGTGCCGGTATCCACCCCGCGCGCGCTCGAAACTGAAGAAATCCCCGGCATTATCGAACAGTACAGACTCGCAGCAGAGAACGCCCTGCGGGTCGGTTTTGACGGCGTTGAGGTGCACTCAGCCAATAGCTACCTGCTCGACCAGTTCCTGCGGGACTCCACCAATCACCGTACCGACAGCTACGGCGGCTCCATCGAAAACCGGGCCCGCCTGACGCTGGAAGTGACAGAGGCCATCATTAACATCTGGGGTAATGACCGGGTCGGTATCCGCCTGTCACCGGTCACGCCTGACGCCGGGAATACCCCACCGGACAGCAACGTGATGGCGATGTATGGCTACCTCATCCAGCAGCTTAACCGCTTTAATCTGGCCTACCTGCACTTTGTCGAAGGCGCGACGGCCACCTCGCGGGACGTGCCTGCCGATGTGGATATGGATGCACTGAGTGCGCAGTTCACCGGTCCGTTTATCGGCAACAATAATTACGACCTTGAGATGGCTATCAGCCGCCGGAACGCGGGAATTATTGATGCCGTTGCCTTCGGCCGCCTGTTCATTTCCAACCCGGACCTGGTGAAGCGCCTGCGTTACGGTACCGAACTGACCATTGCGCCGAAAGAAGCGTATTACGGCGGCGGGGCGAAGGGCTATACCGACTGGCCTGAAGCGTAATAGTGATAACGAACGGCGGGGATCTCCCCCGCCATCGGCAGCGGGTTTACCTTTAGCGATCGGCGTGCGTGGCGGCATCTGAGATAAGCGCATTACTTTTGCTGTTGAGCATCCTGAGTAAGGATTGCAGCTCCCGCAGTATCGGATCAAGACGCTGAAGATTCCCCACCATTCGATCATAAGCAAGCGAACCCGGCTGCAGCCCCTTCAGGCTGCTGTTCAGCTCGCGCAATGTTTGCTGCAACTCAACCGGAAGCGTTTCCATTGCCGGACTGTCGGTTAACTGATTCAGATGTTTCAGTGTCGTTTGTAAGTCACCCATCGTGCGCTGGCTTTGCTGCAGCGTCGCGCTGGCCTGCCTCACCAGTGGCGTAAGAGGCAGATGGTTCACCTTATCCAGCACCAATACCAGTTTCTGTTGCAGCTGATTCAGACCGCCGGGCGCTGTCGGAATGATTTCATAGCCGGAAATGATGCCCGGTCCATCATAAGCTGGCGCATGACTTAAAAAATCGAGATCAATATACAGCGCGCCGGACAGCAGACTGCTGGTTTTTAGCGTAGCGCGCATGCCGCGGGCAATGCCACTCTTCAGCCGCTGCACCAGGTTAAAATCAGGCATCTCGCGGGCAAAGCGGTCAGGTTCGATATTAATCAATACCGGCACGCGGTAGGCCGTCGCAATATTCTGCGTCCGGCCGGGTAAAACAAACGGCACCCTGATGACGGTACCAAGACGAATACCGCGAAACTCCACCGGCGCCCCGGCTTTTAAACCACGCACTGAATCGGTGAAAAACAGCAGGAACGGAACATGCCGGGTGAAAAAGGATCGCTCACTGCTCTGCCGGTCGGCAAACAGCGGGTATTCCGCGTTATTGCGGGCACTCTGCACGGTTTTTATTCCCTGCGGAGTATCAAAACTGACGCCACCCGTGAACAAAGAGATCATCGCGTCTGTTTCCACCCGCAGACCTGACGCCGATCGGCCGACGTTAATCCCGCTCTCCTTCCAGAAGCGGGAATGGGTGGTCACCAGACGATCGTAGGGTGATGGGATAAATAACTGGTAGGTCATCGCTCGCCGGTCAGCATCAAAGCGGCTGTTTTCCACCGACCCGACCCGATAGCCGCTGAACATCACCGGATCTCCGGCTTTAAGCTGACTGTTTTTATCACTGCGCAACATAACACGGATGCCCGGCGCGTTGACCGGTGCCAGCGGTGGCGCGTCCAGCAGCGGATAGTGCGCTAAGGGTTGGCCTTTATTACCAGACTGTAACGCGATGTAGGCTCCGGTCATCAGCGTGCTCAGGCCGGTAATGCCATCTTGGCCTGATTGCGGTTTTACCCGCCAGAAGACGCTGTCGCTGTGTAACAGCTTCTCCATACCCCGATTCAGACGTAGGTTGATTTCAACGTGACGGAGATCGTCTGCCAGCGCGGTACTCTCTACCTCACCGATAATGATGCTGCGGTTTTTAATCGGCGTTTTTCCCGCTTTGATACCTTCCGCGCTCTCCGTGATTAGCGTGACCCGCGGGCGATGATCGCTGAAGTAATAAAAAACGATCGCGACGCCAGCCATCATCACCATCAACGGAATAATCCCTCTGGCCAACCGGCGGGATAACGTTGTTGCACCGGCATCAGCATGTTTCATCTCATGATGACTCCACATGAAAAAAAAGAATATATCGGTCTGCCATAACGGCATCTTTTCGATAGCAGGCTTATTATTCGCTCGTAAATGACAGCTTCTTTTTTCAGAGCTTTCAAATTTTCCGATAACAATTAGCTGATAAATTTATGCAAGATAATGATATAAGCGCCAGGGCATTAAACGTGGCGATCAGGCACTGGGGTAATAACGACCGTGCAGAGCTAATTAAAGTTTACTCAGGACTAAATAGAAAGGAGTAATACACCATACACAATCGCCGTAAAAATAAGTATAGGTGCGATGCAGAACAGGAAAAAAAACGCCGTCATTTTTTCTTACCTGTCGCCAGATCACCGTTTTTTTTTAAAAAGTGAGGTTATAAACGATAGCAATAAAAGGAACGAAAAAGAGAAGATTTCAGGCTTCAGTTTATGAAACTCACTCAGGCAGACAGCTTCAGCGCGCTAAAGAGATTTTATTAATCAGCGTGTTATACGGATTACCCGTCACCACAGCCGGGCGATCCTTCTTCACCAGCCCGTAAAAACAGTACCATTACATCGCACTGATTAAGATTATTTATTTTTAATGAAATAGACCTTATTGCCGAGCGGCAGCAATAAGCCTATGCTTGAAATCAGGTTGCGAATTTAATCCGAGGCATTTATGTTTCTTAACTACTTTGCATTGGGCGTGCTGTTCGCGGTTTTTATCATTATTTTTTATGGCATTATTGTTCTACACGACATTCCTTATCTCATCGCAAAATCCCGTAACCATCCCCATGCTGATGCTATTCATGTCGCGGGCTGGGTCAGCTTATTCACTTTGCATGTTATATGGCCATTTTTGTGGATCTGGGCGACGCTCTATCGGCCGGAACGAGGCTGGGGAATGAATGCCAATGCCTCTCTGGAGCAACGCGTTGCGGAGCTTGAAAAGCAGCTAAATAACCGAAATGTAGGCTAGCCGGAGTAACAAGGCGATGGATCTACTGATCATTCTCACCTATGTCGCATTTGCCTGGGCAATTTTTAAAATATTCCGAATACCGATCAATAAATGGACGGTGCCAACCGCAGCACTGGGTGGCGTTTTTTTGATTGGCGCGCTGATCATGCTAATGAATTACAATCATCCCTATACTTCTCTGGCGCAAAAAGCGGTGATTGCGATTCCCATCACGCCTCAGGTCACGGGCGTGATCAGTGAGGTCACTGACAAACAAAACAAGCTGATCAAAAAAGGCGAGATGTTATTTCGCTTAGACAGCACCCGTTATCAGGCCCGGGTTGACAGGTTGCAGGCGGATTTAATGACCGCCATCCACAACGTTCAGGCTTTAAAAAGCCAGCTGGACGAAGCCATCGCCAATACCACCCATGTCTCTGCTGAACGAGACCGATTATTTAAAGATTACCAGCGCTATCTGACCGGCAGTAAGGCAAAAGTGAATCCGTTTTCCGAAAGAGATATCGATAATGCCCGACAAGACTATCTGGCGCAGGATGCGCTGGTAAAAGGTTCTGTCGCTGAGCAGGCGCAGATAAAAAGCAGTTTAGACAGCGTGATAAACGGCGAGCAATCGCAAATTGTCAGCCTGCGGGCGCAGCTGGCTGAAGCGCGATTCAACCTGGAACAAACCGTAGTCCGGGCACCGGGTAATGGCTATGTGACCCAGGTCCTGATCCGGCCAGGCTCCTATGCCGCCGCCCTGCCTTTGCGACCGGTGATGATTTTTATTCCGGAACAAAAGCGGCAGATTATTGCCCAGTTCAGACAAAATTCGCTGTTGCGTCTGGAGATGGGTGACGAAGCCGAGGTGGTATTTAATGCTCTGCCGGGTCAGGTCTTTACCGGCAAACTGACCCAGATTCTTCCGGTGGTGCCTGGAGGCGCTTATCAGGCACAAGGCACGCTTCAGTCTCTGACCATCGCCTCTGGTACCGATGGCGTGCTGGCTACCATCGAGCTGGAGCCGAACGCCGATGTTGACGCCTTACCCGACGGGATTTTTGCGCAGGTGGCGGTCTATTCAGACCATTTCACCCATGTTTCGGTGATGCGTAAGGTCCTCCTGCGGATGACCAGCTGGCTGCATTATCTCTATCTTGATCATTAACAGGCGGCATCATCTCTGTGAGGAGAGTGAATACTTTATCGTGATGGATCAACCCTGGTGTGTTTATAAAAAATTGGCAAAAAATAATTTCGGACGGGACAGTACCGGATTACCGGATTAAGGAAACGATCTCAAGCACGCCATTAATAATAAATTGCACACCCATACAGACCAGCAGAAATCCCATCAGTCGGGATATGGCATCAATACCGCTTTTACCAACCAGCCGCATAATGGTATCGGTGCTCCGAAGGCAGACCCAGACGATCATCGCCACGATCAGGAAGATAAGCGGGGGTGCCACCAGAATCACCCAGGCCGGAAATTCATTGGCATGTCGCAGTGTAGACGCAGAGCTGATTAACATCGCAATGGTACCGGGACCGGCCGTGCTGGGCATAGCCAGTGGAACAAAAGCAATGCTTGTTTTAGCTGTCTCTTTCTCTTTCGCTGTTTTTATTAACACATCCATCCCCCGCTCCTCCTGCTGTATCGGAAACAACATCCTGAAACCGATAAAGGCCACAATCAGCCCACCGGCAATACGCAAGCCAGGAATCGAAATGCCGAACGTATCCATGACTAATTGACCGGCATACCAGGCAACGATAAGAATAATAAAAACATAAAGAGAGGTTTTAACCGCTATCAGATTACGGGTGGCGCTGTTCATCTGACCGCTTAATGCTAAAAATAACACAACAGTGGTTAGCGGATTCGCCAGCGGCAGAATAACGATCAGTCCCAGCCCAATGGCTTTTATCAAATCCAGCATCATGAATATCCTTTGCAGAAATAATAATCAGGATGGAGGTGCCGCCTATGTTAATAACAGCCGGCACCAGACAGACCCAGGCAGGTCGTGTTTCACCGTGACGTAACAGACAGCAGCCTTCAGAATTAAAAATTCATTCAGGCTCTGTTACGCGGATTCAGGCATTATTGATAAAAATTGTCGCATCAGCGAGTAAACACCTTTGTGAATACAGGATATCCGTAAAACTCACATCAGCTTGATTACAATCAGGAATTATTAACTTTACTTTATTTACCGGGAAAATCGACCACGTCGGCAACCATGGTGTCGATGGCACTTTTGATATCATCTCTCGTTATCGGAGACTCACTGTTAGAGACTTTACCGCCATAGGCTTTCCTCACCACTTTTATCACCGGTTTATTGGTTGAGACGTCAATTAACGCCGCCTCGATGAACAGGAAAGTATTTTGTGAACGCTTGCCGGTCATGGTCATGGTTCCTGCCACAACCGCTGTCACCGGCAGAACTTCATAAAACTGAATATCTTTATTTTCAGCTGAAACTGCAGTGATGGCCGTCCTGAGCATTAACCCACCAGCATGTGGCTGATTGCTTAAATTCTTGTGGGAGCTCACAGCGCTTTTCAGCCGCTGTTCGGTATATAAACGGATTTATTCCAGTGTAGCGGCATTTACGCGACTATCCGGTTTAGGAGAAGGGAAATAGACCACCGGTGACACATAAATATCCTTATAATTGCTTAAACGAAAATCGGGTGATACCCAGCGCAGTACCTGTTGACCCGATGTCGTTTCTACGGTGCGTAAATCAGAGTAATCACTTAGAAAGCCTGAGTACTGATTGGTTTCTGCCACTTTAGAAGAACAGCCTGTCAGTGTGAGAAACAAAGCAATGACGCAAAACCTTAGCAGGATAATCATTTTCGCCCCCATGAGCATGGTTATTTATACAGCGGAGAGTTTTTGCCTCATTAATTATACTTCAGTTAACGCCAAAGTTGATGATTAATTATCCGTCTTAATAACAAGACCAGTAATATGTAAAGAAAAACGCCTTGCCGTTCTTTTTTTTAACATCTGAAGGCGTACGCCCGGGCTTAAACATGATTTTTTCTCTATAAAACGCCTTTTTTTATTACCGAAAAAACTATCCTATACACCCGCCAGAAAAAATAGTCTTCAGCCGTCACACCATTTGCTTATGACTGAAAAGTGTGACAGTCAGATTATTTTCTTTGTTGAACAATGCGTTCATCACAAAAAACCAAAATAAATCAAATCTCCCAGGAAAGAATATGCTGCAGACTCTATAATTATTGTGGCAATTAATACTTATTCCATACTAAATACATCTGGAGATGAACTGATGAAAAAAATAATTTATGTGATAGCCGCGTGTGCCTTTTCCTTCAACGCGTTTGCGGCAGAGATGATGCCGAAAAATGATTTTGAAAAAGTGCAGGATCAGTACGAAAAAGTGGGTAGCGTATCAACATCAGGTGAAGTCAGCGCCTCTGATGCGAAAGCTGAACTTTCCAGCCTGGCAGATAAAAAAGGCGGAGATGTTTATGTTCTGACATCCGGCAATACCAACAATAAAATGCATGCTACTGCGGATGTCTATAAGAAAAAGTGATATAGCTAAATTGTTAACGTCATCCTCGTCTATCCCATTCATATGATCACACTGTCTGAATCAGGTTTGCCAATGCGCTAACCGGCAGCACCGGTTAGCGCATTTTTATTGCATTAAGTGACCGATTTTGCAGAAAAGAGCCATGCCGTAAGCCAAAAGTGTCGATTCTGCTGCTGTGACGTTACAGCCCATCGATCCAGGCCGTCACGGCGTTGTTCACCTCCTCACTGCGATCCTGCATAATCCAGTGTCCTGTCTGCGTCCAGTAATCTGTTTTTGATTTTGGGTTTGAAAACCATTGACGCATATTCTCAGCCTGCGTGGCATCGCGACAAAGGTGATATACAGGAACCGTTAAGCCTCGACAAAAGTCTTCACTCGCTTTACCCACTCCGACTTGTCCCGCACCCAGAAACAGCGGGCCGAATGATTCCCGTACCACATGCAGCGGCACGCCCTGCAGGCGTCTTGCATGCCAGCGCTTTAACGCGGGCTGGGTATTTTTATCGTAAAAGAGCTCAAATAGCGCCGGACCGGTTACATAAGGATCGCCTTTATGCAGATCGTCAGTGGCTTTCTGAAAAACGGCCGCCTGTTCGTCCGCGAATCCCATTGAACCGTCCACCGAGACGACTGCACTCACTAAATCGGGCCTTTTTGCCGCAAGCCGCGCGGCAATCTGGCCGCCCATTGAGTGACCAATCAGAATAAATTTCTGACCGGGATAGCGTGACAGAATTAATGCCTCAATATCGGCAACATAGTCAGCCGGGTTATAATGCCCTGATGGCTTGACCTCTGATCGACCATGCCCGCGTAAATCTACCGCTACCGTACGGTATTTTCTTTCAAGCGCGGGTAATTGCCAGCTCCAGTCATGTGAATCACAGGTCCAGCCGTGTAATACCATTATATTTTTGCCTTCTCCTTTTTCGGTATAAAAAAGTCGGGCCGTCGGTGACACCTTTGGCGCATAGACTGTCGGGCTGGCTTTAACCGCCGCCGAGACAACGGTCGCGCTGGCAAAAGCCAGCAGGTTACGTCTGGACAGAGAGAAGTTTTTTTCTTTCATGAGGGTTCCTTAGTGCTTGCTAAACGTTGTCCCGCCGTTTTATTTAGCAGACGATGCGGTCGCAGCTGAGATATTTATCCCAACGTCAATCGCATGGTATATAACATTCAGCTAAGGTCAATTACGCACTTTGAAGCGAGTAGATATACTCAAGGATACTTAAATGACAAATAGTGTTGATCCCGTTTTCTTTGCAGACTGCGCCGCCCGTGTTTTTTTCGATCAGGTCGCAAACAAATGGAGCGTCATGATACTGACTTTACTTAATGAGAATACGCTGCGCTTTAACCAGATGAAGCGCAGCATGGAAGGTATCACCCACAAAGCCCTTACCCAGGCCTTACGCAAAATGGAACGTAACGGATTGATTAATCGGACCGTTTTGGCGACCTCTCCGGTTGCCGTTGAATACGCAATCACCGATCTCGGCCGCTCTTTGCAGAAACCGTTTAGCGCCATGTATGACTGGGCAATTAATCATCTTGATGATATTGAAAAAGCGCAGGAAGCCTATGATGTCAGCCTCGCTGAGGTGGAGGGAAGTAGTCGCGCGCAGAAGTAACGGGAGGCCTTGCCTGAATTTCGGGCACAAAATGAATATAAGGCATTCCGCACACTTTATTAATACATGGGGAGTAAAGCGTTTTAATTAGCGGTGGATCGATCGGCTATTTACCTTCGCAATTTTTAAACTGACTGGCCTGTTGCTATTTTACGGGCAAATGAGAGTAAACCTGTCATAACAGATAGGCTTTACATGAATAAATAGCAGCCTCAGCTGAGCCTGTTTAATATTAACTCTGGCAACCACAGGGTTTACCCGCTAACGGCATTCGTGTTGCATCATGCATTTGCAGGAGATATCGGACCTTTCCTTTATGTTGCGCCACCGCTTTACCACGAATTATTGACTTTACTGGCAAGGGATAACTGAGACTATTTAACCTCAACCTCAACCTCAACCTTTTGCGCATAGCCGAAGGGATGTCGGTCTCAGGTGGCACTGTGTTAAAAGCGATCCTTAATACCGGCTGCGCCATCCATCCTGCCGGGCGTGAGTTTCAGGCCAATCCGGCTTTCCGCCTCTGGCGTTACTCTCCGCTGGCGACTGCACCCTCTGAGCCGCGGTCGCCAGCGTGCCCCGTTCTCCAGCCAGCGCCTTTACGCGGTGCCTTTCTGCATCCGGTGACAACGGTTATCCGGCTCGCCGATGATGCTGCACACCAGATAACCTGTTGACTCGTTGACTGCTGGCATGGCCGGTTACATCGCCATCTGCTGAGCCGCCTTCAGATGCTGCTCAACCACAGGCGTGTGTGCATCGGCCAGCGCCTTCACATCCGGGTCCTTGATTTTAGTGGCATCCTTTTGCAACTTCGACAGCACCATTTTGTGGTCCATGGTGCCGGCGTTTTCCATGTACATCTTGTCAAAAGCGTCACCGCTCTGTTTTTCCAGCTTAGCAGCCATGGCCGCGTGTTGGGCGTCCGGCTCAGTGGGCAATGCTACGCCTTTTTGCTTAGCGACCGTCTGGACTTTGATCAGGGCATCGCCGTGGTCTCTGACCATCTGCTGCGCAAAGGCTTTAACTTTGCTGCTTTGAGCCTTACTCAGTGCGACTTTGGCGGCAGCAATTTCGTTAATATTGGCCTGCGCCATGTCCTTCACCGCTTTTTCATCACCCGCGCTGAGCTTAGCGCTTGATTCTCCCTGCATTGCAGCGCCATTCTGCGCGGCGCTGGAGGGGGTCTGAGCTTGCACACCGACGGTACTGAACATTGCTGCTAATACCGATGCGGCTAACAGCCCTTTCATCATTTGGCTCTTTTGCATTGTGTTCTCCTGATAGTCAGAGTTAAGGACGAAATTAAGTCATTAACCGTGAACAGCCTCGAATATAAATAGCACCTTCATTGCTCAGTATAGTGGATCAACGATTCCTGAAAGCCGGTGGCGCTATTTTCCCCGCCCCGTGCCGGCAGGAAATGATGAAAACAGAGCAATGATAAACGGAGCGGGAAATTAACGAAGAAGGGCGGACTGGCGGCTTGAGGCTCACCCATGCGCACCTCTCATTGGATGAATGCATGTTACCGTTACGGTAAAAAAATAATAAATCTGAAAGCAAACATTAATGGCCGATCAGAAGATCAGCCGTAATCAGGGCAGATTTAAAATGCCGGTTACCGTCCGCCGGGTGTTTTAAACAGAGCGGCTAAACCCTTACTGCGTTAATCAGGGCGAAAGAGAATAGCAGAACTACAGCGTTGTCCTGTTACCCGCATTATCCTGCTCAAAAATTTTATGCTTCACTAAACGATCGCGAAGCCAGATTTGTGCTTTTCCGGCTTTGGCCTGTTTTGACCACAGCAGATCCACCGCGACAATCCAGTCTGTGTGCGGATATTCCTGCTGCCGTAATTCAACCAGCCTGCCGGTTTGAAGTTCACGATAAACAAATTCGCGGGGTAGCGAAGCCCATCCCAGACCCGCCAGAGCCGCATCGAGCATGGCACTGTAACTCTCCACTCGCCACAGCATCGGGCTGCCTAAATATTCTGTCGTCGCGATCTTTTTTTCCTGTGAGCCAAAAGTAATGTGGCGCCAGTTGTGCAGATCGGCAAAGGAAACCGGAATTTGTTGAGCAAGCGGATGATCAACACTGACGACATGGACCATCACCACCTTACCCAGTTGGGTGAACTGAATAGTCTCACTCTCAACAGAATGAGAAAGGGTAATACCCAGATCCACCTCACCGCTTTTCACCATGGCTTCCACGTCGCCACGAAACGGCTCCTTAATATGGATATCGACTTCAGGAAAGGTCATAGAGAATTCATATAGCACCGGCGCAATAGTGATGTAGGGAAGCTCGATGGCCAGGCTGACGTGGCTCTCAATTTGCTGGTTAAAGGCGGTTACACGCTGATCAAACGCATGACACCTTTCCAGTATCGTTTTGACATATTCCCGCAGCACTTCCCCTTCCGGCGTAAGCCTGACCTGCCTGGGCGTTCGCTCGAAAAGCGCAACGTTGAGTTCAATCTCCAGATTGCTCATCGCCATATTCACGGAAGACTGAGATTTCCTCAGATGACGCGCAGCAGCAGAAAAGGAACCCGATTTGGCCACCTGTTCAAAGGTCATAAGTTGTTCCAATGAATATTTCAATTTACCCCTCAGCTTTCAATTTATCTGAAAACAGCTCACTCACTTTTATCATTTTTTTACATATAGAGTGAGTTCTCTTTTTTGAATAATGACGGGGATGCTTATGGAAACGTTGATTGCAGCAAAGACACCTCAAAGCTCGCTGAGCCCCGGACGCATAGCGTCGCTGGGCTTCCAGCATGTACTGGTTATGTACGCGGGCACGGTCACGGTGCCTTTAATCCTTGCGTCAGTAATGGGCTTAAACGGCGCTCAGACGGTGACGCTGGTTAACGCCTGCCTGCTGACATCCGGACTCGCTACCCTGCTTCAGTCTGTCGGTATCAGTCGCTTTGGCGGAAGATTGCCGTTAATCCAGGGATGCTCTTTCATCGTGCTGGCACCGATGGCGATGATCGGCCAGCAGTATGGGATTACGACGGTTTTTGGTTCGGCCATCGCGTGTGGGTTGTTTACGGTGCTTATCGCCCCGCTGTTTAGCCGCCTGGTCCGCTTTTTCCCGCCGATTGTGATTGGCTGTGTGATTACCATCATTGGCATTTCTTTGATGCCCGCAGCGGCAATCTGGATTGGCGGCGGAAACCCTGACGCCCCTGATTTTGCCAGCCCCTCTCATTTATTACTCGCTCTGGCTACCCTGGTGATCACGCTGATCTTCTATTGCAAGACGCGCGGCATCATCAGAAATTTCGCCATCCTGGCGGGGATGGGAGCAGGCACCCTGATCGCTTTTATCGCAGGATTAACCGATTTCTCCGTCGTCACTCATGCTGCGTGGATCGGTATCAGTATGCCCTTCTCTTTTGGTCTGCCGGTGTTTTCACCCGTTCCTGTTTTTATATCCTGTCTGGCGATGATCATCGTCATGACAGAGACAACCGGCAATGTCCTGCTGATAGATAAGCTGATCGGTCGTCCGACAACATCACAACGCCTTTCCGATACGATACGCGCTGACGGGCTTTCAACGATGATCGGCGGCTGTCTCAACAGCTTTCCGTACAATGCCTTTTCTCAAAATGCCGGGCTGATCATGCTCACGCGCATCACCAGTCGATCGGTCCTGGCTGCCGCAGGTGTGATACTGGTGTTGCTTGGCCTGTTTCCGAAACTGGGTGCGATTGTGTCAGCAATTCCTCGTCCCGTACTGGGCGGCGTGGGCATTTTAATGTTTGGCATGACGCTGGCGGCTGGTATCCAGCAACTCAAAGAGGTCAGTTTTGAAAATGATAATAATATGCTGATTGTTGCCGTATCGATAAGCGTCGGTGTTATCCCTATGGCCTTCCCTGCTTTGTTTAATTCGCTTCCGTCGTCATTAAGATTAATTTTTGACAGCGGAATTTTTATGGGTGGATTCACGGCTGTTTTACTCAATGCCCTACTGAACGCCCGAAAAGGAGAAAATAATGAATAACACAACGGATATTAAATTCCTGAAAATGTCGAACGAGGTCGGGAAACGCGCTATCGCTTTAGGTAATCATCCTTTCGGTGCGGTGCTGGTGGCCCCTGATAAGGAGACGGTGCTGTTGACCCAATGTAATATCGATAGCGTTAATCATGCTGAATCAACCCTGGCGCGAATCGCGGCAAGCAATTTTTCTGCTGAATATCTCTGGAACTGTACGCTTTACACCGCGGTAGAGCCTTGTTGCATGTGTGCCGGGACGATTTACTGGGCCAATATTGGCCGGGTCGTTTATGGAATGAGCGAAGCTCGTCTGCTGGAGTGTACCGGTAACCACAATGAAAACCCGACCATGCATATCCCTGCATCATATGTTTTTCAGCATGGGCAGAAAAACATTGAACTGACCGGCCCGGTAGAGGAGGTGGAAGAAGAAACGCTCAGGTTGCAAAAAGATTTTTGGGCAACCCGGTGAGGCGATAATATTTCAGCGTATCAGGCTGAGTGTTTATTCCGGATAAAACACGCTTTCCGTTCCCGGACTTATTTTTCAGCAATACGTCCGGAAAATTAAATATCAGGCAAACCCTGAAGCGCGCTCACTGTTCAGCCAGCCACCGCGCCGGTTACTGAACTCGCTGCGCCGAAAGGCGTCCTCGCCAGGCCGTCGGCCAGCAATCAAAAAAGTAAAACTGATGAAAGGAGATTATAAAAGTTGCTGCAACGATTGTGTCACCGCAGCAGTGACTTCATGAATACGCTGCTCGGCGCGGCGATAATAGGTCCATTTACCCACTTTGCTGGCTTCCACCAGGCCTGCGTTTTGCAGCGCTTTAAGGCATAACGACGTGGCGGGCTGTGATAAGCCCGCCTTGTCCTGGATGAGGCTGGCACAGACGCCATACTGATCGAAAGGATAGAGCTGCGAATAACCCGCAAACGCTTCGTCAGGATTTTTCAGCCATTTAAGTACCGCCACCCGTGTCGGGTTGGAGAGTAATTTCAGGGCATTTTCGGGTGACATGCCGCCTCGCAAAACATCAGGATGGATAGACCGGATAGTCAGTATATCCTTTCTCACTGCCGCCATACAGGGAGGCGTGATCGACGCTGTTCAGCGGATGACCCGCTTTCAATCGCGCAGGCAGATCGGGATTGGCGATAAAAGTACGGCCGAAACCAAACAGATCGCCCCAGCCTTTTTCCAGCATCCGCTGCGCTTTTTCCTGCGTATAGCGGCCTGAGTACATAATCGGCGAGCGGAAAGTTTCGCGCAGCGCGATGCGGAAATCTTCAGGCAGATCCGGACTGTTGTCCCAGTCGGCTTCGGCAATGGAAAGATAGCCGACTTCCAGCTCATTCAGTAGCTGCGCGGCGCGCAGGTATGTCGCATGAGGGTCGCTTTCTACCAGACCAAGGTAGACGCGCTCTTCATCGGTGCTTGAAAACAGCGGTGCAAAACGGACGCCGACCCGGTGGCTGCCAAATACCGCACTGACCGCCTCGGTCACTTCGCGCAGGAAACGCAGACGATTTTCGAGTGAGCCGCCATATTCATCTGTACGGAAGTTAGTGTGTTCGGAGATGAACTGGTTTATCAGATAGCCATTGGCGGAATGCAGTTCGACGCCATCGAAACCCGCCTCTCTGGCGTTTTCTGCGGCACGGCGATAGAGCGCCACCAGCTCTTTGACTTCAGCAGTGGTCAGTTCACGCGGCGCACTGGGCGCGGTTAACCTGCCGGCACCGGGTCCGGTTTCGATAAAAACTCTGACGTTATCTGCGGCAACGGCTGAAGGGGCGACCGGCGACTGCTTGCCTGGCTGCAGTTCATTATGCGATACCCGGCCAACGTGCCAGAGTTGACAAAAAATCGTCCCGCCCTGCTGGTGTACAGCCTCAGTCACTTTTTTCCAGCCGGCGATCTGTGCTTCGCTGTGGATGCCCGGCGTCCAGGCATATCCCTGACCACGGGGTTCAATCTGTGTGCCTTCGGTGATCATAAAACCCGCACCGGCACGCTGGCGATAATATTCCACCATCATCTCACCGGGAATATTGCCAGGCTGCTCACTGCGGCAACGCGTCAGCGGCGGCAGTGCAATGCGGTTACGGAGCTGAAGGTCACCCAGCGTCAGGGGAGCGAATAAAGAGGGCATAACGAAAAATCCTTTAATGTCGAAAGTGGCGACATTATATTTACACATTTAAATTTGTAAATGTGTAGTTCGTGCTTTTTGCCCTGCTGAAGGTGACAAGGGGTTGCAGCCTGACGGTGCGCTTAGCCTGTATGCGTCATGCCGGGAGGCGTTATTTAAGGCCGTCAGCCGCGCTACGCGGGTTAAGTTAACGCTCTCTCAGCCTTGCAGGTTTTTTGCGAAACACACCGCCTCGTCCCGGCCGCTGTAAGGTCCGTAATTCTCAATGACTGAGTAGCCATTTTTACTATAAAACTCAACCGCCCGACGATTGATTCGCCGGGTTTCAAGCCACAACGCGTGATAACCCATACGCTTCGCCGAGCTTTCCAGAAAAGTAAGTAACGCATTGCCAATGCCAGCAGAACTTCGATCTGAAAACATTCTCTTAACTTCAGCTATATCATTCGCGAGTGGACGGATAGCCCCGCATCCAACGGCATGACCCTGTTTGTTTCTTGCCACAACCCATAGTGACCGCTCTCCTTGTACAGACTCTGGTGTAAAATGGCGTTTACCGCTATCGCCAGTGATCGCAGCCAGCTCTGCTGACAACTTTTCAATCAAATCGAGCGAGTCTGGCGCAGATGGGTCTGCTTTTTCGACGGTGATCATAGGGGTACCTGTTGTACGACGGCTGTTGAATATAAAAAGATATTAATGAAAAATGCGTTGATCGTCAGCGACGATATTGCGAAATAACAGGATAAACAGTGTCGTTTTCGCCGATCGACTACTCCCCGCTCCCTATCCCTGGCGGCCGTAACATCAAACATCATGCACCTCTCCCCACAAAATAATTCGATTCCGGCATCAGAAAAGTTTCGCTGAAACATCTCTGCAGCTTAACCTTTTCTTAAGATTAATCCGATAACCTGCAGGCTGTATTAGCCCATTTTGGGCTTTTCCGGAGCCCGACCCCATGCAAAATAATACGACACACACTTTATCTCTGAGCAAAGTTCCTGCCGTCACCGCGGCTTTCTGGTTAACCAAAATCGCAGCGACCACCCTGGGTGAAACCGGCGGCGATGCGGTAACCATGTCGATGAATCTGGGTTACCTCACCGGTACCCTGATTTTCGCCATCATCTTTTTCATTGCGGTGGTGGTGCAGATTAAACGTCACAGCTTTAACAAATGGATCTACTGGTTTACCGTTGTGGCCACCACCACTGTCGGCACCACGCTGGCGGACTTCGCCGATCGCTCGCTGGGAATAGGTTATCTGGGCGGTACACTGCTGCTGAGCACGCTGCTGGTGCTCTCACTGTTTATCTGGCGCATTACCTGCGGCACCATCGCGGTAAATTCCGTTAACAACTCTATCTCAGAGAGTTTTTACTGGATTACCATCATGTTTTCTCAAACGCTGGGCACCGCGTTAGGTGACTGGACCGCAGACAGTGAAGGTCTGGGCTACGACGGCGGGATCCTGCTGTTTGTTGGCGCGCTGGGCATTATCTGGGCCGCCAGTCGATTTACCTCGCTTTCGCGGACGGCGCTGTTCTGGTCAGCCTTTATTCTGACCCGCCCGCTGGGTGCGGTAGTGGGTGACTTCCTGGATAAGCCTGTGGCCTCCGGCGGACTGGCGCTGAGTCGCTATAGCGCCTCGCTGACGCTGGCGCTGATTATCATCGCGTTTCTCTGGCTGCTGCCGCAGCGCCCGGCGATGAAAACCGCTACCGCCAACGGATAAAAAAAGCGCCGCCGGCAGCGTTGCCGATGACGCTCAGCGCTCGTGAACACATTCGGAGCCGCCAGCAATGGCGGCTTTTTTATTATTCAGTGCAGGCCGAAAGTATTGTTGCCGCGCAGGCTGTAATGCTGACAGAAGTCCCGCTTCTCGCTCAACGCCAACTCTGTATCAGGGATCAAAGCGAACTGGCATCCTGCACAGGCCACCCTCCAGCGCCTTCAGCTTCGGCTCAGTACCAGCTTCAGGCCTGCAATGGCGAAGCAGCAGGCTAACAGCGCATCAAGCCCGCGCCGGATACGCCGATAAAAAGCACTCATCAGCGCGGTGGAGAACAGTAACGCATAGCCGCAGAACACCATCACGCAGATCGCTGCACAGCCGCAGAGGATCATGGGCAACGCCGCGGCCGCCGCGCCCGGCTTGAGCGCAACGGACATAATGGCGACCCAGGTAAGAATGGCTTTTGGATTACCGATATGCATCAGGATGCCCTGGCGGAACAGCCTGGCATAGGCGACCTTCTCATCGCCTGGCGCGTATTGCGCCTCATCCGGTCGGCGTAGCGCGGATTTCCCCGCTTTGAAGGCAAGCCACAGCAGATATAACCCGCCGCCAATTTTCAACACGATCAGCAGTTGGGCGAAGGTCGCCAGCACGGTCAGCACGCCGCAGGCGGCCAGCAGTGCCCACAGCATCGAACCGCCTATCACGCCACCGGCCAGCGCCAGGGCAGCAGCGCGCCCCTTTTTCATCGCCGTCCCCATAATCGCCATATTACTCGGCCCTGGGCTGGCCGTTGCTACAAAGTAAGTGGTGTAAATCAGGATTAACTCGTGCGAAAACGCCATGTTTGCCTCGTTTATCAGAGTGGTGCTGTGGCCACTCTATATCGGCTCGCGCCAAAAGCCAGCATTCCGCCTCGTTTATCCCGATCGGATGATGCGGCCTGGCTGTCCCGGTGGTTTTTGCCGATCGGGGAATGCGTCAGCCGCTGAGTTGCCGGCTCGTCATCACACCATGCTTTCCCTATTGCGTTCAGCCCGCGCTATTCAAGCCGACTGGCAATCAGCCTCAGCTGTTCGGCGATCTGCTTCAAATCCCGCTGCTGCTGTCCAGCGGCACCGGTTGAGCTGCGCACCACCAGCCTGGCGGGCAGGATAGAGGAAGAACGCTGCTCATCGTGCTCGCCGGCCAACAGGATACGCGCCACCGCCTCTTTGCCCTGCAGATCGAGATCCAGCGAAACCGTGGTCAGCGCCGGATGAAAGAACGCGCTTTCATAGGTGTCATCGTAGCCAATCACCGAGATTTGCCCCGGTACCGCAACGCCGCGTTGATGCAGCGCGCTGAGTACGCCAAGCGCCATCTGATCGTTACCCACCAGCAGCGCGCTGAAGTCCGGCGCTTCGCGCAGCAGTTGCAGCACCCCGTTGTAACCACTCTGCGCATCCCAGTTACCGTGGCTGATGCTGACCGGCTTCAGGCGATAGCTTTCGAGCGTATCCAGCCAGCTCTTTAACCGCAGGTTAGCCGACACCGACTGCTCAGGACCGGCCAGCAGGGCAAATTCCCGATGTCCCTGCTCATAAAGATATTTAACGCTGGCGCGGGTACCGTCAGCGGGATTAAACGAAACGTTAAACACGGCGCTGTAAGGGTCAACATCCAGAAAGAGGCAGAGGATATCTTCGTTCTGCTGGGCGATGTGCTCTGCATCGCTGCTCTCCAGCGGGACGTTAATGATCACCTTATCCACCCGCTGAGACTTCAGCTCATTGATACAATCCTGCAGACTTTGATTGACGTTCTCATCAATCATCGCAATCAGCACCTGGTAGTCAGCGGCGTTGGCGTAGCGTTTTACCGCGGCGGCCACCTGCGACGGGGCATGCAACGCCAGCGAAGTGGTCACCAGACCCAGGGTAGTGCTCTGCTTGCCTACCAGCTGTTGCGCCAGTCGGTTGGGTACGTAGCGCAGCGTTTCAATAGCCTGTTCCACCTTGCGCCGCGTTGAGGCTGAGACGTTTGCTGACTTGTTTAAAACCCGTGACACCGTCTGATAAGAGACGCCTGCATGGCGGGCGACATCTTCCAAGGTGGCATTTTTTGATTTCATAATTCGCATCCCTGATGACCAATGGCGAAATGTTATCACAGCTCACCATCCCGCCAGGATACCGCAGTCACATTGCCTGAATAAAAAATAAAAGTAATACCTTCACATCCTGCGATTTGGTGATCTGATTCACCTTTCGTTACATAACACCGTCATTTCTTTGCAATACGTCACACATTGCCGCGATTTAATTTGTCACTCCTCTGCCAAAGAGCGTTTACTGCCGCTGTCATGTGAACGTATTACAAATACAAAATGAGGATAACATGGAAACAAGGTTACGTACTGCTGCTGTGGCGCTCGCTGCTGCCCTGGCTTCTCCATCGCTGTATGCCGCGATCGACAACATCGATTTCCACGGCTATCTGCGTGGCGGCGTAGGTGTGTCGCAGGATGGCGGTATTGAAGAGTACCAGAAGAATAAAATCGGCCGACTGGGCAATGAGGCCGATACCTACGGCGAGATCGAACTGGGCAGCGAAGTTTACAAAAAGGATGATGTCAGCTTCTACGTTGACACCATGGTCAGCATGTTCTCCGACGGCTCCAACGATAACGAAACCACCTTCGGCGACGATGCGCAGTTTGGCCTGCGTCAGCTTAATCTGCAGATCAAAGGGCTGGTGCCGGGCGATAAAAACGCGGTGATCTGGGGCGGTAAACGCTACTACCAGCGCCACGATCTGCATATCATCGATACCAAATACTGGAATATCTCCGGCTCCGGGGCCGGTATTGAAAACTACACGCTGGGTCCGGGTGCCATCTCGTTCGCATGGATTCGGGGCGATGCTAACGATGTGGATTACCGCGTCGATGGCGATAACGACGTCAACATTAACTATCTTGATTTGCGCTATGCGGGCTGGAAACCCTGGAGCGGGGCCTGGACTGAGTTCGGCATCGATTACGCCATGCCAAACACCACCAAAAAGCAGGAAGAGTATGGCGGCCTGTATGACGCCGAGAACGGCGTGATGCTGATCGGCGAAATCAGCCAGGATATCTGGGGCGGCTATCAGAAACTGGTGCTGCAGTATGCCGACAAAGGCCTGGCGCAGAACATGATTTCACAGGGCGGCGGCTGGTATGACATGTGGAATGATACCCGCAACGCCAAAGGCTACCGCGTGATCAACACCGGTCTGCTGCCGATTACCGACAAGTTCTCGTTAAACCAGGTCTTCACCTGGGGTTCCGCAGATGATGTGACAGCCCAGACCAGCAAAAGCACCCTGCTGTCGCTGGTAGGCCGCGGTCAGTATCAGTTTACCGAGTATGTTCGCGGCATCGGCGAAGTCGGTAGCTTCTGGCAGAAAGATGAGAACAAAGTCGGCGGTGATTATAAGCAGGCGGGACAGAAATATACCCTGGCGCTGGGTCTGGCCGCTGGTCCGGAGTTTATGTCACGTCCTGAACTGCGCCTGTTTGCGTCTTATCTGAATGATTCTGAAAACGGACACAGCTTCCAGGACAACACCAGTAATGACACCTGGAACTTCGGCGTACAGGTCGAAGCCTGGTGGTAAACGCACTATCTCCTCGTTGTGGTCTTTATTAAGCGCTTATGCAGGGGCTTATTTGGATAACCGGTAACGGTTATCCATTTTTTTATTCCGCCTGAAAGAAGCGTCTCTCCAGTAGCTGACGCAGACGATCGGACCGGGTCCCGAAGATCGCATGCACCTCGTGTCCCAGAATCACCACGCCAATCGCTCCCGCCTGCTGCAATCCGGCCGTATCCACCGCCGCCAGCGATTTCACCGTCACCCGCAGCCGGGTTAAGCAGGCATCGACCTGCTGAATATTGTCGCGCCCGCCAAAGCAGCGCATTAGCTGATCCAGCAGTTCACCGTCAACCGGTGCCTCACCGGCGGGCAGCGCCTGCCGGCTGAAGTAGTGCTTAAACGATTTCAGACTGACCATTCTGTTCTCCTTCAGATAAGAAAAAGGCGGGCTGCTGCCCGCCGTGTTGCTGATAACGCTAACCGCCTCGCTTAGGAGGCGCTGTTGTCCCGTGGCGCACGCAATACGCGACAGCCCCAGGGTGCCAGGGTCAGCGCGCCGGTCAGCGGGACGCCGCTGATCAGATCGCTGATCCCGGCTGGCAGTTGCAGTTGCTGCGCCTGTCCGGTGTAGTTCTGCAGGAAGATAAACGCGTGTTCACCATCGGTACGGCTCTGCGCCGTCACGCCTGGCGGCAACGCCATCGGCAACGCACGCGGTAACGCCAGCTGCCGGATCAACGCGCCGTAGAAATCACGGTGGAACGGCAGATCATTACGCGATGCGATGTACCAGGCTTTGCCCTTGCCGACCTGATTAACGGTCACCGCCGGAGTTCCGGCGTAGAAGTCGCTTTCGTAGCTGGCCACGACCGTTGCGCCTTCCGGATGAATATGCTCGCAAAGTTCCCGCGCCTGATACGGCCCGCACAGGCCCAGTTCGTTACCGTTGACGCCGCGTACGCCATTGAACTCATCGTCGGTCAGGCTATCGATCTCTTCTGCCCAGATGCCGAGCAGCGGCCGCAGCGGGCCAGGGAATCCGCCGAGGTAACAGAGATCGCTCTCGTTGACGATGCCGCTCCAGTAGCTGGCAACAAAGTGACCGCCCCGCTCCAGATGTTGCTGCACCCGCGCCGCGAAGCCATCACGAACCATGTAGAGCATCGGCGAAATCACCAGCTCATAGCCGCTGAGATCGCTGTCGCCGTTGATCACATCGACCGCCACACCCTGTTCCCAGAACGCGCGATAGTGTTCATTCACCGTGCGTTCATAGTGCAGGCCGAGGTTGCGCGGACCCTGCGCGTTATCCATTGCCCAGCGGCTTTCCCAGTCGAAAATAATCGCCACTCTGGCCTCAACCCGGCTGCCCAGCACCGGAGTCATCGCCGCCAGCATCCGTCCTAGCTCGCTTACTTCGCGGCCGGTTCGGGTATCAAGGTGACCGACGTGATCGACCACCGCACCATGAAATTTCTCGACCGAGCCGCGGCTTTTACGCCACTGAAAATATTGCACCGCGTCGGCACCGTGCGCGACCGCCTGCAAAGACGAGAGAATATGCATCCCCGGCTTTTTGAGCTTGCTGGTCGGCTGCCAGTTAGTGGCGCTCGGCGTCGACTCCATCAGAACAAAGGGTTTGCCCTGCTTCAGGGTTCGCATAAGATCGTGATACATCGCGGTGTAGCAGGCCAGCGCGGTTTCATCCTGCTGGTTGTGCCACATCGGATAGCTGTCCCAGGAGATAAAGTCGAGCGTCGGGGCCAGCTTCCAGTAATCGTAATCGTAGAAGTACTCCATGAAGTTGGTGGTGGCGGGCAGATCGGGATTGGCCTGCTTCAGCGGCTTGATCTCTTCGCGGCAGAAATCGTTGACCTGATCGGTCATAAAACGCCGCCAGTCGAGGTTCAGACCGTGAATCGACATTTCACCCTGCGGAGCCGGTGAGACAATCTGCGACCAGTCGCTGTAGGTATGGCTCCAGAAGTCGCTCCACCAGGCGTGATTCAGCTTCTCCAGCGTTTCGTAGCGGCGCTGCAGCCAGCCGCGAAAGGCCTGCTGACAGCGATCGCAGTGGCACTCGCCGCCATACTCATTAGAGATGTGCCAGCCAATCACCGCCGGATGATGGGCATAACGTGCCGCCAGCTGGTTGTTCATCGCCTGTACTTTCTGGCGATAAACCGGCGAGGTCATGCAGTGATTATGCCGGCCGCCATGCAGAGCAGGCACGCGATCGCGACCCACCCGCAACACCTGCGGGTAGGCCTGCGACATCCAGGCCGGACGGGCGCCGCTCGGCGTGGCGAGAAACACCGAAATGCCCTGCTGCCAGAGCTTGTCGATCACCTCATCCAGCCAGCCGAAATCATAGCGTCCCTCTTCCGGCTCCAGCTTCGCCCAGCTAAAAATCCCGACGGACATGACGTTACAGTGCGCCTGCTTCATCATCATTACATCGTCATCAATAATGCCCGGCTGATGTTGCCACTGTTCCGGATTGTAGTCAGCGCCATGCAGCAGCGAGGTCACCCTGGCGCTGATCGGGGGAAATTTATTCATATCTGTTCCTCAGAGGTGTCAGAGACATCAGCGTTTGCGCTAATGATTAATGAAAAACCTGTAGCGAAGGCAGCGCCTTGCCGTGACAGTCAAACAGCGCCTGATTTTCGCGGGCGTTACCCTGTTTCCATTCGTCGTGGATATATTTCATGCCGGCAGGCGTGGCCCAGGTGTTGCCGGGCGCCGGGATCCATGCGGGTTCCCAGTACACCACGCCTTTGCCGCGATGGTCTGGCACCGCCAGTACCGCTTTGATCAGATCATGCAGGTAGGCCGCCTGGCCCGTGACCGTAGCGGGATAACCGCCGGCCTGCTCCTCTTTGGCCTGGAAGCTGTTCTCCGCGCTATCGCAGTTTTCCAGCTGGTAGCCATAGGCGGCTTCCACCACCATCACATCTTTGTCATAGCGCCGGGAGATATCGTCCATGTTAGCTTTCAGCGCGCTGATCGGGCCGTTCCAGTAGGTGTACATCGACAGACCGATCACATCGAACGGCACATCACGCTTAACGATTTCGTCGAACCACCAGCGGAACATGTCGTTTTTAGTCCCTTCAGCGAGGTGCAGCATGATCTTCACCTGCTGCGGATCGCTGAGGTTTTCGCGCAGCCCGCCGATCGCCGCTTTCAGCAGACCGGCCAGACGATCAAACTCGCCGCCGTTCTGGCCCCAGCTTTTTCCCTCTGGCCAGAGCATCCCGCCGTTGAGTTCATTGCCAATCTGCACGATATCGGGCATCACGCCTTCCGCTTTGAAACGTGCGAGGGTGTCGCGGGTATAGTCATGAATCTGCGTTTCCAGCTGAGGAAAGGTCAGCGACTGCCAGGCCTTTGGTTTGAACTGCTTGCCGGGATCGGTCCAGAAATCGCTGTAATGCACGTCGAGCAGCAGCTTCAGTCCGGCCGCTTTAACGCGCTTCGCCAGCGCCAGTGTGGTCGCCAGATCGTTGCCGCCGCCGCCGTAGGTCTGGCCGTTGCCGTCGGTGGGATCGACCCACAGCCGCAGACGAATGGTGTTGATGCCACTGGCTTTCAGAATGGCGATGGCATCCTGCTGCTGGTTAGCGGCGTTGTAGAATTTCGCGCCCTGCTTCTCCAGTTCCGCCAGCGAAGAGATGTCCGCGCCTTTGATGAAATCCGCTGGCCACGGCCCGGCGGAGGCGATAGTGGACGAATGAGCGGCGAGCAGCGGTGTCGCCCAGGCCAGCGCCAGGGCGAGAAATAAGGTTTTTGGCGTCATGATTTATCCTTTAGTACTGCCTGAGGCCAGGCCAGAAACGAAGTATTTCTGCAGGGCCAGATAGAACACCGCTACCGGCACCGCGATCAGAACCGCGCCCGCCGCATAGGTGGTGTAGCTGGCGCCCATCTTTTGCGACACCAGGTTATAGAGGCCGATCGGCAAGGTGAACTGATCGGGTGTACGCAAAATGGTGCTGGAGAGAATGAAATCGCCCAGCGGACCGGTGAAGGAGAACAGCGCCACCACCGCCAGAATCGGCTTCGACAGCGGCATGATGATCTCGACAAAGATGCGGAAGTTGCCCGCGCCATCCATGCGCGCCGACTCATCCAGATCTTTGGGTATCGAGTCGAGATAGCCCTTCATCAGATAGGTGTTCATCGGGATCATGCCGCCGACGTAGATCAGCACCAGCGCCATGTGGCTATTGATCAGCCCCAGCAGTTGCGACAGCACGAAAATCGCGATCAGTGCCGAAAACTGCGGAATCATCTGCAACAGCAGAAACAGCATCAGCCCGTTCTGCCGCCCTTTGAAGCGAAACCGCGAAAAAGCGTAGGCGGTACAGCTGACGCTCACCAGCGTCAGCACCATGGTCAGGAAACTGATTTTCATCGAGTTCCAGTACCAGGTCAGATAAGGCACCGTGCCGTTGAACAGATCGCGGTAGTGCTGCAGTGACGCATTCTCCGGAATGATCGAACTGCTGAGCAGGCTGTTACCCGCATTCAGTGATGCTCCTACCGTCCAGACCAGCGGATAAATGATGATGGTCGAGACGGCCAGCACCACCAGCCAGGTCAGCGACAGGCGTACCCACCGTTCGCGTTTAATACTGCCGGACTTCGCCATAACTGCTCCCTTACGCCATCTCATCTTGTTTAAACGACCGGGTCGCGCGGAACTGCCACAGCGCCAGACCCACCACGAAAATCGACAGCAGAATGGTGATAGTGGCGGCGATAGCATATTGCGACGACGACATGGTGAGCTTGTAGATCCACGACACCAGAATATCGGTGCCGCCGGCATTCGACCCCGCCACCGCCGGACCGCCGTTGTTAAACAGGTAGATAATGTTGAAATTATTAAAGTTGAAGGTGTATTGCGTGATGATGATCGGCGCAATCGCATACAGCACCAGCGGCAGCGTGATGGTTTTCAGCCGCGTCCAGGCACTGGCGCCGTCCATGATCGCCGCCTCATAGAGATCGTCCGGAATCGCCTGCAACACGCCGGTGGTCATCGCGAAGACAAACGGGAAGCCGAGCCAGGTCTGCATCATGATCAGCGCGGTTTTGCTCCAGAACGGATCGGTCATCCACGCCTTTGGCGCGATGCCAAAGAAATCGAGAATGGCGTTATTGATCACCCCGAAGCTGTCGTTAAACATGCCGGCAAACACCAGAATGGTGACGAAGCCCGGCACTGCCCACGGCAGGATAAAAATGGTGCGGATCAGCGGTTTAAAGCGCAGGTCTTTCTGATTGACCAGAATTGCCAGCATCACGCCCACGGTGCACTGCAGCGTGGTGGCCAGCAGCGTCCAGACCACTGTCCACTGCAGCACGTCAAAAAAGGTGGATCGCCAGATCGACAGGGTGAAAATGTTGATAAAGTTTTTGAATCCCACCCAATCCACCAGCTTCGCCGGCGGCGTGTGGTAGAGGTTGTAGTTGGTGAAGGCAATCGCGAAGCCAAACAGAATCGGAAACACCACCACGAACACCAGCAGAATAAAGCCCGGTGAAATCATCAGGTAAGGGAAGCCGTCGCGCAGCAGCAGCTGATACTGCTGACGCACACTGTTAAGTGGCTGACCCTTGTCACGCTTTACGCCATTCAGCCAGGCATCACGCACCGACACTCCCCAGACTGCGAGGCCAAAGGCAGCAATCAGCAGGCTGATGATCCCCTCTGCCAGCAGGAAGATGGAGTTATCGCGCGGGACCACTTCACCCAGCGTATAGAGTCCCCACATCCCTTCACGCAGAAAATCGTGGAAGACGCCGGTAAAACTGGCGAGCAAAATCAGAAAACAGAGCCCTTTTGCCCACTGGCGGTGATAAAACTGGCCGAAGCCAGGCAGCAGCGCGAGCAGCGCACCCGTCGTCGCATGACGACGCGGACGCGTAGCGCTGACCAGATGTTCATCGGAAGAAATAGCCACACCCTGATCCTTTTCCTGTAGGGATTATCGCCCGGCGCACCATTACTGGTTGCTGGCCTGCATCGCTTCGATCTGCATGGTGATCTGCTTCACGGCATTATCCAGCGCCGCTTTCGGCTCCTGCTTGCCGGAAACGCTCAGCTCCAGCGCCGCATTAGCCGGACCCCAGACTTCCTGCATCTCTGGTACGCCTGGCATGGCCGACGCGCGCGTGGCCTGCACCGCCACCGCGTTAGCTTTCTCATCATCTTTGATGATCGGATCGTTCATCAGCGCCGTGACCGGTGGGATTTCCTGCGTTTTCTGATAACGCTCTTTGACGTACTGCGGCTGGTTAATAAAGGTGATGAATTTCTGCGCCAGCGCCTGATCTTTACTCCAGGTTGAGACCACATACCCTTTCACGCCGAGGAACGAGCTCATCGGTTTGCCGTTGGGCAGCAGCGGCAGCGGAGCGACACCATAGTTAATCCCGGCCGCCTGATAAGGCTGAAACGCCCACGGACCATTAATCACCGCGGCCGCTTTTTTCTCGGTAAACAGCGAGTCGATGGCGTTCAGCCCGTTGTCGCCCATGATGCCGCCTGGCAACAGCCCTTCGCTGAAGAAGCGCTTCAGATAGCTGACCGCGTCGACGCTGCCCGCAGTGTTCAGCCCGACATCCTGGGTATTGAGCGTCCCATCACTATTTTTGCCAAAGATATAGGCGCCCATCGGAGCCATTACGCCCCAGCTGTAGTAGATCTGATCAAACTTCGCCAGCAGGCCATACTGCTTCGCCGCGCGTTGCTTTTGCGAGAAGGCGCGATATTCATCCAGGGTTTTCAGCGGTGACGGCAGCAGATCTTTGTTGTAAATCAGCACCAGCGTCTCAACCGCTTTCGGCGCGCCGTAGACCACCTTGTTCTGCGTAAAGGCTGCCATCGCTGACGGTGTGTAGGCGCTCTGTTCCGCCGCATCCATTTTCAGCGGGGCCAGCAGGCCCTGTACCACGGCGCTGCCCAGCTGATCGTTCGGAATGACCAGCACATCCGGGCCGATGCCCGCCGGACCATCCAGACGCAGCTTCTCAATCTGCTGGGCAAACGGCATCTCCTGCACTTTTACCTCAACGTCGTACTGCTTTTGAAAATCGGCGATCGCGGTTTTGATTCCGTCCGATTTCTTAATATCTTCCCAGATGGTCAATTGCTGAGCGGCCCAGGCGGATTGATTAAGCATCAATGCTGAAAGGAGTAGCGTAACGCTGATTTTAATTTTCATTTCTGTCCTCATGTGAAGGTATGACATTTTTAGCTGTCATTCGCTGAAATCTTTTTGCTAACGCCTGCAGAGTCCTGACTAAACGGGCAGGTTGATTCTGGATAACGTATCGCACAGGGGGCCTACGCTACGCGGAACGCTGACGCCGCTCCAGCCTGTTAGCACCAATGTGTGATCGGTATTACAGAAATCAAAAACAGCGGTAGGGCGCGCTTCGGTGCAACGTTATAGTCAACTCAGGCACCATCGGGGCTGACGTGAAAATTAACCATCTGTTATACGTCGTACATTTAAGCAGCCATATCCCTGCCATGAGGATCAGCATGTCCAGCATCAGATTAAGAAACGTCACCAAACGCTTTGGTAAAACAGAAACGCTGAAAAACATCACGCTCGATATCGAGACCGGTGAATTTGCTGTCTTCGTTGGCCCGTCCGGCTGCGGTAAGTCCACGCTGTTACGGCTGATTGCCGGGCTGGAGGAGATCAGTGACGGTGAGATTTTGATTGGCGATGAGGTGATGAATGACATCGCGCCCTCACATCGCGGTGTGGCGATGGTGTTTCAGTCCTATGCGCTCTATCCGCATATGACCGTGGCGGAGAATATCGGCTACGGCCTGAAAGTTAACCGTTTGCCGAAAGCGCAGATTGAGCATCAGGTGGAGATGGTGGCGAAAACGCTGCAGCTGGCGCATCTGCTGGATCGTAAACCAAAGCAGCTTTCCGGCGGTCAGCGTCAGCGTGTGGCGATTGGTCGGGCGATTGTGCGGAATCCGCGGGTATTTATGTTCGATGAGCCCTTGTCGAACCTTGATGCCGAACTGCGTGTCGATATGCGCCTGCACATAGCAAAGCTGCACCAGGAGCTGAAAACCACCATGGTTTATGTGACGCACGATCAGACCGAAGCGATGACGCTGGCCGATAAGATTGTGGTGATGAACTACGGCAAGGTGGAACAGGTCGGGTCGCCGATGGCGCTCTATTACAATCCGATCAACCGTTTTGTCGCTGGCTTTATCGGATCACCGAAAATGAATTTTCTGCCGGCACGCGTAGAGCAGTGCGGGCCCGGCGGCCTGATCGCGGTAGTCAACGACGGCGAGCACCGGCTGCAACTCCCCTCACCCTTGCGCCAGCTGCAGCCAGGCGATGAGATCACGCTGGGGATCAGACCAGAACAGTTGCAGATTAACGGCGACGGGCCGCTTAACCTGAATTTTCATTGCGAAGTGGTGGAGCGACTCGGTAACAATACCTATCTGTTTGGTCAGAGCCACGGCTACGACGGCTTCAAAATGCTGCTGCCGGGCGATGTCCATTTTCGTCCCTACCAGACACTGCGACCCACCTTCCATCCGCATCACTGCATGGTGTTTGATGCCCAGGGCGAGCGCATCAGCGCGGATATCGCGATGCCGCAGGTTCGCGCCGCCTGATTACTGTCAACAAGCCCGGTGATGGCGATCGCCGGGCGTGCTGTTACGCTTTTGATGCGCGCTAATGGTCTTACGGATTGTTGCCGTGACACCGCGATCAATCGCTTCCTCAGGCCAGGCTGTCCCTTTCACCCCAACCTGATTTCAGAAGCGGCTCATTCCCTGAAGCGGTTGATTTTTATCTGCCAGTCATCCGTTTACCGTTCAGTATCTGATTCAGGTTCAAGGCAGAAGTCGTGACCTCATCATCCCGTTTCGCCCGGCCTGTTGGCGGTTAATCCAGCAGCGGCTTGCGGTTGTCTTTCGGCGGCTCTGGCTTGAGTCTTTCAACGGGAATATTGCACATGCTCTCTGCAATCATGCCGAAAAGAGAATCTTTCGGGAACGTTTTCCACTGCCCCGGCTCCGCTCCGACGTGAACAAGAATGCCTTCCGCAAAGGGTTTTGAAAACATTGACCGGTTCAAAACAGCACGCTGGTTTTGCTCGCAGTTAATCACATTAATGGCCCGGGAACTGGCAACGTAAACGGGCGGATCTTTTATAATCAGTCTCTGTTTCACGTAGTTGTTGATGAAATAAAACTGACGCAGGTGAGGATTACCCTGATAGGTGGAAATTACCCTGAAATCGGCATAGGAAATTAAGTCGTCATCAGCAAGAACTTTTATCAGACCTGCCGGAGCTTTTACCGGCGTTTGCGGCGGTGGCTTGCTGGTTTCCGCACAGCCGGTCAGAAGAAGTAATGTCATCCATGTCAGTTTTTTCATTTTGCCGCCTCAGCAGTTAAGTCAGGTCGTAACGTTACGAGCATATCAGGCGTGACATTTCCCTGAACGGAACAGAGTAATAATGTGCCCTGTTTGCCTTTGCTGAGTAATAACAGTTTCTCGGTGCTTTCTTTTGCCGGAGCAATGTCAGAGACCGCTTGCGCGTTTATTTTCCATCCACTGTCTGGGTTTGCTTTAATCATCGCCTGAGAGACATATTCATCTCCGGCCCTGGTCCAGCTCAAATGATCGAGTCTGGAGAGCACCTCTTGTGGTGATTCTTTGAAAACCAGTCCCCAGAAATAGTATTTACCGTAGTTGATGGCATCGAAATTATTGGTTTGCAGATTATAACCGGTAATCGTCAGGTTTAATTCATGCAGAGGCTGGGTAAACCAGAGGGTGCCATTGCCGTCGACCGGCGCTTTGAACCAGGCCCGCTGTTGATGGTCAACCGTTAGCGGTGCGACGCGGCTCAGAGTGGCCCGCTGATGATATATTTCGTTGAAAAAGGTTGAATCACAACGGGTCAGGCTTTGCGTCAGCGTATTCGCGTAAGCAGGTAATGTCAGTCCTGTCATTCCCAGCAGGAGGCCAGTGGTATAGATAATTTTACGCATCTCATATCCCTATATAAAAAACGCTCTTTTTATCGGCGCAGCGCAATGGAACTTTATGTTTTTTCTTTCACTGTCGGACGGGTGCATGATTGATTCAGCCTGTGCCTGGCATGGTCGAAGCACCCTTGAGGTTACCCGAACCAACGCTGTCGTTTACGGCGACCAGATACCCTCTGTTCATGAACAGCGTTAGCTCAGGATTATAAGAACACGAAGCTCAGTGACGCTATGTTTACTGTTATCAACGGAAAAATTAACTGAGAAAAGATCATGGAAGCGTTCAGCCAGCAGCGTTTCGGGGTTCGTCTTGAGTGGGGCCTGTCTGCCGTAGAGGGCTTAGCCAGCGAAGCGGACTGCATCGTTATTATCGACGTTATCTCATTTTCGACCTGCGTCAGCCTGGCGGTCGATAAGGGTGCGCGCATTTATCCCTGGCCGTGGAAAGACGATTCCGCACGTCAGTATGCGATGAAAATCGGAGCACAGGCAGCCAGCCCGGACCGTCGATTCAGCGGTGAAGGTTATAGCCTGTCGCCGGTTTCGATTCAAAACATTCGCGAAGGTGAAAGCCTGGTACTGCCGTCGCCTAACGGCTCCGCGATTTCGTTCAGGGCGCGGGAGACCGGTAAGCCGGTTTTCACCGGCTGCTTACGGAACATGACCGCCACAGCAAAAGCCTGCCGCCATTTTGACCGTATACTGATCATCCCCTGTGGTGAGCGATGGCCTGACGGTAGTCTTCGTCCCGCGGTTGAAGATTACGCCGCAGCAGGCGGCATTATCGCCGCAATGGGACGACAGGATTATTCACCCGAAGCACAGGCGGCGGTGGCTGTCTGGCAATATTACCAGGCACAAAATCTGCAGCCTCTTGGTGAATGTGCCTCAGCGCTTGAACTCCAGCAGCGTGGATTTGATGCAGACACCGTGCTCTGCCTACAGGTTGATACGGCTAAACAAGCGTGCCGGCTGAAGGGGGAGTTTTATGCGTCAGCGGTGACCTGACTGACCCGCTCAGCGGGAAACGCAATCTTCTTTTTCTTTCAGGTGCTTTGCCTGCCGCTGCGGGGGATTGAGGTATAAGTCACACACAGACATGATGGCTGGTAAGCCGGTTGTTGACATAGCGATGAATCATTAACGCAGGCGGTTCAGCGACCGGGGGAATGTTTTTTGTTCCGAACCATACAGGATTAGCCGAGCAGACGGAGCCACAGATATAAGCCGGAATACCGGCAAAAGTACCTGCTACTGGCCGATGTACATGCCCGGTAGCCATCGCCAGCAGCCTGGCCGGTGCGTTTTTAATCAGCGTTTCCAGCAGGCCCGTTGCTCTGCACATCGATTCATCCAGGGTCGGGATGCCAGATTCAAAGACGTGATGATGCATAAAGAGCAGCGCTGGCGAGTCCCCTGTATTGTTGAGTTGTTTATTCAGCCATTCGAGATGGCCGGAAACGCTGCCATAATCCTGGTGATCAACTGTCGAATCCAGACCTATTAGTTTCAACCCGCCAATATCACGACTAAAGTGCAGAGCCTGTGGCGACGCATCAGAAGCCCCCTGTGACTCACCCCATGTCATTCGCATTAAATGGCGAGCGTCGGAATTTCCCGGCAGAACTAATGAAGGATAATCCTGCTGTTCCAGTTGTTCAGCGATCTCTCTATAGCCTTCGCGCCACTCGCCGTCTGTCAGGTCACCGGTAAGCACGACTATGTCCGGATGCAGATTCGCAAGCCACCTCAGCACCTGTTCGAATCGCTGAAGATGATCGTTTTCAGATGAGGCATGAATATCCGAAATCTGAGCTATCAGCATAGCGTCCTCCACGATTTCGATGGGGTGTTAACGGCGGAGCTTAACACAGTCAAAAGCTATCATCCGGCATCCGGGCTTTGCCGACGATGGCTTTCTCTTGTTATTCAGTTAAATTCAGTGGTTCCAATACCGAATGCACCGATCGCCAGCGCCCAGAGAGCAAATGGCATAACGCCGGGCCTGTCAGTCAATTTCACGTTTAAGCTGTACTGACTGCCGTGAGTGGTCCGGTTACAGCCAGCAGACGTTGCGGGACGGACAGAATGTCAATTTGCTCAACGTTGATAAACAGCTCTGAAATCGCCTCAGCGTTGATAAGAACGCTACCTTAAATCGCCAAAAACCCCTTCGCCCGCCTTTTTAAGCAGTTCGTCGACGATAATGCGGACTTTCGGGATCAGATGCCGGGTGCGGGGCCACACCACATTCAGCTCTACCGGCACCGGCATATGGTCGGCCATCACCGCCACCAGGCTACCTGCCTCGATATGGCTGTTCACCATCGATTCCGGAAACTGTGCAATCCCTGCACCGGCAAGACAGGCGAGCAGTATGGCATCACCATCGCTGATCTGATGCGCCGTGCCTGAGATAAATTTCACCTCCCGCTCACCCGCTGGGCGCAGTCGCCAGGCCAGTGGCGCGCCCCGCCGAAAGCCCATGATGCAGCCATGCTTTTTCAGTGATTCGATGTCACCAGGCGCGCCATGCTGCCTGAGATACTCAGGAGAGGCGCACAGGATAAGACGCTGACGGCTCAGACGACGGGCGATCAGCTCATCGGTGCTTTGCAACTCACCAAGCCGCAGTACCAGATCAACGCCCTCCTCAACCGGATCGATCAGCCGATCATTAAAGGTCAGCGCCAGCCGCAGCGCCGGGTAACGGCTAATCAGATCCAGCAGCACCGGCATCATCAGATTGCGGCCAAAAGAGGCCGGCATATCGATACGCACCGTGCCCGCCGGATTGTCCTGACGTCGGCTGAGGCTGTTTTCCGCCGAGTCCAGAATCTCCAGCGCCGACAGGCAGCTTGCCAGATAAGCCTCACCGTCGCTGGTCAGGCTCAGTTTGCGGGTAGACCGGTGAAACAGACGTGTTCCCAGCCGCTCTTCGAGCCTTGCCACGCTCTTACCCACCGCGGATTTGGTAATGCCCAACTGTTCGGCAGCTTCGGTAAAACTGCTCGATTTTGCCGTAATGACAAAGTGAGTAATGCCTCGCAGAGAATCTGCGGTAAAGGAGGTAGACATAAAGTTGACTCAGTGGCGAATTACAAGCGGTTTATCGATGTTTAATTCTATACCAGGCTTATCTCCCTCGGAAAATAAACCCGGCACTGACCGGAGAAACTGTTCTGAACTAACTGGAGAGCCCATGTCACAGGCCAAACCCCTTACTTTCGTCTCACTGCTGGGCAGCCTTCGTAAAGGCTCTTTTAACGCGGTAGTGGCCCGCAATCTCGCTTCGCTGGCCCCGGCCGGTGTGGAGATCACCCCGCTTGGCTCTGTCGGCGAGATTCCACACTATGACGCAGACCGGCAGGCCGACGGGTTTCCCGCCGCCGTCGTGGCAATGGGTCACGCAATCTCGGCAGCGGATGGGCTGATCATCGTCACACCGGAATATAACTACTCGGTGCCAGGCGCGCTTAAAAATGCGCTGGACTGGCTTTCACGCCTGCCCGACACCCCGGTAGCCGGTAAACCGGTGGCGATCATCACCGCCTCTCCGGGCGCCATTGGCGGCGCGCGAGCCCAGTATCACCTGCGTCAGATTCTGGTGTTTCTTGACGGCAGAGTGCTGAACAAACCGGAAGTGATGGTCGGCAAGGCCGCTTCCCGGCTTGATCCGCAGACCGGCCTGATCACCGATGAAAATACCCGCAATCTGATTGCGGCCCAGCTCAAAGCGCTGGCAGAGAGGGCAGCTAACCGGCACGCCCATTAACGATTAATCAACCTGGGAGAAAAACAATGTCTGTTGAAACGATTCGCGGTATGGACCATGTTGGCATCACCGTATCCGATATTGACGAGGCCACCCGTTTCTTTAAAGAAGCGTTTGGCGCAGAAGTGATCTACGACTCCGTTTCCCCATCAGATGAGGATGTAAAAGGCGAAGAGACGGAAAGCATCCTTAACCTGTTTCCGGGAACCCGCATCACCACGGTCAGGATGATGACGCTAAAGCACGGGCCGGGGCTGGAGCTGTTTGAAATGAAAGGACCGGAGCAGCAGCAGCCGGTGCGTCCCAGCGACTACGGCTTACAGCATTTTGCCGTGTACGTTGATGACATCGACCAGGCCATCAGCCTGTTTGAGCGAGCCGGTGGAAAAATGTTTACCTCGCCTCAGCCACTGATGTTTCCGACCGAAACAGGAAAAAATAACTTCTTCTGTTATGGCCGCACGCCGTGGGGCAGCGTGATTGAGCTGATCTCATTGCCATCAAAATTACCGTATGAAGATCACACTGCTCTGCGCCGCTGGAAACCCTGAGTCTGTCGGGTGCGTCTGCCAGGGCGCACCCGACAGCGCCCTTCCTCGCTGGCTGACTCCCTCCTAGGCTAAACAGGCTTCACCCCCTTTACTGTTCCGCGCATCAGACATCTGAATCAACTTCGCTCCTGTGGCGATCTCTCTTCTGGTTCACCGCCGAATCAGCGTGATGCAGCCACCCCGGTCAGACGCACCAGTTCAGTCAGGTGTCGTTTTACAATGCACGCTTCAGCGAGCTGAGAGTTTTCTCTGAGAACGATCGGCCCGGCGCTGGTGCGTACCGCATATCGCGTGATCCACATCCCAACATCGAAAAATCCTTCACCGGGAATATCAGCATTTTGTTTAGGTTGACTTAATGTTTACCGCTGTAAACTTATCTTCATTCAGGGTTCATCAGATGGTCACATTTTCAGCAATCGACTGTTTTGGTTAATGATAAGCGTAACCGCAGTCGCAGGTTGCTTAGCGTCTTGGGCCGCAGCGTTTTAACTTTTATTAAACATTGTTAATCAACGGGTGACTGGTTTTGACGGGTCAGATTACTCGGGTTATGGAATATCTTTATGTCTCAATTACGCATGACTAAGCCCGTTCTGCACCGCGTGACCTATATTGTTTTTTTCTCGCTTTATATCTCGGTTTTTCTCAATATTGCCTATTACCAGCAGGCTCTGGCGCTGATCCCGCTGAACGGCCTGCGCAATACTCTTTTCTTTCTCTCTATGCCGCTGGTGGCCTTTTGCGTCATTAATATTGTCGTCACCCTCACCTCATTTTTCAGGCTGGACAGGATAGCGGTTGCGCTGTTTATCCTTGTCTCTGCCACCGCGCAGTATTTTATTCAGCATTACGGCATCGTTCTGGATCGCTCGATGATCACCAACATCGTGGACACCACACCAGCCGAGAGCCTGGCCCTGCTGACGCCTGAAATGCTGCTGGTGCTGTTTCTGTCTGGTGTTGTGATGGCCGCACTGGCTTTCTGGCCGCGTTTTAAAAAGACGTTCTCTCTCTGGACATCTCTGGCATCCCGCGGCATTAACATCGCCCTTTCTGTCATGCTGATCGCGCTGGTGGCGATGCTGTTCTACAAAGATTACGCCTCGCTGATCCGCAATAATCATGGTCTGGTCAAGGCTCTGAGTCCGGCGAATTTTATCGCTGCCTCGCTCTCTTATTACCAGCATCATCAGCAGGCCGACCTTCCGCTGGTAAAAATAGGTGAAGACGCCCATCAGCTTCCACAGATGCTGACCGGGCCGAAAAAAAACCTGACGATTCTGGTGTTGGGTGAAACCTCACGCGCCGCGAACTTTTCGCTGGGCGGTTACTCGCGACCGACCAATCCGTTACTGGCTGAAGATGATGTTGTCTATTTTCCTGATACCACATCCTGCGGCACCTCGACGGCGGTCTCCGTGCCCTGCATGTTTTCCAACATGCCGCGTGCGCACTATGACGATGCGCTGGCCAGCCATCAGGAAGGCGTGCTGGATATCATCCAGCGGGCGGGTCTGCGCGTTTTATGGAACGAGAACGACGGAGGATGTAAAGGTGCCTGCAATCGGGTGCCGAATCAGGATATGAACGCCCTGAACCTTCCCGGCATGTGTATTAAAGGCGAGTGTTATGATGAGGTGCTTTTTCATGGCCTGGAGGAGTATATCGCCCGACTGCAGGATAATGGCGTCATCGTTCTGCATACCATCGGCAGTCACGGGCCGACCTATAGCCACCGGTATCCGCCCGCGTTCCGCAAATTTACCCCCACCTGTGAAACTAAACAGATCCAGGAATGTTCGCAGCAGCAGCTGGTTAATACTTACGACAACACCATTTTGTATGCCGACTATATCGTCGACAAGGCGATTGAGTTACTCAAGGCGCATCAGGACCGGTTCACCACCAGCCTGGTTTATCTCTCTGACCACGGTGAGTCGCTGGGTGAGAACGGCGTTTATCTGCATGGACTTCCCTATGCCATTGCGCCTGAGGTTCAGACCCATGTGCCGATGCTGATCTGGTTGTCACCTGACTATCAGCAGCGTTACGCGGTGGACTCGCGCTGCCTGATCCAGCGGGCCGCAGCCAACGCCTATTCACAGGACAATCTGTTTTCTACCCTGCTGGGGCTTACCGGGGTTCAGACACGGGAATATGTCGCCGCCGACGATATGCTGGCGGCGTGCCGGGAAAAGCGTTAAGGGGATTTTTCATATGAAGCCCGGTCGGGGCTTCATATTTTTTGATTGGAAGTGGCAGGGTGTAGATGAAAGAGTGCAGGGAATAGCGTGTCGGCCCGGCAGCCCTGACCCTGACACGCAGGTTACCCGCGCACGGATGACTCACGCTGCTTTTCTTCCTGAAGGTCAATATCAGGCCGGGCTAAGTGATCAGGTATTTAATGGAGGTCCACAGCAGATATATCCCTGCCAGGATCTGTAGAATCCGGGTGCCCCAACGGATAAAACGCCAGGCATGGCGTTCACTGGCATCAGCCGCGGCGATGGTCGGATCGGGATTAATTTTTCTTTTCCTCGGTCTGAAGTCCAGCCAGACCAGAATAATGATGGCTATTGCGACCAAAGCTTTTTGAAGTACATTGGCGTCCATGCGTCATTTCCTGTGACTAATAAAGGGTCGTTATCAATATAACTGAACCGGAAGCGTGTGGTATAGCGAAGTTTCCGGGCCGGAAGCGTGATGCAGAGTGCCAGGATAAACGCCTTAATGATGGAGATTCGATAGGGTGATCACAACGCTGCTGGAAAAGTTGAAAGCACTTGAATTCAGCCTGCACGGTGCCAGACGCCAGCACAGGGCGTGGCCTGAAAAGATATTGCAAAGTCCGAATGGCCTTGCGACTAAAGTGAGCCTGCCTTGTATTTCAATACGTTACCCCATACAGGTGCTATTGGGGCGGTGCAGGCATTCAGGGCATATCACAGAGTGAAATAACGGATGAACGTTAAAGGAAAAAACTGGGTCAAGGCGGAGGATGTGGCGCGGCTGGCGGGCGTCTCTCGCTCGGCGGTATCGAGAACCTTTACTCCGGGCGCGTCGGTTGCCGAAAAGACGCGCGCCAAAGTCATGCATGCGGCTGAGCAACTGGGCTATCAAGTCAATATCATCGCCCGAACCATGAACACCGGCAGCAGTAATTTCATCGGTATCCTCACCGCCGGCTTCGATAACCCTTTCCGCAGCAAACTGCTCTCCCCGCTGGTGAATCAACTGGCTATACACGGTTTTATGCCGCTGTTGATGAACGCCGATGATCCTGACCAGCTCGCCCCATCACTCAAACAGCTACTGAGTTATCATGTTGCTGGCGTCATCATTACCTCTGGCGCACCGCCTCTTTTGCTGGCAGAGGAGTATCTGGAGCGTAAGATTCCGGTCACCCTGATCAATCGTCATGCCGATTTAGCCGGCTGCGATCGTGTTGCCAGCGATAATCAGCAGGGCATGCAGTTAATGGTCGATTATTGCCGCCAGAAGGGATGGAATAATATTGGCTTTATTGGCGAGGATCTCTCGAATTTTAGCACCAGCGAACGTTACTCGGCGCTAACTTCGCTGACTCCCGATTTATCCGTTTCAGCGCGCTTTATTGCTGGCGGCGGATACGCTGCCGGTCGTGCGGCCTCGATTGAGCTTAGCCACTGTCAGGCGCTGTTATGCGCCACTGACATGCTGGCGTTAGGGGCGATGGACGGCCTGCGCTCGCTCGGCGATCAGTCACCCCTTCCGGCGGTCATCGGCTTTGATGACATTCCGCAGGCTGGCTGGGACCCTTACAATCTCACCACCGTTCAGCAGGACACTGAGGGGCTGGCGCAGCAGGCGGTCGACCTGCTGGTGACGCGCATCGCCCGGTTTGATCTGCCCTCCCGACATCGCGCCGTCCCGGTGAAATTAATAGTTCGTAATAGCGCATAATGGAAAATTAATTTTATGCGGAGTTAATCACAGATTATTCTCCGCAGAATCGCCACACTCCTCTCTGCCCTGCGGGGCTAATTTTTTGCTACGAAGTGCACACGTGTGCATTTTCATTAAGGAGATGTTATGGCTACCCATGAAGATGATTCGCTTTTGGCGCGCTACCGCTTCGCCTGCAGCATTGCTGAGTCAGGGGGAAAGCTGGCTGATGAGTTCTACCAGCAGCGTGAAAAGTTGCAGACCGACCACAAAGGCACTGACCTTCAGGATGTGGTAAGCCGCGCCGATCGCGAGGTGGAAGCCTTCGTTAAGCAGCGGATTGCGGAGGTATTTCCTGATGATGGGTTTTTAGGTGAAGAGAGCGGCACGGCTGCTCGCAACAACCGGGTGCTATGGGTGGTGGATCCGATTGACGGGACCAGCTGTTTTCTCAACGGCCTGCATACCTGGTGTCTGTCACTGGCGATTGTGGTCGATGGCGAACCGGTGATCGGCGTGGTTTATGATCCTAACCATCATGAACTTTTTCACGCGTTTAAAGGGCACGGCGCCTGGCTGAACGATCGGCGAATTGCGCCGCACCCGGCCACCGATGTGGCGGGCGGCGTGATGGGTGTCGGGACGTCACATCGCGTTTCAGCGGCTGATTTCCTGCCCTTCCTTGAGGCGCTGTTACAGCATGGCGGCATGTTTGTGCGCAATGGTTCGGGTGCGCTGATGAGCGCCTGGGCGGCGGCCGGACGACTGATCGGGTATTACGAACCGCATATGAATCCGTGGGATGGCTTGCCGGGCATTGTTTTGATGCGCGAAGCGGGTGGCACTACAAATGACTACCTGGCGGCGAACGGCCTGGCCGACGGCAACCCGGTATTACTGGCAAGTAATGCGCTCTATCCGCAGTTAAAACAGTGGGTTAAACAAAGTTTACGCTAACACGGGCAGGGCTTCTGATTCTGTACTCTACATAAAAACAGGGATCTGGCCGTCATGGATGATCAACAGCGATCAGCGGCACCTCCGCCTATCGGAGACAAGATGATGTCTGGATTACTCAGTTTTTTCCGCACCAGTCCTGAGAAAAGCGCCGGTGCTTTTGATCCTCAACGCTTTCGCTTTGTCAGATGGCAGACGTTTCTCGCCATGACGCTGGCGTATGTGACTTTTTATGTCTGTCGCCTCTCGTTTACCGTCGCCAAAAGTGCGCTTGTCGAGCTGGGTATTTCCCCCTCCGAGCTCGGCATGATTGGTTCGGCGCTTTTTTTCAGCTACGCCATCGGTAAGCTGGTTAATGGTTTTCTCGCCGATCATGCCCACGTGGTGCGCTTTATGAGTCTGGGGCTGTTACTCAGCGCGGGCATGAACCTGATGATGGGCATGACCACCAATGCAATGCTGCTGGCGATCTTCTGGGGCATTAACGGCTGGGCGCAGTCGATGGGCGTAGGGCCGTGCGCGGTGTCGCTGGCACGCTGGTACGGCACCAAAGAGCGCGGCACTTTCTATTCGATCTGGTCGACGGCACATAATATTGGCGAGGCCATCACTTACATGCTGATCGCCGCGGTAATTGCCGGTTACGGCTGGCATATGGGATATCTCTCAACCGCGGCGCTCGGCGCGGCAGGCGTGGTGCTGATGCTGCTGTTTATGCGCGATTCCCCACAGAGCTGCGGCTTCCCGTCAATCCATCAGATCAGTAATGAACCGATGGAAGAAGACGAGGCCAAAAGCTCAATCCTGAAAAATCAGCTGCTGGCGCTGCGTAATCCCGCGCTCTGGACACTGGCGCTGGCCTCAGCCTTTATGTATATCGACCGCTACGGCGTGAACTCCTGGGGCATCTTTTTTCTGCAACAGGGCAAGGGCTACACCACCGTTGAAGCCTCGGCGATCATTGGCGTCAATGCGATTGCGGGTATTGTCGGCACCATAATGGCCGGGATCCTGTCTGACCGTTTCTTCGCCCGTAACCGCAGCATCATGGCCGGATTCATCAGCCTGCTGAACACCGGCGGGTTTGCCCTGATGCTGTGGTCACCACACAGTTACTACACCGATATCATTTCGATGGTGATTTTCGGCGCCACCATCGGGGCACTGACCTGCTTCCTCGGCGGACTGCTGGCGGTCGATATCTCTTCACGCAAGGCGGCCGGCGCGGCACTCGGCACCATCGGCATTGTCAGCTATGCCGGGGCAGGATTCGGTGAGTTCCTGACCGGTATCATCATTGATAGAACCTCGGTGATCGAGAACGGCAAAAAGATCTACGACTTTCACACGCTGTCGCTGTTCTGGGTTGCAGCCGGTCTGGCGTCTGCGCTGTTGTGTTTTATCACCGCTGTGATGGTGGCGAGACTGAACGCCAGTGAACGCCGCACCCTCTATTCATCTTAATTACCTCATTAAGGACGCTATTATGATGCTACTTACCCGTCAGGCCGCCGCACGCCTGTTGATTGTCGGCGCGTTGTGGTCAGGTGCCATGCAGGCGCACGCGGATTCACAGTATCAGCTGGAAAAAGTGGTCGAACTGAGTCGCCATGGCATTCGCCCGCCGACGCCGGGAAACCGCAAAGATATAGAGGCTGCCACGCATCGCGCCTGGACAAGCTGGAGCACCCAGGATGGTGAACTTACTGGCCATGGCTATGCTGCCGTGGTGAATAAAGGACGCTGGGAAGGCGAACATTATCGTGAACTGGGGCTGCTCACCGCCGGATGCCCGCAGCCGCAGGATCTCTTTGTGCGCGCCAGCCCGCTGCAGCGCACGCGCGCCACTGCGCAGGCACTGGTGGACGGCGCATTCCCCGGCTGCGGCGTCGCTATTCACGCCGTACCTGGTGAAAACGACCCTCTGTTCCAGACCGAAGCGTTTCCAGCCACCAATACCGATCCGGCAACACAACTGGCCGCGGTAAAGGAAAAAGCGGGCGATTTAAGCGCGCGCCAGCAGGCGTTGCAGCCTGCCGTACTGGCGCTTAAAAATGCGGTGTGTCTGCCCGAGGCAGATTGCTCGTTTTTTGAGAAACCGTGGCAGATTAAGCAGGGTAAAAGCGGCAAGGCCTCGATTGACGGGTTGAGCGTGCTGGCCAACATGGTGGAAACACTGCGGCTCGGATGGAGTGAGAATCTGCCCGTCAGCCAGCTGGCGTGGGGAAAAATAACATCGTCTGACCAGATCACCGCAATCCTGCCGCTGCTGACGGAGAATTACGATCTCGGAAATGATGTGCTCTATACCGCCCGGAAACGCGCTTCAATCCTGCTTAATGCCATGTTGCAGGGTGCAGAGCAAGGGGTGAATAAAACGGCGGATAGCCTGCCGGATACGCGCTGGCTGCTGCTGGTGGCGCACGATACCAACATTGCGATGGTGCGAACGCTTATGGGCTTTAACTGGACGCTGCCGGGTTATACGCGCGGCAACATTCCACCGGGAAGCAGCCTGGTGTTTGAACGCTGGCGTGACAGAAAGAGCGGCGAGCGGTTTATGCACGTCTATTTCCAGGCGCAGAGTATGGATGATCTGCGTCATCTGCAAGCCGTTGATCGGGCGCACCCGCTGCTGCGTGAAGAGTGGCGACAGTCAGATTGCCGGGTCACGGACGTCGGCACGCTATGTCCGCTAAAAAGTACCGTGCGCGCGTTGAGCAAAAATCTTGATCGCCACGCCATTACGCCAGTGGACTATTCAGCGTTCTGATCAGGCAATACCCGCCGCGGACAGCCCTGCCCGCTCAGCCGTTTGTCTGTCTGAACGTGGGGTCGTCTGCCGGCTTGTCTGCGGCGCTGAATAAAAGATAGTGCTTATGTAACAGCCGGTGCGTTGTTGGCTACAGGCGGGCTGTCTCTTCAGTATTGACCGGTTGGATAGCGGCATCGCAGGTTGATGCCATCACGCTAACCCGCGGAGGGCGCTTTGTTTGCGTCCCCGGTTTTCATCGCAGGATTGACCGCAGCATCCAGCCCCTCACCATTGCCACCGCCGCGTACTTCAGGCGCCCCCTGCTTCATCGCTGTGAAGGTCGCAAGGCAGCACCTGGATATTTGTGCCTGCGGGCAGCTCTTCGGCCTTTAACGCGAGGGAACAATGTGAAAACGGGCGGGCTTATCCGGCACCGCCCCTATTTTTCATTAAGGAAATTTGGTCAGCGGGTGTTTATTCCGTTTTTCGCACGACCTCAGGTAATTTCCAGCTACCGTCCATTACCGAATCTTTGGGCTGATATAGCCTGAACAAAAGATAAAAATTGCCCTCAGGCGCAGGCAGCCAGTTGGCGTTCTTATCCTCGGGCTGAGTATGAGATAGCGTGATGTTCAGGCTACCATCTTTATCTTTTACCAGGCCTTGAGTGTCTGAACCAATTTTGTAGCGGTTGAGTGGGTTATCGACCAGCATCTTAGTGTCGGCATCGTAGATGGTGACCGACCAGAATGCGTTAACCGGGGGTTCTGAGTTCAGCGTGAGCGTATAGCTGCTGGCTCCGGAAAGCGCCTTGCCTTCGCTGTCATTATAACGAACCGGGTAAACAGCCTCTCGCTCTCCCTGACCACCCAGATAAGGGCCTGAAACCAGCGAGCGCAGCGGGTAGTTGTAGCCAAAATCATCCAGTCCTTTCACATAGCTCCATCCCTGGCGTACTTCTGAAGTGCTCACCATCGTAGACACCGCGACATAAGGTGCATCCTTCACACCGCGCTTAACGCCTTCGAGTATGGGCGAGGCGATGTTATTGCTATCAAAGCCCTTTTCAGTCAGGCCAAAACGGCTGAACTGGCCGAACAATCCTTTATCCTCTGGCTTGACCGGGTTCGATTTGATGGCAAATGCGAGCTGACGGAAAAAATCCAGCCCGTCGTTTTTGAGTGCAGGCATCGGTGCCAGAGTATCGTTATAGACCTTGCCGCTGGCGGACTGCAGATGGAATTGCTTCTGCAATGCATGCAGAGGCGCCATATCTTCACCCTGGGTTACGCGCATGCGGCCCCATAACCAGATTTTGTTGGTGGATACCCTCAGCACGGTGGCGTCTTTAGGCAACTCACCCTTCCAGCCCGGCGGAACAAAGACAAATTTACCGGCTTTGGTTCCGGTGGTGCGGCGACCGATATAGTGCTCCAGCTCCTGCCACATGTTGAAGACGTCCACCACATAATAGCGATCGTTTAAATCCGGAACCGTCAGTACGTAAGGTTCATCAAGCTGAACAATTGCGCTCATGTAGAGCGTATCGTTGTTCGCAGACGGCATATCTTTCGCTGCGGGCGTTGCCAGCTCCGTTGCCCAGCCGATCTGATTCAGCGGCGCGCGATAGCTGGTTGGCGGCTTAGGTTCTGGCACATCAGTATATTCGCGGGCAATCTGCTCCATACGTACCAAAGGATAGCCCCATGTCCAGGCCATCACGGCTGAACTGTAACCGTCAGCCTCCATCCCTTTTTTGAACACTTCCGGCGAACCCTGCAGGGTAAGCACCGGGTCCTGATAGGTCGCTTCGGCAGCCTGCGCCGTCAGAGATAATGAAGAACCCGTCAGGCCAGCCAGTAGCATCGCACCGACCAGAACCTTTTTTTTCATCAGCATGAGGTTTTCCTTTTTTTGAACAAAAACAGAAACGAAAAATGATTAATCCATAAACTGCAAATTGAGCCCGGCAAAAATTTGCCAGCGCGGCTGCCCCGGCCCGCGATCGGCAACGCTGCCCTGCGGCTCAACGAAAAAGTTATAAACGGTATTTCCTTTCTTAATGATCTGCCCGACGCCCAGCCCCAGCGGAACGCCGTAGCTGTCATTCTGGAAGTTATAGTTCCAGATGGGCGCCGATCGCAGATAGGTTCCGCCACCTAACTGATAAAAGACAAACGGCTGAAAAGCGCCCAGATTGACGTCACTGCGGTCGCCTTCACCGGCAAAACTGTGCTGCCAGGAGGCAAGATAGCCGTACTGAATTTTGGGGTTACTGGCGTCAAACAGGACGTTGACCAGTCCTGCTGACCACTTTTCACTGCCCAGCGCGTTTTCGGTTGCCGTCGGCGCGGTGAGCTGCGGGCCGAAGCCGAAGCTCACCGCCGGATTACCGGTATCGATCAGGTAAGCCGTAAAGAGATTGAGATCACCGAGACCGGTCTGATGCCCGCCAGTCGGGGGCGAAGGATAGGTATTCACCGGCAGTGAGGCGCGCAGGATCCAGTTGGTCTCCCCCAGCGAAAACGGTTTGGCGTAGCGCAACCAGAACTGATTAGCCTCCTTGTCGCTTTCACTGATATCGCCGATGTAATAGTTCTGCATGTTGAACGCAGTCATGTTAGCGAGCGGGTTATTAGCCTGCGCTGAATCGGGTCCGGCGGCGTGGAGCGCCCCTGAAACCACGAATAGCAAGGTGGCAGATAATCCTGATCGAGCTTTCATCATTGTTTCCTTTTGGCAGAGAATGTATGGCAACGGCGTGAATACTGGAGAAGAAAATTGATGACAGTACGGTGCACGACTGCTAATGATTAAAAGCGAACCCTGCGGTTCGCTTATTTCTGAAAGAAGTATAGTTATAACTCAAATTTTCACGATATTTCAGTATGTTGCTACAATTAAGAATTGTGCCACAGCTCACTAAAGTGAAATTTTTGTCCGCGGCAACGCGGCTATCCGTACAGATATCGTCACTTATTCCTGCCACAATTCGCCCTTTATAAATTGGAGTCACCACAATGGAACTATCCAGAAGAACCTTTTACCGCCTGATTCTGGGCAGTGCGGTGGGTCTGGCTGCGCTCAGGCAGATACCGGCCGCGCAGGCAACATCACTTCAGATCCCCTTGCGTAAAGGGGCGGGTGATAAGGGGGAAACGCAGGGGGGAATGCCGCCCGCCGGTGCGGTCTGCTCAGTGTCTGACTTCGACTATCAGCTTAAATATCAGCGAGCATTCGAAGCGGTATTGTGGAATATGCCTGCGGTGGCGATTTACAGCTTCCGCCGGGCGGCCTTCAGCCATCTCGGCATGAAAGACAATGATATCGTGGCCTATTCCCGTACGGCGACGCCGCTGCTTGAAGCCATCACGGCCAACAGTACTACGCCCTACATCACCGCCTTTACCGACCTGCAAAAAGGCCCGGTAGTCCTGGAGGTACCCGAAGCCGGTGCGGAAGGCAGTCTCTACGGTCAGATTGTGGATGCATGGCAGTTCACCATTGCCGATGTCGGGCCTGCCGGCATGGATAAAGGCAGGCACTCCAGATACCTGCTGACGCCGCCGGGCTATCAGGAAACCATTCCGGAAGGCTATCTCCATGTCGCCTCCCCCAGTTATCGCATCGCCCTTGCGTTTCGCTCGGTGCCGGCGGCCGGTAAGTCAGCAGAGGATGCCTATCATTATTCAAAAAAGCTGCGGATGTACTTCCTCAGCGAGGCCGGGAATCTGCCGCCGCAGAAATTTGTCGATCCCAGTGACAAGGTTTATCCCACTCTGCCGTATTACGATGAGCGGCATTTCGAAGATATGCACGCGGTGCTGAGCGTGGAACCGGTGCGTGAGCAGGACAAGGTGATGATGGGGATGCTGACATCGCTGGGCATTGAGCGGGGTAAGCCCTTTGCACCCGATGATACCGCACGGCTCGCGATGCGGCAGGCCGCCATTGACGCCTGGTTTTATTTGCAGCAATGGTACGATAATTTCCCGGCAGAAAAGCTCTACTGGCCCGACCGGCACTATGCGTCGCTGCTGCAGGCAGACAAAAATAATCGCTTCACCTTTGTTTATGACGATCGCATCGATCTTATCAACCGTGCGGCTGAGTATTTCTGGTGTACCTATATGCCGGAACAGCTCTCGGCTTCACCGGCGACGCAGTACCTGATGGCACTGGCAGATGCTGACGGCGCGCCGCTGGAAGCCGGTCAGCTGTATAAAATTAATGTTCCGGCGCAGATGCCGGTGAAACAGTTCTGGGCCCTGACCGTCTATAACCGCGATACCCTGTCGTTCATTTACAGTGAGAGCGGGCGAACCACGCTGTCATCTTACGATCTCGACCGGATGCAGAAGAACGCTGACGGCGGCGTAACGATATACATAGGACCAGCAGCACCCGCCGGGCTGGAGAATAACTGGCTCCCCACGTCCGGTAAACGCCCCCTGCCCGCTATGCGCTTTTACGGCGGAACCGACGCGCTGAACAATAAATCATTTAAGCTGGAAGATTTTCAGCGCGTCAGCTGATCTTACCCAACAATGCAGGAACATACCCATGCTGATAAATGCGGAAGATGCGAAAAAGGAACTGCTGCTTACCCGTTCCGGATGCGTCTGGTTTCTCTGGCTGAACGTGGTGTATACGCTGTATCTCTCCGCGCGCTATTTTTTCCATGACCAGCCCGATGCGCGATCGAGCGCGGTCCTGTTTTTCAGTGTCCTGATCCTGCTGTTCTCGCTCTGGAATCTTATCCTGACCGCCCTGTTCAGCCGAAACGGCTTTCTGGTTAAACGGGGAGTGTTACTCAGCATTGTGCTGCTGTATGGCATTCTCTGGGGACTGGAACTCCATTCACTCTACGCTGGCGCGGCTCCGGCAGAATTTATCATTCTGCTGTCACTGCTGCTGGTATTTCCCGCCGTGATTGCCTTTCATCTTTCGCTCAGGCTCATTGCCGCGTTCGCTACCCCTGTCTTGCTGGTGGTGACGGGCGAAGTCATCCTGGCGGGATCAGAGTTCAATCTGTTTCTGCTGTTTTCGTACCTCATTGCGCTGGTCGCGCTCTTCTCTGCGCGTCGGGTGCTGATTGAGTGGTTTCGCAAATCAGAAGAGAGCGAGCGGCATAACGCCCGGTTGATTAAAAAGCTGACGCGGCTTGCAGACAGAGACCCGCTGACCGGCTTAGCCAATAAACGTTACCTGCGGGAATATTTTCATGCCCGCACCGCAACGCTTCCCGCAGGATGCGACACGGTGTTCCTGATCATGATTGACGTCGATTATTTCAAAAAATATAACGACCATTACGGACACCTTGCGGGCGACCAATGCCTGATGCAGGTTGCCCGATGCATCAGTCAATCCGTACGGGATTCGACGGATCGGGTGGCAAGATTTGGCGGCGAAGAGTTTACGGTATTGTTGCTTTCCTCCGATAAGCAGGGGGTCAGAATGGTCTGTGAACGGATACAGCAGAACCTGGCGCGCGCGGGAATCCCGCACGCCCACTCCGGGATTTCCGCGAGTGTCACTGTGAGTCTCGGGGCAGCACAGTTCAAAGCAGGTGATTCGCTGGATCAGCTGCTCGCAGCGGCTGACCAGCAGCTTTACCAGGCAAAACGCGAAGGCCGTAACAGGTTTTGTCTCGACTGATTGCGTATCAAACAACTGGAGCGGCACGGTCAGCGTTAACTTTTTGCGCCTGCGCCTTCCTCTTTCTAAAGGTCACCGCCATTATCAATGGCCCGACACCGCCAACTCTGGCGGTGTCGGGCTAAAGGAGGCACATGAGCGATCAGTGCCCTTTCTTAATGATCTCATCGATCTCTTTTTGCTCAACCGGATGCTGATTAACGCTCCATTCTCCTCTGATGTAATTGACGATATCACGCATCTCATGAGCGCTTAATTCACCGTGATAAGCGGGCATTTTGTAGGGAATATTCCCCTCGGTTACCGGTGTCTCTGCGCCAAAAGCGATCACCTTAATCACATTAGCAGGGTCCTCAGCTTCAACCGATGCGTTATTGACCAGTGAAGGAACGTTATCATCGGTTCCTTTTCCTTCAACCCCGTGACAGGTCGAGCAATATCTGAAGTACAGGATTTTCCCCGCCTTATTTTCCGGCTGTTGCGCTGATGAGGAAACGGGATTTTTTTGCGTCGGGGAAGACACCCGATGATTAAGGCTTAATAAATAGGCGGTAACCGCGTTGAGATCGTTATTCGTCAGGTATTGGGTACTCTGTGTCACGACCTCAGCCATAGGCCCTGTAATCGCTGAATGCTTACTGCGGCCCTTCTGCAGTAAATCTTTTAATTCTTCTGCCGGAATAGCGCTATTTCTCAGGGATGGCGCAAACCAGCCATCGATCATCGCACCACTGAGAAAGGCAGGATCGCTGTCGTCATAGGCTTTTTCCTGCTGCGCAACGCCTCGGGGCGTATGGCAGGCGCCACAGTGTCCCGGACCTTCAACCAGATATTTTCCTCGCGGGATAAGTTCAGCATCACGGCTAACCGGCGCCCTTGCCCGGTCCCCGTGACAGATTATGTTGCACCCGGTAGCCTTCAAAGTGTCTGATGCTGCCATCATCCATTTCGAGTGGAATATCCACAATTAATGCCCGCTTAGGCCGCATCAACGTGTTAGCCCAGTATTCCAGCTCGCCTAAATGAGGCAGTACCCTTTCCACCTGAGTAATAAAAATATTCCATGCAGAATCTTTATTCTCACTTAAAAATGACAGCGTCTTCATGCAACCTCCTGAATAAGAGTATGTAAGTTTTAGGGCACAAAAAAACCGACGATAAAGACCTATCGTCGGCGCTCCGGGGAGCTAAGTACTACGGCGAGGGTGACGCCAGCGCTTCAGCGAATCAGCTTTTCATCACCGATCGGAGAATATTCAGCGCGGCATCAAACTGGTCATCGGGAATAGTCAGGGGATAGAGGAAACGGATTACGTTGCCATAATGCCCACAGGTCAGCAGAAGAAGCCCGCGATCCAGTGCCTGTTTCTGGATGCGCTGTGCCGTCGCTGCGGAGGGTTCGCCGGTCTCAGTATCACAAAACTCTGCCGCAATCATCGATCCCAGACCGCGAACCTGCGCCAGTTCCGGACACGACTCTTTGCAATCCAGCAGGGCTATGCGTAAGCGTTCGCCCAGCGCATCCGCACGCTGGCACAGCTTTTCATCCTCAATAATGTCGAGCACAGCATGTGCCGCCGCCACGGCCATCGGGTTACCGGCGTAGGTTCCACCCAGCCCGCCAGGCGAGGGAGCGTCCATAATGTCGGCTTTACCGACTACGCCCGACAGCGGCATCCCACCGGCCAGGCTCTTGGCCATCGTCATCAGATCGGGCTGATGCGTATAATGATCCATGGCAAACAGTTTGCCGGTGCGGGCAAAGCCGCTCTGCACTTCATCGGCAATCATGACAATGCCATGCTCGTCGCAGAGATGGCGGATAGCCGCAATAAGCTCCGGCGGGGCAACATTAAATCCGCCTTCGCCCTGCACCGGCTCGAAAATAATCGCGGCGACCTGGCTTGCATCAATGTCTGCTTTAAACAGACGCTCGATGGCGACCAGCGTATCTGCCGTTGAGATGTTATGCAGCTGAGAGGGATAAGGAACGTGATAGACCGATCCCGGGAAGGGACCAAACCCTTTTTTGTAGGGAGCCACTTTTCCGGTCAGCGCCATCGTCATGTAAGTACGTCCATGAAACGCCCCGCCGAACGCGATAACGCCGGGACGGCCGGTATGCGCGCGGGCAATTTTAATCGCGTTTTCCACCGCTTCAGCTCCGGTCGAAAAGAAGGCGGTTTTAAGCGGGCCATCAATAGGCGCGGCGGCATTGATCTTCTCGGCCAGCGAAACGTAGCTCTCATAAGGCACAATCTGATACGCCGTATGGGTAAAAGCCTTTAGCTGCTGCTCCATCGCCTGAACCAGTCGCGGATGACGATGGCCGGTATTCAGCACCGCTATACCCGCGGCAAAATCGATATAGTGATTCCCTTCAACGTCCGTGAGCGTGCTGTTTTCTGCCGACATCGCAAAGAAATTGCACATAACGCCGACGCCGCGCGGGGTTGCACTCAGACGACGTTGCTGGAGATTGTCATTGCTCATAGTGATGCCTCATCGATTTTCAATTTATTTGAAATACGAAGAGTAATCTGTCAGCGTTTGGTACCTTAAACGAGAGCCAGAATGTTTTATTTATAGGATCCAAATGCGTTCAATTGCCGGAGATGTGATCAGACAGGCATTTTCTCAATGTGAAGAAGGAAAACTTCATAAGCGGCTTTATATCGCCATAACAGAGTCGATCCTCTCGGGGAATCTCAATCCTTCTGCCCGCATGCCGCCGACGCGCGATTTAGCCGAGGAGCTTGAGCTGTCGCGCAACACGGTGCTCCGGGTTTATGAGCAATTACAGGCAGAGGGCTATATTTCAACCCACAGAGCCAATGGGACGTTTGTAACCCATAGCGTGCTGGATAACCTGGATGCCCGGCCGCTGCCCGCCACAGATGAAGCCGCTGCTGAAGACCGTTCACTGCTGTCTGACCGCTGCCGGATGCTGCTGCAACATGCCAGTGCAAGTCCACGGCAGTGGGGAGCCTTTCTGCCGGGTGTACCGGATGTGGTGAGTTTTCCGCATCGGGTAATGAAAAAGATCCACGACCGCCAGGCGCGCAAGCCTCTTCCGGAACATCTGACCTATGATTCGACGGGCGGCGCGCAGGTTCTCAAATCGGCCCTGACAGACTATCTGCGAACCGCTCGCGGCGTTCGTTGTACGCCCGATCAGATTCTGATTACGGAAGGCATTCATCAGGCGCTTGATCTGGTGACGCGTTCGCTTTGCAATCCGGGTGATACCGCCTGGACTGAAGAGCCTGGATACTGGGGAATAAAGAATATTCTTCGGATCAATGGTGTGGATATTTTCCCCATGCCGGTAGACGAACAGGGGCTGATACCGGCGGCAACGTCCGAAGCCGCACCTAAGCTGATGTTCGTCACGCCTTCGCATCAGTACCCTTTGGGTTCAGTGATGAGCCTGAGCCGCAGACAAGGGCTTCTTTCCCTCGCCCGGGATAGCGGCAGCTGGATTATTGAAGATGACTATGACAGTGAGTTTCGTTTTTCCGGCCAGCCGATTCCCGCTTTACAGGGACTGGAAGAAAACAGTCCGGTTATTTATATCGGCACATTCAGTAAAACCCTCTACCCCGCTCTCCGGCTTGGCTATGTGGTTCTGCCCAAGGCCATATCGGCACCGCTTAAAAAGATGCACAGTGAGCTCTATCGGGGCGGCCATCTCCAGATTCAGGTGGCGTTAGCTGAATTTATCCGTGAAGGTTATTACGCGGCGCACATCCGAAAAATGCGCCAGCTCTATGGTCGCCGCAGGCAGTTTCTGGTAAATCTGATCACCCGCAGCCTGGGTCCCGACTATTTAGGCCAGTACAACAGTAACGCTGGCCTGCATCTTATCCTGCAGCTTCCCGTGGAGAGTGATGATGTCAGAATTGCCCTTGAAGCCAATAATGCCGGGTTACTGGTTCGTCCCTTATCGCGTTACTTTGTAGACAAGGTGACGATCAGAGGATTGCTACTGGGTTTTGCTCACATGGATGAAAAGGAAATTGAATCGGCTTTCACCCGGCTGCATGTGATCATACAAGCCAGTGAGGGGCAGCATTTAAATCAGGATTGAAATGTAATGGCTGGTCAGACAGAAAGGGATCTTTCTCAGCGCTGGTCTCTTTTAGAGTAAACTGACGCACATCTTTCGTGTATTTGCTGTCATGCTTTATCCGCTACAGAATAAAAATGGACAAAGAGAGAATAGATGTAACTCATACAGCTATCCTCTTATCCTGAGTCAATAAACATGCCTGTTGACGGGATATCGGGAAAGCACTGCTTTTCGGATTTTCCTGGGTAAGACTATTGCTGATTACAAATAAAACCTCCGCTGATGGCTGGCGTACAGGTTGTTTGAACAACAGGCCTGGGTTGAATGGTTTGATTATAACTGGCACTGGCTGCGTTCAGGTTAGCCGCCTTTTGTTGCCACCCTGCCGCCGTTGATTGAGCAATAGCCGCACAGTCTGAGGGCGAAATAGTTGCAGTTCCTGCCAATTGTCTTGACTGCATCATGCGTGCAGCTTCAGACCCGCTTGTAAACGTGTCTCCGCTCATGGCCTGACAAAGTTCATAATCTGAGGCATCCGGATTATTTGAGCAACCGGCCAATGTAGTTAAAAATAACATAACAAAAATCAGTCTTTTCATTTTACACCCCCAGCTTAGATTCAGTAGTTAAATTAGTCACCGGTTCATCCGGATGAATATTTTTCATTAGTTCGTCGGTAATAATTGATGAGCACTTATACGCACCTAAAGGTATTCAGAGTTAAACTCACATCAGCTAGCCGCATTATTCGGGTATTTTAAAAAAGTTTAAACGGGTAATTCATCGACGTTGTGTACCGGGAGGCCTGAGCCTCCCATACTGCTGAGAGTGAAGCGCGACAAGCAGACAGCGACTCCACTATTACGTCGCGTTCCCCCTCGTTAACGATAATCAGATTTCAGACGACAGGTGCCTTTATAAACCTGTCGATCCGGCATCCTCTTTCATTCGGGCGTTAAAAATTACCCGCTGCACTGTGTCCACTGCGTTGACCGCCCTGTCCACGGCCACCCATCGCGGAACTATGCGCATTACTGTTGCCATTGTTGCGTGTTGATGCCGCCTCCTGATGCGAGCCGCGATGCTGACCACCGTTGTTGTGCGAACTTTCGACCACGAAGACTTTCGCAATGATCGGGGTTGGAATATTGGTCACGATGGCCGGAACCCTATTAACCGGGGTTAACTGGCCTACTACCGGTGTATTTAAGGTGTTTTGAGCGGCAATTGCAGCTTCAGCGTCGGCCTGAGCTTTTGAAGCGGCTAGTGATTTAGCAGCGGCGTCGGCTTCAAGCGCCTGAATTTGCTGCTGTGAAATCTGAACATTATCATTTATAGCGGCATATTTAGCCGCTGTCAGATCGCGCATTGCCTGCTGCGCCTGGCCTTCTGAAACGGCGGCATATTTAGCAGCTGTCAGATCACGCATTGCCTGCTGCGCCTGGCCTTCTGAAACGGCGGCATATTTAGCAGCTGTCAGATCACGCATTGCCTGCTGCGCCTGACCTTCAGAAACGGCGGCATATTTAGCGGCTGTTTGATCTCGCATTGCCTGCTGCGCCTGACCTTCAGAAACGGCGGCATATTTGGCAGACGTTAATGCAGCCTGAGCCTGCTGAGCTTCGCGCTGTGCCTGTTCTGCTACCTGCGACATGTGCGCGGCCAGTTGCGATGCCTGAGCGGCTTCAGATTCATGCTGCGCCAGCGCGGCATTACGCGCGGCGTTTAAAGCTGTGTTCTGTGCTTCGACGCGATCACGATTTGCCTGTACAAGCGCCTCACCGCGCGCCTGCGCCTCCTGCTGCATCTGAGCGTTTACTTCCGCCACGCCGCCCGCGACAATCTGCTGACGGGTGCGTTGCTGGTTGGCCTTGGTCAGCGCCTCACCGCGCGCCTGTGCCTCCTGCTGCATCTGAGCATTAACCTCTGCCACGCCGCCCGCGACAATCTGCTGACGGGTGCGCTGCTGGTTGGCCTTGGTCAGCGCCTCACCGCGCGCCTGCGCCTCCTGCTGCATCTGAGCATTAACTTCCGCCACGCCGCCCGCGACAATCTGCTGACGGGTGCGCTGCTGGTTGGCCTTGGTCAGTGCTTCACCGCGCGCCTGCGCCTCCTGCTGCATCTGAGCGTTTACTTCCGCCACGCCGCCCGCGACAATCTGCTGACGGGTGCGCTGCTGGTTGGCCTTGGTCAGCGCCTCACCGCGCGCCTGCGCCTCCTGCTGCATCTGAGCATTAACTTCCGCCACGCCGCCCGCGACAATCTGCTGACGGGTGCGCTGCTGGTTGGCCTTGGTCAGTGCTTCACCGCGCGCCTGCGCCTCCTGCTGCATCTGAGCGTTTACTTCCGCCACGCCGCCCGCGACAATCTGCTGACGGGTGTGCTGCTGGTTGGCCTTGGTCAGCGCCTCACCGCGCGCCTGTGCCTCCTGCTGCATCTGAGCGTTTACTTCCGCCACGCCGCCCGCGACAATCTGCTGACGAGTGCGCTGCTGGTTGGCCTTCGTCAGCGCCTCACCGCGCGCCTGCGCCTCCAGCTGCTTCTGGCTCTCATATTTTGAAGCAACTATTCCGTTGAATCGCTGGTTATGATTAATCTGCTCTTTAGTCTGGGCACTTAAACGACCGCTTACTTCATTTCGCTGATCACGTTGTGCGGCGGCATTCTGCTGATTTTCGTTAATCGCCTTCGCCTGCGCGGTAGCCGCATCTATTTTCATTTGTGAACCGCTTATTGTCAGGCCGGTGCTCTGTCCATTACCTGCCCATGCGTCATAACCAGGGCGCTGACTATTTTGGCTCCAGCGCTGAGTCGTACCAGTGACTTGTGTAATCGCGTCAGGATTGGAAATGTGTGGATTGGCTGATTCATCAATTCGTGTCGGGGTTGATGAAATCAGCGTGTCTGGCTGGATAACTTCTGCCGGTTTGACGCTGGTTGGCTGAATAATGTTCTGATGTACCGTTTCACCCTGAAGCAGTTGATCCAGCAAATGACGTGGTGTTGGATCGCCAATTGATATTTTGGCTTGCTCTATTGAATCACTATTCATCGTCTCCAGAATAGCGCGGGCAGCATCCAGAGAAGCGTGCTGATTTACCACATTATTTAACGCTGCGCGTAGTGATTCGATAGCTTGATTATTAACGTTACTATAGTTGATAGCCATAGCGTTAAATGACGGGAAAAATGCTAACATAATGGCAACAGAAATTATTTTTTTGTTCATTATCAGTGACCTGGATCAGGGTTACCGGCTGAAATAGTTTCAGCCTTATTTTTTAATGAATAATAACGGCTCAAAAAGCCCCATTGAGATATAAGCCTTGGCCATCATGCGCTTTTTCTCAACACATGAAATGGTAACGTTTACACCTGTGATCGTAAGCGGAGAACACCGCTTCTGTGGCGAAATCTAACCCTGATCAGGTAGGCTGAAATTGATTTATATCAATTTTGCAAAGTATAAATATGAATGCGATTACACGCACATTTCAATTCATTGTTTCGCAAGGAAAAATATTATGCAAAAAGTGCTATCTGAACCTGTAAATCAACATTTTCAAATAGAAATAAATCTCGTTCTAAAATATGAAATCACATGAGCCTTTTATATCAATCTATTATTGAAAGTAATGACCTACAGGGCTCCGTCATTCAGGCGTTTTAACAGGAGAGGGTTTTTAGTCAGGCAGAGAACGGTGCGGTAGGAATTGCTGAAGGTTTTACAGGGATATTCTCTACCCAGCGAACGGGCGATACCGGATCCATACAGCGAAACCAGGATGCTATTCGCATGGAGATATGCGTTATGCATCAATATTCTGACCTAAGAAAGGTCTTAGTCGCCCCTTTATACTCTTTTTAACTGACATGATTTTTTAACGTTCGCCTTCGGGTTAAAGTACCCTTCACACGACCGGGCCGGTGTACCTTGAGAAAGGCAAAAATATGACCACGCCTGATTAGCGCAATAATGTCGGCATTAACAATAATTCAACCAGCGCTCAACAATGCACTCCGGGTTTGCCACGGTTTAAGGCAGTTATTCTGTGTAACTGCCCTTCTCCTTTTGCCTTAGATACCCCCATTTATTTTTCGCGACTGGCAAAGATATTTGCCATCTGCTCAGCATTTCTCGTGCCCCAGTTGCAAAGCGGGATAATGGCATCAGACAGGCTGCTGCCAAGAGCGGTCAGTGAATAATCCACACGCGGTGGCACCTCCTTATAGTCAGTTCGCAACAGCACCTGATCGGCTTCAAGATCTTTCAACTGCTGAATAAGAACTTTATCACTCACCTCCGGAATCAAACGCTTTAGCTCTCCATAGCGTTTAGAACCGTCTCGCAGAAAAAAAAGAATCAACGGCTTCCACTTACCCGATATCACACGCAGCGTCGCATTAAGCCCACAACCGGTACCGCAAATTTCACTTTCAGAGGGGATTGTCATTTGATACTTACCAAAAGGTGCATACTTGACGTTAAGTTAGCAGACGAACAGACTGGCCTGCAAGCGAGCAGATCCCTGCTTTCGTTAACTCACCAAAAGGTAGACGACATGACCAGACTGAATGGAAAGACGGCGGTAATAACCGGTGGCGCAACCGGGATAGGCCTTGCGGCAGCAAAGCGGTTCATTGAGGAAGGCGCTTTCGTCTTCATTTTCGGTCGCAGACAGCAAGCACTTGATGCAGCAGTTGCCACCCTCGGCCCTGATGCTCGTGCAGTAAAGGGCTCTGTTTCTGATCCGGCTGACCTCGATCGACTCTACGCCGCAGTTAAAGCTGAACGGGGCACGCTCGATATCCTGTTCGCCAATGCCGGAGCGGGAAGCCCGCTTCCGCTTGGTCAGATCACGGCACAGCACATCGACGAGACTTTCGACACCAACGTTAAGGGCACAATCTTTACGGTCCAGCAGGCATTGCCGTTAATGACTGTGGGTGGCTCGATTATCCTGACGGGTTCCAGTGCCGGCACAACAGGTGCACCAGGCTTTACGGCCTACAGTGCAAGCAAGGCGGCAGTGCGCAACCTTGCCAGGAGCTGGGCCGCAGATCTGAAAGGTACCGGCATCCGGGTGAACGTGCTGTCACCCGGCGCGACTGCGACTGAACTGGCGAAGGAAGCGCTGGGTGTAGAAGGTCAGAAAGCCTACGGTGCGATAACGCCGCTCCAGCGTATGGCGGAACCCGAGGAGATCGGGGCGGTGGCCGCATTTCTTGCTTCAGGCGACAGTAGTTTTATGACCGCCAGCGAGGTCGCCGTTGACGGTGGGCTGGCTCAACTCTGACCATTTCAGCTGGCCGACTAGCGCTATCGGTTTCTGATATCCATCCCTCTTCTGAACTCTGAGGCACGATATGAATTATGCAATTATTGGTTTTGGCAGTGTGGGAAAAGCACTTGCCGCAGCATTTGCCCGAAAAGGCATCGACGTTTCCGTTGCAACCACCCGTGATCCGGAGAGCTTTGCCACTGAGACGGCCATGACTGGACCTGGCATCAGGCCCAAAAAGTTAGCTGATGCCGTCAATGCCGACATCATTTTTTTAGCTGTTCGCTATCAGTCACACCCGGACATTGCCAAAACCCTGCCGACCTGGCAGGGAAAAACGATTGTCGATGTGACGAATGCTTACGGTGTGCCCCTTGAGGAACTGGATGGTGAACCTTCCGGACGTGTTGTTGCACGCGCCTTTGCTGGCGGTAAAGTGGTTAAGGGCTTCAATCATTTGATCGCTTCTGTGCTTGCTGAAGATCCTGCCGTTAATGGCGGCAAAAGGGTGGTGTTTCTCGCCAGCGATAATAACAGTGCGCTTGACGAAGTCGGCACGCTGGCCGAAACGTTAGGTTTCGCACCGATCATGCTGGGAAGCCTTTCGGAGGGCGGAATGCTGGTGCAGGCTCACGGGAAGAAATGGGGTGAACTGATATTTCAGGATTTAGTGAAGTTCAGCAGATAATATTTATGCTTAACGCAATCCTGACTTAATATCATCTCCAGAAAAAATCAATATCTATTCTAACGGCATGCTAAATAGCATAGCTGTCTATTCTTACTGCAAAAAAATTGCGCCCCGGCCAATTGTCTGATGTATGGGTACATTAGCTGTGCGGTTCGGGCGCAAGCACATGCAGAGTAAAAACACCTATAGATGGATTGAAGTATATTAATTAAATGGATTTTTCCACATGAATATTTGCTTTCATATTTATCGCCTGAGGATATGTATTATTACTCACCGCTTTAACGTTCTGCTGAAACGGTGATACCCACCTAATGCCAGACGCGAATATTATCTTCGGGAAAAATTGAGCAGATAACCTGCGCTGTTTAGTTCCCCTGATGAGTGAGGACTGGCAGCGACCACATTCATTATTGAACTGACCAAAAAGCATAAAATCCTCCGCAGCCCCATCCTGGATCATTTCATCGAAACGGCAGCGTTCGCTTACCCCGAAGGAGACAGGGTTTCAAAATTGTCTCACTCGTTCCGACGTCGCGTATCGTTCTGATATTGATGCGGAATTAATGAGGGTCTTCCGACTCCTTTTTTCACCTGGAACAATCCCTCTCTGACCTATCAGGCTGGGATAGGCGCATTACCCAATCGTGTTCATCGGGCCAGCCGCCTTTCCGAGACCGTACTGCGGCTGCGGACGTCACTCAGGTCAGCGGCGAGGATCGGCACGGCTGACGCCCCCTGACAGCCCGCATTTCAGTATCACCGCGTCAGCCGGCACCATTTTCGGTTAACCCGGCAACTATAGTTCATACTCAATACTGTTTATGTCGTCACGCTGCGACGGCCACTAAGCGTGGAGACCTGGCTATCTGGCCGGGTGAAGCAAACGTCAACACGACATCAGTGTGGGCGCTGATATCCATAAAGTTCGTATTTTCAGGAGATTTCATGTGTAACGTCAGTTGATAAATTGAACATCGGGTAAGCTCAGGTGTTACCTGATTTACCTGCTGATAACCGTGAACACAACGGTTACTGAATGTTTAAAACTTATCTGACAACTCAGGGTTGTTAGCTGAATATAAGGGAAAATAATGCCGTTGATATTTGATGAGTTATCTGGTTTGCCATCATGGGTGCCTGTTGTATTACTCTTCGCGCTCTCATTTGTACTGGGTTTTCTTGCACGCCTTATCCTTCTCAGGTTTATTCGCTACTGGCAGAGTCGTGATCGGAAACTGTTCAAATCCCTCGAAAAACACCTTCGTGGCTCGATGTTCCTTTTCATTCCCTTGTTGCTGGTCAATGTCGGGATTAATTACATCGACATTCACCCGGACCTGCTGGTTTTCATTACCAATACGGTGAATGTATTTATAATATTATCGTTTTGCTCAGTGTTAATTCGATTAACCAACGTGGCGCAGGATATGCTTTACATCCGCTACGACATCAATATTTCGAACAACCTTCGTGCGCGTAAAATTCGCACACAGATCATTTATGTAAAGAAAGTCGTCATTGTCATACTGGTGTTATTCTGCCTCTCTCTGATTCTGCTCAGTTTCCCCGGTGTGAGAAAATTCGGTACCACTATCCTCGCCGGTGCTGGCGTAGCCGGTATCATCATTGGTTTTGCCCTGCAGAAGTCGCTGGTCAATCTGTTTGCCGGTATTCAGATCGCCTTTACCCAGCCGATCAAAATTGATGATGCCGTGGTGGTAGAAAAAGAATGGGGCTGGATTGAAGAGATCAACCTCACCTATGTGGTGGTGCGGATCTGGGATTTGCGCCGTCTGGTGTTGCCCATCACTTACTTTACAGAAAATCCGTTTCAGAACTGGACCCGCAATAATGCGCAGATTCTGGGCTCGGTTTTTCTCTACGTTGATTATTCAATGCCGTTAGAACCGCTGCGACAGCATTTTGAAAAAGTGCTGAATGAAACCAAACTCTGGGATCGGGAAACTCAGGTGCTTCAGGTGACCGATACCACCGAGAAGACCATGACGATCAGGATGCTGATGACCGCGCAAAATTCCCCGATAGCCTTTGATTTACGCTGTCACGTGCGGGAAAAGATGATTGAATTTATTCAGCAGAATTATCCGCAGAGTCTGCCTCACGTCAGAGCGTCTCTCACCGATACCGCTGCCTGACAGACGGTGAGGTTAAGTTGCAGTCGAATAAAAGCGGAAGGTACAGTGTGCTTTCTCAGCGTCAGGGCCGCTGACCTTCCGCTTCCTGCATGTGTCCGGCTCTGCTTTCCACGCCAGGCCAGAGCAGACAGTCAAATCCCTGATTAAGATGACCGGCGGCGTCGATCCGGCATCATCTTCAGCCTTCGCATAGCCTTGCCCGTTGCTTGCCCCAGCATTCACCTTTATGAAGGAGCGATGATCGCTATCCCGTTGAGGTAACCATACAACGTTATGATGTCTCACCCAGACATTGCCACTGTTGGTCTTTGTTCACTGAAATCAGCACCCTTCACCCGCAGTCGCTGAGTGGTTATCCGCGGCTTTGACTCTCCGATCGAAAACAGCCTGATTTCACAGAAACGCCTGCCAGGCCGCTTTCAGGCCGTTGCGTTAAACCACTACGTTCACTGTAGTCAGTGAAATCAGATTCCGGAAATCCAGCAAGCAGACAGGCTGTATAACCAGGCTGACAGTTAAGCCTCATCAGGCTTAGCGAAATAGAGTGTCGTTGTTTCAAGGCGTTATTAGCCGGTCAACTTTAACGCCCTCGCTTTTCGGCACGGTTAACCTCATCGTGATCACGGCACCGCAGGAAAGGTTAAAGCAAAGATATTGCATTAAGCCCGCACTGCCCGTATACCTTATTAAAGCTAATCCTTTGCGTTAAGGTATCCATCATGACAGCCATCCAGCCCGTTCTGACTCCCCGGTCCGCTGCACGTCTGACGCTTTTCAGCTTCACCGGCGCGGTATTGATTTCGGCCACCAGCAGCGCACCGACGCCGCTTTATCCGCTCTACCGCTCGCTGTTTCATCTGAGTCCATCGCTGCTCACCGTAATCTTTGGGGTCTATGCCTTTGCGCTGCTGGCTGCGTTGCTGACCGTGGGGAAAATATCTGACTACACCGGTCGCCGGCCACTGATGCTGCTGGCTTTGGCGCTCAATAGCGTGGCGCTGGTGATTTTTATCACTGCAGATTCCGCTGCGGTTTTAATCGGCGCACGTCTGGTTCAGGGCTTTGCGACCGGCATCGCCTTACCGACTTTTGGCGCGACCCTGATCGATGCCAATAAACATCGCGGTCCGTTGCTCAACTCCGTCACCGCCTTTCTGGGAATGACGCTGGGTACGCTGGCAGGCAGCATCCTGGTCACTTACGCCCCCTTCCCTACCGTTATGCTTTATGCGCTGTTGTTACTGGCGATGCTGGTGGCAATGGCGCTGTTGCCGCTGATACCCGAAACCATTTCACCCCAGCCTGGCGTGCTGGCGGCGCTGCGGCCACAGGTGATGATTCCGCGTCGGGCGCTGGGACCGCTGTTGAAAGTCGCGCCGGTGAACATTGCCACCTGGATGCTGGGCGGATTCTATCTTTCACTGATGCCGACGCTGGTGATCAGCGCCACCGGCCTGACCTCACCTTTTATTGGTGGCAGCGTGGTGGCAACCCTGATGCTGAGCGCCACCGCCGCGGTATTTTTCTTCCGGTCGTTGCCAGCTGCGCGAGCGCTGTTTATAGGGACGCTGATGCTGATAGCCGGTGTCAGTGTCACTCTCTCTGGCGTCGGTTTGCATGCCGTCGCCTGGCTCTATCTCGGCACGGCCATTGCGGGCCAGGGATTTGGCTCAATCTTTTCAAATGTGCTGAAGATCATTATGCAACTCGCTGAAAGCCATGAGCGCGCCGGGCTGTTCTCGGCCTTTCTCATCAAAAGCTATCTCGCCTTTGCGCTACCGGCGATTCTGGCAGGTATCGCCGCGCCACACATTGGCCTGACTCTGACCGCATTTCTTTATGGCATGACGATTGTGATACTGGCGCTGGTGTCGTTGCTGGCGGTCAGATCTGGTTCATTTGCCCGGGTGCACAGCTAAATAGTGGGACTGAATGACCAGCTTCCCGGCCACGTCATTCACAAATCGGGATTATCATTTACACTCAAACGGTTCGATTCACTGAGTCCTGCTGTTGGGTAACGCCAGAAATATCATGCCTGAATCCCGTCCTGATGATGCTTTAGCCCTGTTTTCGCCCGCGACGCGGCGCTGGTTTTCCACGACATTTGATGCTCCGACGCCGGTGCAACAGTCGGCATGGCAGGCGATTGCCAGCGGTCAGCACTGCCTGGTGATTGCCCCGACCGGCTCGGGGAAAACGCTGGCGGCCTTCCTGACCGCCATCGATTCGCTGTTCCAGGCCCGGGCACAGCAGCCCGCGCCCGATCGCGAATCCACCACCCGTATTCTGTATATCTCGCCGGTTAAAGCGCTGGCGGCAGATGTGCAGCGCAACCTCAATCTGCCGCTGGCCGGCGTGATGGCTGAACGTCAGCAACGGGGCGAGCCAGAGATCACGCTCAATGTCGGGATGCGATCCGGCGACACGCCAACGGCTGAACGGGCAAAACTGTTGCGACGGCCACCGGATATTCTGATAACGACCCCGGAATCGCTGTTTCTGATGCTGACCTCAAAAGCCCGTACCACGTTGCAGGGCGTGACCACGGTCATTGTTGATGAGGTCCATGCGGTAGCCGGATCAAAGCGCGGCTCACAGCTGGCGCTAAGCCTTGAGCGGCTGGATGCGTTGCTGCCGCAGCCCGCTCAGCGCATTGGGCTTTCCGCCACGGTACGTCCGGTCGAACGCGTCGCTGAGTTTCTCGGCGGCTGTCAGCCAACTCTGGTGGTGAATCCCGCCGCTGGCCGCATCCTGCATCTCAGCATTGAAGTGCCGGTAACCGATATGACCGATATCGCCAGCGATCCGAATCCCCATAGCGGCACAGGTCAGCCCAGCGGATCGATCTGGCCGCATATCGAGACCCGCATTCTGCGGCTGGTCATGGCGCATCGTGCCACGCTAGTGTTCGCTAACTCACGCGGACTGGCAGAAAAACTCACCGCGCGACTGAATGAACGTTACGCGGCGCAGCAGCAGACAGAAAGTCTGCGCCAACCGGCGCAGCACTATGATTCGTTTTCCGGCGGCAGCCAGAACCGCAGCGACAGCGCGCCCGCGGTTATTGCACGATCTCACCACGGCTCGGTGTCGAAAGAGCAGCGCAGCGAAATTGAATCGGCGCTGAAACAGGGCGATCTGCGGTGTGTGGTGGCGACATCGAGCCTGGAGCTCGGCATTGATATGGGGCCGGTTGATCTGGTGATTCAGGTGGGTGCACCGTTATCCGTCGCCAGCGCGCTGCAACGGGTTGGCCGGGCCGGACATCAGGTGGGCGGCGCTTCCACCGGGATTCTGTTTCCGCGCACCCGCCGCGATCTGCTTGATGCGACGGTGATGGTGCAATCGATGCAGGCCGGGCAGCTTGATGCTCTTTCACCGCCGCGTAACCCGCTGGATATTCTGGCGCAGCAGACGCTGGCTGCCGTTGCCATGGAGCCCCTACAGGCGGATGCGTGGTTTGAACGGGTGCGGCGTGCCAATCCGTTTCGCACCCTCTCTCGCCGCCTGTTCGACGCCACGCTGGATATGCTGGCCGGTAAGTTTCCGTCGGATGATTTTACGCATCTGCGTCCCCGTCTGGTCTGGGATCGCCAAAGTGGCCTGTTAACGGCCCGGCCTGGCACCCAGCATCTGGCCGTCACCAGCGGCAGCACCATTCCCGATCGCGGCATGTTCAGCGTCATCCTGCCTGAAGGCGAAGAGCAATCGGGATCGCGGCGGGTCGGCGAACTGGATGAAGAGATGGTTTACGAATCGCGGGTTAATGACATCATCACCCTCGGGGCGACATCCTGGCGTATCCAGCAGATTACTCACGATCAGGTCGTGGTCGTACCGGCACCGGGTCGCTCAGCGCGCCTACCGTTCTGGCGCGGTGAAGGCGTTGGCCGGGCGGCAGATTCAGGTGCCAGCCTGGCGGTGTTTTTGCGTCAGCTTGATCACGCGACGCCCGAAGATGCACAACAGCATCTGCACTCCCTCGGGCTGAATGATCATGCCGTCTCGAACCTGCTGTCGTTAGTGGCTGAGCAGCGCGCTGCCACCGGCGTTTTGCCTGGCGATCGCACCCTGGTAATCGAACGCTGCCGTGATGAAACCGGTGACTGGCGGGTGATCCTGCATTCACCCTGGGGACAACGCATCCATGCGCCCTGGGCGCTGGCGATCGCGGCCCGCATCCAGCGGCGGCTGGGCATAGATGCTTCAGTGGTCGCCAGCGACGACGGCATCATCGCCCGCTTTCCCGATAGCGAAGGCCGGGTACCGGGCGCGGAACTGTTTGTTTTTGATGCCGATAGCCTGACGCAGCAAGTCTCTGACACGATAGGCAGCTCGGCGCTGTTTGCCGCCCGCTTTCGGGAATGCGCTTCACGCGCCTTGCTGCTGCCAAAGCGGAATCCGGGTAAACGTTCTCCCCTGTGGCAGCAGCGGTTACGGGCCGGTCAGCTGCTGGAAGTGGCTCGCCAGTATGAAGATTTCCCGATCCTGATCGAAACCGCACGCGAATGCCTGCAGGATGTCTATGATTTGCCCGCGCTGCACCGCCTGATGAAACAGATCCAGCAGGGAAGCGTGCAGTTTGTTGAGGTGATCACTGAACACCCTTCGCCGTTCGCAGCGCCGCTGTTGTTTGGCTATGTGGCCGAATTTCTCTACGCCAGCGATGCGCCACAGGCTGAACGCCGCGCTTCACTGCTGGCACTCGACAGCAACCTGCTGGGTGAACTGCTCGGCCAGACGGATAAAGGTGAATTACTGGCACCTGCCGTGGTTGAGCAGCTAGAGCAGGCATTACAGCGTCTGGACCCGCGCTATCAGGCACAGCATGTTGAAGGCATTGTGGATCTGCTGCGCGAGCTGGGTCCGCTGTCACTGAATGACATTGAGGCGCGTTTCAGCGGCGATCCTTCACAGGCGGTCGCGGCATTAGAGCAGTTTGAAGAAACCCGGCGGGTGATTCGCGTCACCGTTGCCGGCGAGGCGCGCTGGGCGGTGGTGGAAGATGCTGCCCGTTTGCGCGATGCGCTGGCTACCCGCATTCCCGATAACCTGCCTGCCACCTTTTTACAACCGCTCTCCGATCCGCTCCGCGACCTGATCACCCGCTATGCCCGAACCCATAGCCTGTTCAGCGCGCAGCAGCTCGCCGATCGCTATGGATTAGGCGTGGCGATAGTCAATAAGGCACTGCGCCCGTTACGCGAGCAGGGCACTCTGCTAAGCATCGCCGCCGGGCCGGACGCGGCGGCTGGCGTCTGGGTTGATGCTGGCGTGTTTAAACGGCTGCGGCTACGTTCACTGCAATCAGCGCGTGAGGCGACGCGTCCGGTCGCGCCTGCTGCCTGGGTAACGCTGTTGCTGGAGCGGCACGGCGTGCTTAATCCGGCGGCCGCCTTTACCCTTGAATCCTCAACGGTGGCGCAGCCGCTGTATGAGGGTATTGATGGCCTGGCGCGGGTGATAGAGCAGCTGGCGGGCGTGGCGCTGCCTGCTTCGCTGTGGGAGTCGCAAATCCTTCGCGCCCGAATCCGTGATTATCAGCCCGCGATGCTGGATGAACTGTTAGCTAACGGCGAGGTGCTCTGGTGCGGGCATAAGGCGCTGGGACACAGCGACGGCTTGATTTCGCTCCATCTCGCCGAATTTGCCGCTGAAACGCTGCCGCCATCTGACTCAACGCAGTCACCGACAGCCTTGCAACAGGCCATTCTTGAGGCGCTCAGCCACGGCGGCGCGTGGTTCGCCCACGAGATTATGGCAAAACTGGCGGGACCGGAGACGCCGCCATCCGGCGATATTTATGCCGCCTTATGGCAACTGGTGTGGCAGGGCGACATCACCACCGATACCTGGACTGCGGTGCGTGGGCTGCTGGGCTCGCCGGGCGGGACACGCTCCCGGCCGACGCGCGCGCTGCGTAGCCGTCATGTGCAGCGATTCGCACCGTCAGCCCCGGCGGGGCGCGGTCCGGGCGTTAATACCATTGCCGGACGCTGGTCACGTCTTGTCCGGCGAGATATTTCACCGACACGTCAGGCCCTGGCGCTGGCCGAAAACATGCTCGACCGCTACGGCGTCATTACCCGCGGCAGCGCAATTTCGGAGCAGATCCCCGGTGGTTTTCCTGCATTGCAGCCGGTATTGCGCGGTATGGAGGATGCCGGACGGATAATGCGTGGACGCTTTATCGCTGGTGCAGGCGGCGCGCAGTTCGCTGACGCCCTGACGATTGAGCGCCTGCGTGAACTGGCACAGCAACCGGCCGACCCCACCGCCGCGGTAGCGCTTGCCGCCATGGACCCGGCGAATCCGTTCGGTGCCACGCTTGGCTGGCCGGTTCATCTGACCGGCACTCGCCCGGTGCGGCGGCTGGGTGCGCGGGTCGCGATCGTGGGTGGCGAGCTGGCGCTCTATCTGCCGCAGGGCGGAAAAGATCTGCTGATCTTTACACCGGATGAAGCGCAACAGCAGGCCGCCATCGCCGCACTGGCGCTGGCGCTGAAGCGCGAAAGATCGCTGAGCTTTACGCTGGAAACGGTAAACGGTCAGCCGGTATCGCAGTCGCCATTACTCAACGCCCTGCGCCATGCCGGATTCTCCCGCGTGCCACAGGGATTCAGCTGGTACGGCTGAGATTATCTTCACGAACAAAATCGATAAAAGCCTGCAGCGGTGCCGGAATTAACCGGCGGTCATTGTAGTAGAGCCACGGGCCAGAGAAGCTCAGCCACCAGGGCTGTAGCAGCGGTTCCAGTTTTCCGTTGTCAAAACAGGGCTGCAGCCACTCCTCAAACAGATAAATAATGCCGCTACCGGCAATAGCCGCCTCAACCGCCAGATCCATCGCTCCGCCAACGCTCACCACCAGCGGTCCGTTCACCTGTACAGTGACGTCATTGCCATCCCGGCTAAATTCCCAGTCCGGCATGACGCCGCTGGCATATCGGCCCCGCAGACAGCGATGATGGATCAGATCGCGCGGATGATCGGGACGGCCATATCGGGCAAGGTAAGCCGGTGAAGCGGCGGCGGCAAACCGCTGGCGACGTGGGCCAATCGGCATCGCTACCACATCCTGCTCCAGCCGTTCATCGTAGCGGATGCCCGCATCGCAACCGTCACGAAAGACATCCTGAACGTTACTTTCCGCCACAATCTCCAGTTGAATGTCGGGATACCGCTGCAGAAACTCCGGTAATAACGCCGGTAACACCAGCCGCGTGGCGCTGACCGGTACGTTGAGCCGCAGCGTACCGCCTGGCGTATTGCGGTAGAGATTGATCGCATCCAGCGCGGCGTTGACCTCATTCATTGCCGGAAGCAGACGATCCATCAGCGCCCTGCCCGCTTCCGTTAACACCACCGTCCGCGTGGTGCGGTGAAATAACCGGATACCGAGTTGCTGTTCGGCACGGCGAACCGCATCGCTCAGACGTGACGCGTTACTGCCGGTCACCCGGGCCGCCTCACGAAAACCACCGGCTTTTGCCACCGCCACGACCGCCTCCAGTAACGCTATCTCTACCGCCATTGTGCAGCACTCCGTACAGTCTGTCCTGATCTGACCGGATAGTTGCACAACAGGAACCCCGTTACAATCAATCTACATTCACGCAGGAGGTTTCCATGTCACACACCACCATGACCTATCCGCTGGGCGATCGTAATGTTAACCGTCTGGGCTACGGCGCTATGCAACTGGCGGGACCGGGCGTCTTTGGTCCGGTCAAAGATGAAGCGCGGGCCATTCAGGTACTCCGCGATGCGGTGGCCGCAGGCGTTAATCATATCGATACCAGTGATTTTTACGGCCCGCACGAAACCAACCAGCTCATCAATAAAGCGCTGCATCCCTATCCGCAGGATCTCTGCATCGTGACGAAAGTCGGCGCCCGGCGTGATGCTAAAGGTGGCTGGCTGCCCGCGATGGAACCCGACGCGCTGACCCAGGCGGTAGAAGATAACCTGCGTCATCTTGGGCTGGATGTCATCGAGGTGGTGAATCTGCGCAGTATGTTTCAGGTGTTTGCGCCGCAGGAAGGTTCGCTGGAACCGCAGCTGGCAGCCCTGCTGGAACTCAAAGCGCGCGGGTTGATCCGGCATATCGGCCTGAGTAACGTGACGCCGAAGCAGGTCGCTGACGCGCAGGCCATGACGCCGATTGTCTGCGTGCAGAACATGTATAACCTGGCAAACCGGCAGGATGATGCGCTGATCGATCAGCTGGCCGAGCAACAGATCGCCTACGTGCCCTTCTTCCCGCTGGGAGGTTTCTCGCCGTTGCAGTCGACGCAGTTAAATGAGGTCGCCGCCGCACTGAATGCCACGCCGATGCAGGTCGCGCTCGCCTGGCTGTTGCGCCGTTCGCCAAACATTTTGCTGATCCCCGGCACCTCATCTCCCGCGCATTTGCAGGAAAATCTGGCCAGCGCTCAACTGACGTTAAGCGATGAGATCATGGCAAAACTCAACGGTATCTGAGCTATTCGCCCGCCTCGCGGGCTTTTTTTTGGCTGAACGGTGTCAGAACTGCTTCAGACACTCCACCAGCGAGGGCCGATCGCTACAGCGGATGTGGTGATCAATTCTGTCGATCATATAGGGGTAAAACGGGTTCGATGTGGCGCGCATGATCGAGTCAAGACCGACAATCAGCACCGCACTCTCGCCCCGCAGCGACAGGGTGCCGAAGCTGATGCCAAACTCATTTTTGATGGCTGGCTCACTGCCATATAAGCCATCCTGCGCCGGAAACGGGATCGCGACGTGGGAGAGTGAATAGAGACCGGCAGGATAATTGATCGCCAGCGGCAGCGTCTGCTCGCTGATCTCACCGGCTGGTACTGTTTTCGTCACCATGTTTAACGAGGTGGCCGTGGCGTTAGTGATCACCGTTGAGGTATATAAACGACGGGCAGCCGGCAACAGCTGATTAACCGCGGTGTAGGAGGAGTGACGGAACAGCGGGCTGACGCTGACTGCCTGATTGATATCAAACAGCACCAGTTCGCTGCCATTATCCGGCAGGTAGTTATAGAGAGATCGGATCACCGACGGGGTGCTGACGGTGGAATCCATCACCGACTGGAAGGTCAGTACCGGCGGAAAGGTCGCCAGTTGCTGTTGACGTGACGCCTGCACAATCTGCTGTTGCAGCGCCTGCGTTAACAGGTAGGTCTGGCGAGCAGCGTGAACCGGAAAGGAGTTGTACTTAAAGGGATTGAACTCCGGCACGATGTTCAGCCAGGCCGTTTTAGAAAAAGCCGGAAAAATCGACGGCAGCCCCGCGACACCGGCAAAGCGGGCGAAACGGGTTACGCCTATCATCGGCGACAGCAGGATCAGCTGTTGCGGACGGCGTAAATGGTGATCGGTCAGACTGTCCAGCGTGTACTTCACCGCCAGCGCGCCGCCGTTGGAAAAGCCAACCAGGTGCAGAGGCGTCTTCTCACCCGCCAGCCGGGTCGCCTCACGCACCGCTAACCGTGTCGCCGCCAGCCAGTCCTGCCAGTCTACATCCGTCAGCCCGGCCGGCACCGTGCCGTGACCGGGTAACCGCAGTGCCACCGCCACATAGCCCTGCTGGCGGTAGGCTTCCGCCACGTGTCGCAGGCTATAGGGGCTGTCGGTCAGGCCGTGCAGCAAAACGACCGCTCCCCGCGGTACGCCAGCGGGTCGCAGAATATAGGATCGGTTCCAGTCGTGACTGAAATTTTCGGGATAGATCAGGCTACGAGCATAGTAGCGGTTAAGCGGCGTTTTCTCGTCCGCTTCCAGCTTGTCGCTGACCTGCTGCTTCATCTTATCAAACAGCCGGTTTTCCGCCGCCAGATAATCGGCATAGCTGGCCTGATCAAGCTGCTCAACCGTTAATTCATCCGGTACCCAGGTGTGCCAGCGATGTAATTCCGGACCGCGCTCAGCCTCATATACCCGGAAGATCAGCAACAGCACCACGATCAGTCCTGCGCCGAGAAGGCAGCGTTTGCTCCAGCGGGCGATTTTTTTTAACGTCCTGGTCATGCATCCTTACCTGAAAAATTAAAAGCCATAACGAAGCCATGCAAATAAGACATTGCCATTGTTGTAGGTGCCGGGAATATAGGTGAACTGCACATTCAACGCTTTATAACCGGCAGAGAATAGCGGCAGGACGATTGGCAACGGGATATATCCGCCGAAATCGTCACGAGCCGTAATACCCGCGGTTAATCCCGCGCCTAACCGGAAATCGTGATTATCACCGGGATACCAGCCCTTCTCCCAGCCGTAACCCACAATCGGTTGCCACTCGTTATGCGAGTCTTTAAATGCCATCGCGTATAACGCATTCCAGTTGCCGTTCTCATCATATCGCGACACACCCAGCCCGCCGCCCCACGGCATCTCGTTATAGTGGTCGGTTTTCTCTTTGTCATACATAAAACGGGCATGCCAGCTGATAAAGGGCAGATAGAGATCGGTATGCTGCGGTGCATTCCAGGTCTGCGCGACATCGTCCGTCACCCCATCCCACCAGGATGACAGAGACGAGACGGCTGTTTCAGCATAGAGCGGACCGACAGCCAGCGATGCAGCAAGCAATACCGTTGCGGTTGCAATTTTCATGACAGGTCCCGTCAGCGCGCGGTGGTGATGACGAATGAGTATAGCGCAGTCCTTAACGCGCCGATTGTCACCGGTCATGCTTCGCTTAAATAGCGGATAATCTGGCTTATTCCCCAGAGGATCAGTAATGAAGAGGCTGCTTTCAGACCGTACTCAGCAGAATTTCAGGCTGAAATCGCCAAGGGTGAAGGTATAACGACCACTGATTACAGTGAATGTCTGAGTGCTACAGTTGAGGGTTAACGGTGAACAGCAGGAAGAAAGAACCGGACTGGAGCCAGTCCGGTTCGGAGGATCAGGCTTCAGCAGCCAGGGATTTTTCGCTAAACTTCTCTTTCATATGGGACTCAATCTCTTCCAGACTTTTACCGCGCGTCTCAGGAACCATCGCCATCACAAAGATCAGCGAGCCGACGTTAATCGCAGCAAAGATAAAGAAGGTGGTGCTGCCGGCATATTCCATGATGGGTGGAAAGCCAAAGGCGACTATCGCGTTAAAGATCCACTGTAATGAGACGGCGCTGCCGGTTAACACGCCGCGCAACTGCATCGGGAACAGTTCCGACATCATCAGCCAGTAGACCGGTGAAATGCACATCTGCATACAGAACAGGAACAGCAGAATACAGCCCAACGCGAGGTAGCTTTGCATCAGGCTCGGGCTGATGAAGGTCATCACCGCACCCAGCATAATCTGCGAGGTGATGACCAGACACAGGCCGGTGATCAGCATCGCCCGACGAGGGAAACGGCTGACCGCCCAGATTCCCACAATCGCCGCCACGACGGAAACGACGCCGTTGCCGATGGTTGCGGCGATCGAGGCGCTGGTGCCAAGACCGGTCTGCTTGAGGATGATAGGCGTGTAATACATAAAGCCATTAACCCCGGTAAACTGCGCCACGAAGCCCAGACCGACGCCGATAATCATCAGGCGTATCACCCACTTCTCGCGGATCAGGGTTTTTGCATCAGGACCCCGTTCCGCTTCCCGCGCCTGCTTCTTCATCTGCGCCATTTCATGACGCACTTCTCGCGGCGTTTCACGCAGGTATTTGAGGATCTTTTTCGCTTCTTTCAGGCGACCTTCCGCCACCAGCCAGTGCGGTGACGCCGGAACAAAGAAGGTTCCGATAAACAGCAACAGGCCAGGCACCATCGCGATGGCCAGCATGTAACGCCACAGATGCGGATCGTGCAGCAGATAACTCAGCAGCGTACTGGCCACGTAGGCGATCAGCTGACCGGTGACAATCATCAGTTCATTACGGCTGACCAGCGGCGCACGCAGTCGTGGGCCGGCAATTTCAGCGATGAACACCGGCACGGTCGAAGAGCCGCCACCCACCGCGATACCGAGCAGGAAACGCATCGCCACCATCACATTGACCGATGGCGCCAGCGCCGTGCCCAGCGAGCCAAGCACAAACAACACAGCCAGGCTGCGCAGCGTGATACGGCGACCAAAGCGATCGGAGAAGAAGCCGCTCAGGAACGAACCGATGGCCGCACCGAACACCAGTGAAGAGGCGACCAGCCCTTCGGTGAAGGAGTTCAGCCCAAGTCCGCCCTGATCCGGCGGAGAAGTCATGTAAGGTAAGGCACCGGAGATAATCCCGGTGTCATAACCGAACGCCAGCGCACCCATAGTGGCAACCAGCACCACAAGAAAAATACGCTGGCGTACCGTGTCGGCAGGCGCGTGTTCGCCCGCTTCACCCGCGTCTGGTCTATTCGTACTCATAATTACCCTGCCATTAACAAGTTAAACATCCGTTGATGAAATTTCATACGGAATAAAATTGGAACATATTTACCGATTGGGAGATGAAGTGTAGACGGTATTTATCACTTAGCTTTAGCAATGCGTCTTTTCTGGCGGGATAATTAATTACAAAACTCAGGGAAATAGTGGCGAACCGAAATTATTTTTAACATTAAATTAACGTATTCAGTTCGTGCTGGATCCAGTTCAGGAAATGACTGACGCGGGGAAACTGCGCAAATCCGCGCGGATAGACCAGGTGGTGCGCGCTGACCGGCAGGCTATAGGGCTCTGGCAGCACTCTGACCAGTTTACCGCTGCGTAGATAATCTTCAGCCAGCAACTCACTCTCGAAAATAAGCCCGTGCCCCAGCATGGCGGCTTCAAGACTCATATAAGAGCGGTCAAAGCGAAATAACCATTCTCTGTCCGGCTGGGGTAATTGTTGAGCAGCGAACCATTGTGGCCACTGAATAAGCGGTGATTCCGATAATATCAGCGCGTGATGAATGAGATCCCCGGCCTGATTAACGGGAAAGCGTTCAAGATAATCGGGCGAAGCCAGTACCGACATCCTTTCATGGCGGATGGTTTTAATCTCAAACGATTTCCAGTCCGGGAAACCGTGCCGCACCGCAAGATCAATATTATCGCGACTGAACGATAAATTTTCATAGGAGCAGGAGAGCGTTAGCTGAAATTCCGGGTAGCTGTCGCGAAATTTATGAATCCGCGGCAACAGCCACAGCAGACCGAAACTCGGCGCGCAGTGAATCCGCAGATTACTGCGCGTCTTCTCGTTACTGATGCGCGCCGTCGCCTGCGCCAGGCCCAGCAGTATCGGGCTGATTTCTTTAAGGTAATGTTCGCCTGACAGCGTCAGCACCACGCCTTTAGCCGAACGATTGAACAGGCTGCAACCGAGTTCCCGTTCCAGTTTTGCCAGCTGATGACTGGCCGCCGAAGGCGTAATACTTAATTCCTCCGCCGCACGCGCCACATTGCCAAAATGGGCCACCTGCTCAAACACCCGCAGTGATTTAATCGAAGGTAAGTGGTCAGCCTGCTTGTCCATTGGTCTCTCCGTGACGGAAATATGTGATGTATGCCCGTTTCTAAACCGCAGAAATGTTAACTGCATCAAACCAACAAATTCATTCAGCATCAAATGAATTTTTTTGCATTGCCAATATCGACGGCTTTATCAATTCTGATCGTGACCCTGCCGGTAGCAATACCGAACCACTAATAATTATTCTTCTGGAGTGGACCATGTTACTTGAAAATAAAGTCGCGATTATCACCGGTGCAGCTTCCCAACGCGGGATTGGCCGTGCAACCGCAGCCTGCTTTGCGCAGCACGGCGCCCGCGTGGTAGTGCTGGATTTGGATTTACAGGCCGCTCAGGCCAGTGCGCTGGCCTGTGGTGACGGTCATCTGGGGCTGGCCGCAGACGTGACCGATCCGCTTAGCGTTCGCCGGGCAATCGATCAGGTCCTGAAGCACTATGGCCGGATAGATGTGCTGGTCAATAACGCCGGGATTACGCAGCCGGTGAAAACGCTGGAGATTGGCCTTGAGGATTACAATCGCATTCTTGATGTTAATCTGCGCGGCACTTTGCTGATGTCACAAGCGGTGATCCCCACCATGCAGCAGCAAAAGAGCGGCAGTATTGTCTGCCTCTCGTCGGTTTCCGCACAGCGCGGCGGCGGTATTTTTGGCGGCCCGCACTACAGCGCAGCCAAAGCTGGCGTGCTGGGGCTCACCAAAGCGATGGCGCGCGAATTTGGCCCCGATCAGATCCGTATCAATGCGCTTACGCCCGGTCTGATTCAGACCGACATCACCGGCGGTCTGCTGCAGGATGAACGTCGTCACGCCATTATTGACGGTATCCCTCTTGGCCGCCTCGGCGCAGCCAGCGACGTCGCCAACGCTGCGCTGTTCCTCGCCAGCGATCTCTCCAGCTACCTGACCGGCATCACGCTGGACGTCAACGGCGGCATGCTTATCCATTAAAAGCGCCCTGCCCTGCCCGCATTACCGGCGGGCTCACACCGGGAGTGACTATCATGAGCACGCTTAACCTGAGCGCAGCTGCGGCTGCGCGCGATATCACCTATCGCAAAATTGCCTGGCGATTAATGCCGTGGCTGATGCTGTGTTATCTCTGTGCCTATCTTGACCGCGTGAATGTCGGCTTCGCTAAATTACAGATGATGGAAGATCTGTCACTGAGCGAGACGGTATATGGTCTGGGTGCTGGCATCTTTTTTATCGGCTATTTCTTTTTTGAAGTCCCCAGTAATCTGATTCTGCATCGGGTCGGCGCTCGCCGCTGGATCGCCCGCATCATGATCACCTGGGGTTTTATCTCAGCCCTGTTCGCCTTTGTTGAAACTGCATGGCAGTTCTATCTGCTGCGTTTCCTGCTTGGCGTGGCAGAAGCCGGACTCGCGCCCGGTCTGCTGCTCTATCTCACCTACTGGTTCCCCGCCAGCCGCCGCGCCCGCATGACAGTGCTGTGGTTTATCGCCATTCCGCTTTCCGGGATGCTTGGTGGCCCGCTCTCTGGCTGGATTATGGCAACCTTTGCCGGTTTCCACGGCTGGGCCGGCTGGCAATGGATGTTTCTGCTGGAGGCTATCCCTACCATTGCTATGGGTTTAGTGGTGTTGCTGGTGCTGAAAGATCGGGTTGAGCAGGCGGACTGGCTGGATGATGACGAAAAGCGCCGAGTCCGCGCCGACCTGGATGAAGACAATCAGCAGAAGGCTTGTCACAGCACGGTTAAAGCATTCGTTGCGGATAAGCGTCTCTGGCTGCTGGCGCTGATCTACTTCTGCGTCGTGATGGGACAATATGCCCTGACCTTCTGGTTACCGACGCTGGTCAGAAATTCCGGCGTCAGCGAGCCGCTGCATATTGGCTTCCTGACCAGCCTGCCCTACCTGTGCGCCATCATTTTTATGCTGCTGGCCGGTCGCAGCGGTGACCGTCATCGTGAACGCCGCTGGCACCTGATCATTCCGATGCTGGTGGGACTGAGTGGATTGTCGCTGGCAACGCTGCTGAGCCATAGCGTCTCTCTGTCGCTGCTCTCACTGTGCATTGCCGCCGCCGGGATTCTCTCTGCGTCTTCACTGTTCTGGATGCTACCGACCAATCTGCTGGGTGGCGTCTCTGCTGCCGCAGGCATCGCCGCGGTGAACTGCATTGCCAATCTGGCCGGCTTCTTTTCGCCGTGGCTGATTGGTGCCATTACCACGGCAACCGGTTCACCCGCATCAGGAATGTATTTTATCGCTGCCGTACTGCTGGGTGGCGCGCTGTGCGTGCTGCGCATCCGGGCAGCGGATGTTAATCGTTAATCAGGAGGTAATATGACTGACCATCTGCACGCGTCTTCCGGTCTCTCACTGCAGCAACGCGCTACCAATATTCGCCGCCACGCGTTATTGATGGGCCAGGTTCAGGGACAGGGCTATATCGGTCAGGCGCTCGGCGCGGCCGATCTGCTCGCCGTCAGCTATTTTCATGCCATGAACTATCGCGCCGATCAGCCTGACTGGGAGCAGCGCGACCGCTTTTACCTGTCGATTGGGCATTACGCTATCGCCCTGTATGCGGCTCTGCTGGAAGCTGGCGTGATACCGGAAGCCGAACGTGAGACTTACGGCACCGATGAAAGCCGCTTGCCCATGTCCGGCATGGCAGCCTATACGCCGGGCATGGAAATCACTGGCGGTTCGCTCGGGCATGGCTTAGGGATCGCCGTTGGTGCCTGTCTGGGCCTGAAGCAAAAAGGATCTGCTTCGCGGGTCTTTAACCTGCTCTCTGACGGCGAGCTGAACGAAGGGTCAACCTGGGAAGCGGCGATGTCCGCCTCACACTGGAAACTGGATAATCTGATCGCCATCGTTGATGTCAATAATCAGCAGGCGGATGGCCATAGCAGCGAGATCCTGGCCTTTGAACCGATTGTGGATCGCTGGCAGGCTTTTGGCTGGTATACGCAGCGGGTGGATGGCAATGACATCACGGCTTTACAGTCAGCGTTTGATGCAGCGCTCAACTGGGCTGAACCGCAACCACGCGTGATTATCTGTGATACCCGGATGGGCAAAGGTGTCTCGTTTCTGGAGAGCCGTGAGAAAACGCACTTCATCCGGGTTGATGCCGATGAGTGGGACAAAGCCCTGACTGCGCTTGAGCAAGGAGTCTGAGATGAATTTACAACCGCAAAAAAAACGCCTGACCACCTCGGCAATGATCGCGTCGATAGCCGCAGAGGGACAGCCAACACTCTCAGCACCGTTTGGTCATACGCTGGTCTCGCTGGCGCAGCAACGACCGGATGTGGTCGGAATGACGGCGGATTTAAGCAAGTACACTGACCTGCATCTGTTCGCCGACGCTTTTCCGGAACGCTTCTATCAGATGGGCATGGCGGAGCAGTTGCTGATGAGCGCAGCGGCTGGCATGGCGCGTGAAGGCTTTACGCCGTTCGTGACGACCTACGCGGTATTTGCGTCACGGCGCGCCTATGACTTTATCTGTATGGCTATCGCCGAAGAGAATCTGAATGTCAAAATTGCCTGTGCGCTGCCGGGCTTAACTACCGGCTACGGACCCAGCCATCAGGCCACGGAAGATGTGGCGATTTTCCGCGGGATGCCTAATCTCACCATCATCGATCCTTGTGATGCGCTGGAGATCAGTCAGGTCGTTCCGGCTATGGCCGAGCATCAGGGACCGGTTTATCTGCGCCTGCTGCGAGGTAAGGTCCCACTGGTGCTGGATAAATATGATTACCGCTATCAGCACGGTAAAGCCCAGCGCCTGCGTGGCGGCAAACATGCGGTGATCATCAGTAGTGGGCTGATGACGATGCGGGCTCTGGAAGCCGCCGAAGCGCTGGAGAAGCAGGGTATTGAGGTAGGCGTAGTGCATTCACCCGTCATTAAACCGCTGGATGAAGCGACTATTCTGCGCGAAGCCGGTGAGGCGGTTGATGCTAACCGGCTGGTGATCACCGCAGAAAATCATTCAATCGTAGGTGGATTAGGGGAAGCCATTGCGGGTCTGCTAATGCGTAACAGCGTGATGCCGCGCTTCAGGCAAATCGCCTTGCCGGATGCTTTTCTGGCAGCAGGCGCGCTTCCAACGCTGCATGACCGCTATGGCATCTCAACCGAGGCAATGATCAGGCAAATCACCGCTTGGCTGGAGGCGTAATCCACAGTAAAACCGGGCCGGGCCCGGTTTTTTTTCGTCTTATAAACTGTCGTAGCCGGGGCGAAGCTGAATCAGCGCTGCCTTCAGCTGATTGCAGTGGTCAGCGAATCGGGTCAGCCAGTGATCCTGATAAGAGTGAAGCGCCAGCGGCTCCCGTGTTCGCATCCCGCCTGGTAAAATTATCGCTATCCGATAAAAGCTAAAAACTGGCTATTCACTGTAAACAGTATCTGGCCCGGACCCGTGGTTCGCTACCGGCAGGACGACAAGCAATCGGGGCAGAAGAGGTTATCTGGCATCGGTGACATTCCTGTTTACCGATCGCAGTGAATGGGAGATCAGGCGCTGCTATCTCAACTCATATCCTGAATGCGTGGTAAGCATGACAATGCGCTGACAACCTGAAAGTCGATGAAACCTGTTAAAAAAGTGCTGACATAAAAACCTGTTTCATCAACGGGAAAAAAGTTATCCACTTTTTCTGTGGATAACTGAGGGATATTTTCTGAGTATCTTTTTTTACCCCGGTTTGTTGCGCTTCTGGCTGACCGGTACCGCTTAACCTGAGGCTGTTTTCCAGAGACCTGTTGCCAATAGATTGGCCGGAATGGCCTGAAATTCTGGCGATTTCAGGCTGAAATCCTTCTGATTATTGGAATTAAATCAATATGTTATCTATGAAATCCATCTGGCGCGGCGTTTGGCTTCCGAACGTCAGAGGTGCGCAAACAAGCGCTGAGCCGTCTGGTCGTGCGTTAAGGAACCTGAAGTAAAAATTGATTGGTTACTAATGAACCAGCGTTAGAATTAATGATGTTGCATTGTCATCTTTAGTGAGTGACCGGCAAGCTGGCACGTTAATAACTCATCTTCCTGATTCAATGAATAGCCCCGGTCATAGAGGCTTCACTTTTGACTGTGTCATCCGCTGACAGGATTTCCCCGCAATGCTGGCATCAGTGCATTGGTTCTTTCATCACTTTGAACTGCTGGCCTGCATCATCTTTGCCGTAAGAGTTAAAGCAGCCGACCATCGTTGCTTTAACGATCAAGACCAAAAGCGTAAATCATCGCTGATTCTAAACGGTGGCGTTAGTAGCCAATGTCAGCGAAATTTCAGGCAAAAAACACAGCGATTTCATGCGAAGTTTTGACGGTGATAAATTGGCTTTATCTATATTTAACAACAAGTTAGATTTGAAATTTTCGATGATTTTCTGGCGATTTCAGCCTGAAATTCGGCTGAAATCGCTGTAGCCAAGGTATTTCCCGTCAAAAAACCCGCTCTGAAGAGCGAATAGTGATCAGTTAAACGACAGGTGATAACGCAGAGTGGTACCGCTGGTGCAGAAGTCTACGCCGGGAAGCATGGAGAGTTCGGGGCCGGGCAAAATGGTCGATCGCCGAACGGTACGCCGGCACGACGTCAAAGCCAAAAATAACGCGTGAGCGGCGCGAGCACGGCCCGGCCCGGCAGCAGCAGAAGCGCTCAGGCCCGCACTCCGGCACACGCGCGCAGAAAAAAAGCTGCCACGTTTGAGCGTGACAGCCTTTGCAAATTTAACCTTAACTGACGAGCATTCGCTCTGAAGCGTTGGTTTTTTAACGGATGAAGCGTTAACGGGCGAGATATTTTTTCAGCGTCTCTGCAATGACTTTATCCAGCTCTTCCTGCAGCTCTTTTGACTGTCGGTTGAACTCATAGCTGAACATCCGGCCACGAACTTTTTTGCGAGCGAAGCGATCCTTGTCTGCAAATGACCAAAGCGTCGTTGCCTGGGTTTTGTCTTTCTCAGGCTCTTTCATCAACGTCTGGCTGCCCTGGCGAATCAGACGCAGGATGTGATTTTTGAGCTCATCCTCAGCCAGGCCGTCACGCGCACAGACCACATCAATCTCCATAGAGATCGAATCAATCAGTGCTTCTACAGTTTGTCCGGACTCGCTCAACTTATCGGCCGCCTGCAACAGCGCTTTATAGTCCGGATAGGTGAGTTCAGAATGATTAGGAAACAGTGAAATCAAATCAGAGGGTACGCTGGCCGCCTGCAAAGCGCGCGTCACTTTGGCCTGAGATAAGCCCTGATTTTCGGCAATCTCTTTCTGCGACAGGCCACCTTCTTTTAGCGTTAACAGGCGCATCCCGACTTCACGCAGGTTATGTTCACGCGCAGTCTGGATATCCTGTGCCAGACGACGCGCTTCCTCTGCGCTGATTTCAGCGTCACTGATCAGAACATCCAGACCCGTTTTGCAATAAATAGCCGCAGCACGACGGCGTGAACCATCCAGGATCTCAATGCGGTCATTACGCATGATGCCGATAGCCGGGAAAAACTGTTGCAGCTTGATAGTGCGAATGATGTCACGCAGCGAATCCGGCGTGAGCCCGGCCTGGTCACGGCCGTTCGTTTCCATCGTGACTAATGTTTTCGTTTCGACTTCATTTGCCGCAATGCGCTCAAAGCGAAACAGCGCACGTTTACCGGTGGCCAGCACAAAGGTCTGGCTGTGCTGTTCATCACTCTTATCATTTTCCAGCGGCGTCTGGCTGAAGGTTCTGCCAATCGTAATTCTTTTTGCGCTCATACAAACCTCAGTTCAGGCGAATAAATTCGATACGGTCAAATACCGCTTTAGCAAAATCCTCAGCAGCTGAGCGCGCATTTTTCAGCGCTTCGCTACTGCCGACATAGGTCGAAGGATTTGCCGAGATTACGGTGTCGAATGACTCACCGCACCGTTCGAAGCCGTCAAGGCGGGGAAGGGCTGCGTCCAGCATGTCACCACCAAAGATTTCCTTGGCGAGACTGTGGCACAGTTTGTGGTCCGCCTTGTTAGAGAGTTTCGACATAAAGCCGATGTTGCCCTGCAGGCGACAGGTCGCGCCCGAATCTTCGATGATGCCAATCAACTCCGGTAAACGGGTCAGATACTTCAGAGTTGAATGGAAATCGACCTGAGCAGGCGGCACCGGCGTCATCAGGAGATCCGACGCGGCTATGGCGTTCTTCAGAAACGCATCCAGATGTGGACCACTATCAATGAAGATAAAGTCGTAATCTTTCTTCAATTTAGCAATAACGTTGTCATACAACACGGAATGGACGTTTTGCCCAGGCAGATGTTCAGCGCACAGCTCGTCCCAGCGTGAGGCAATAAACGCATCGTCGATTGAAGCGGGCAACACATCAACGCCCGGAATAATCGACGGCACGATAAATTCATTCACCAGCTCATCACGGGAGACGTTCTGCAGCATCGCCTGGGCCGCCGTAGCTTCGACCAGACCGACTGAACGTTCATGATTCAGAAACATGGTAGCGGACGATTGCGGATCGAGATCAATCACCAGAATACGCAAATCTTCAAATAAAAGATGAGGATGCGCGCGCAGTGCATGTGCCAGCGAAACGGTTGATACGGTCTTAGAGACGCCACCTTTAAGGTTACCGACAAACAGGGTGTAAGCGTCGGTATGGCGGTCGCGATACTTAGGTACGCCACGATGGTGATAGATATCGATGATATTCTGAATCGACATCGCGTACTTTACTGACGATCCGGCTGCACGCTTATCGAACTGATAGCCGCTCTCCTCCATCTCGTTAACCGCATAATCCACACTGGCTCGGGTCAATTTAGGCAACTTGGCTAACGCCGCTTTGGCATAGACCTGATAGTAGGTGTTTTCATGTAACTCTTGTTTTTGCGCCTGAATTTGCTCGGTAAGGCTTAACAACATGCGTTCTGAACGCTGCGCCACCTTCATTACCTGCTTATCATCGTTAGCCATAGTTGCTCCGGACATGTAGGATTTATGACTTTATACAGAAATCCTGCACATGAGGCAATAATTTATCCTATCAACGTAATCTGCGTATCTGTGTAGTCAGAGTGGTTATGGTGAGGTTCATCACATTATTTTTACATTACTGTCTGTATCGGCGCATTCTCACAGACCGAAATGTTCACTGTAATCAGTAAAACACTGGCAGAACATTCACTGTAATCAGTAACAGGTCAGGCAACGGGCAGAACGCGGGCGGGATAGCGGATGGTTGGACAGAGTCGCGGATAGGTGGGCAAGAGAGAGCTGGATAAGGGCACGGAGTTGCTGGCTGATATGATAAAAACATTCACTGTAATCAGCGGACCCTAAGGAAGCCTGTTGTGATCTTTAAAGGATGGTTATGAAAGAAAAGGGTGGGGCCGCAAATTTTGTCTGAACCATCATCAGCTGAACGCAGGGTAGTGAGCCGGGATGGCGCAGGTGTTCAGCCAACTGTCTGCTGTAACGTTCACTGTAAGCAGTAGAACAGACCAGTGGCGTTGCAGAGAGAGGTTCCATGACATCAACTCAAACGTTCACTGTAGTCAGTAGTTTCTCACTTCTGGTTTGGCTTATTTTCTCAAGGCGACGCAAACATTCACTGTAATCAGTAAAATTGAGCCTGAACGCTGCAGTTTGGTTAATTGCCAGGCACAGTAAAACTGACTCGCGTCGGGATAGAGATGCTGAACGGTGAACAAACCCACAAACGTTCACTATAATCAGTAGCGCAGTAGCCGGAGGCTGACTCTGCGTTCACTATAATCAGTAAAAAGCGCGCCCCGAGCATAACGTTCACTGTAGTCAGTAAACTGCATACGGCCAACCTGCCTTCCTGTTGCGGCAAGGGTGATGCGATGCTGACCGCCTCTGAATGCCTGGCCGGGTAGGGCGGATACTACTCTGGCGGCGCCAGGCCCTGCGTTCTGAGCCCTGCGTTCTGAGCCCTGCGTTCTGAGCCCTGCGTTCTGAGCCCTGCGTTCTGCGTCCTGAGCCTTGCGTTCTGCGTCCTGAGCCTTGTGCCCTGAGCCTTGTGCCCTGAGCCTTGTGCCCTGAGCCTTGTGCCCTGAGCCTTGTGCCCTGAGCCTTGTGCCCTGAGCCTTGTGCCCTGAGCCTTGTGCCCTGAGCCTTGTGCCCTGAGCCTTGCGTCCTGAGCCTTGCGTCCTGAGCCTTGTGCCCTGAGCCTTGTGCCCTGAGCCCTGCGTTCTGAGCCCTGCGTTCTGAGCCCTGCGTTCTGAGCCCTGAGCCCTGCACCAATAGCGCAATATTCATTAAGGATGCGGCAAAGCAGGCATGACTCGCTTAATTGCAGCAACTGCCTTCTGAGCGCAGCGTCGCCTGGTCAGGGCTGGGATAGCGATCAGTAAGCCCGCCTCTCACGCTTTCATCCCGATACTGACTGCAGTCAACAACCCGATCTGCCCGTGGTCTTTCAGAGACTACTACGCTGCAAACATTCACTGTAATCAGCAACACGTTCACTGTAATCAGCCAGCCATTCTCAGCACCCGCTCGTGCCACCAGAAAACATCGCAGTCTGGCTTGCGTGACCAACCTGACAAGGCGAAGAGGAACGTTCACTGTAATCAGTAATCCGTTTCCACAGTTGCAGAGCTGAAAAACAGCCTAACCCCAATGCCAGCCGCTCTTCAATGCCACCAGCCGGTTTGACCCGATACTTCAGGTGTTCACTGTAATCAGCAATTCTGCGAACCCTGTCACGTTTGTCACTGATTGCGCTGTAAAAACAGGGTTGTGAGCGTAATGCTCATCCCATACCGCACAGTTTTTTTATAATTATTATTTTTCAATGATTTAGAATTAAGTGTTCACTGTAACGAGTAATATGGCGTGTTAAAGCGTTCACTGTAATCAGTAAACAGCCTTGAGTCGTCAGGCACGTTCACTGTAATCAGTAAAACGGTTAAACGCAGCGATAAGGTAATCACCAATATATTGAAGTAAGCACTAACTAACATGCAAATTACTGTTACATATGGAATTTAAAAAGGGGTAGCGCCAGATACGTATCTCGCCATAGCGGCGACTGCTGAATACAGTGAACGTTACTGATTGCAGTGAACAGGGGGAAGGATGCTGATTACAGTGAACAGCTGAATCTGGCATGCAGTGTCACTTTCAGGCGGGAAGTGACACTGCAACGCGCGGGTACTGATTACAGTGAATAGCAGAGGCTACTCGTCAAATTCAATCTCATCCAGCGAATCGATGCTCTCAAGATTGCTGATACCATCAAGTTTCGGGGTACGGCTATGGATGATGAAGAAGACCGAGCGGCCACGCTTCACCTCAGAATAATCAAGATAGCCAATCTCTTTCAGTTGTTCCATTGCGCGTCGTACCACATGATTCTGAGTGGTGGTCTTGGAACCCAGGTTCAGACGCATCCGCAAGCGGGCAAGGGAGATAGGTGCAGGATTAGTCGGCAGGCTTTCAAGAAAAGTATAGAGCGCCTGAGCAGACTCTTTACGCTTGAGCCGTGATATCGCCCGGAGCTGCAATAACACTTTGTGATCGAAATTATAGAGCTCAAACAGCTTGGGGTCCGCCTGGATACGCACGATATCCTTTTCGCGATCGTAATAGGCCGACTGCACAAGGTGGGTATGATACGCCTTTCCGTTGCCTTCAAAGGATAAGGTATTGGTTGCAATGCGGCGTAATGAAGCATCCAGACGCTTACGCAATGCGGCAGAAGAGTTGGCTGAAGGGATGCCGCACATTTTCACAAAATCGATAAACGGCAGCGTCACCGTGTCGCCTTTGGTCGGATAACGTGAAAATGACTGAATGATGCCAGCCCAGGTTTTAAAATCGTTATCCATATCCAGCCGCGCGCCGGTGATGGTAATCTTTTCATACCCTTCAGCTTTAACCAGCGACAGATTCTTCAGCTCTTTGGTGGCGTCCGTTGATGCCATGGCACCGGATTTGCCGCGCGCTGTCGATTTCAGCGTCGGAACAAACAATCCGAGCCGCATTAAAGCAACAGGCTGAACCGTATTATTCTTGTTGGGATGAAGCTGAATAACTTCACCGCTGTTTTTGGTCACCGACAGAAAAGGTTCTAGTAACGCTTTGTTTTCACTATCTTTATCTGCCATAGCTTGAGATCTTCATTCTGTGGATGAAAGGGATCGTTTTCTGACTACAGTGAACATTAGCACTGTTTATAGTGAACATTCTACCTGGTACAGTGAATAAAGTACTGATTACAGTGAACACTTTACTGATTATAGTGAACGCGATCACCCTTTCAGCCCTTGTGGGGTGCGGCCTGCGACGATCGGGGATCTCTTAGGATCTCTATATGATCTCTTTAGGATCGTTATATAGGAACTAATCACTGTATAAGTGGATAACCTCTCACGGTTCTTATCAGTATGCACGTCAGAGAACATCCTCAGGATCATTACCGAGATCGCTGCCACAGCAACGATCAATGACCTCACACTGAAAACGACCCGACACTTATCGTTCTCAATTAATAAAGAACTTCCTCACTATTATTCATTTTTCATCACTAATTACCGGGCGTATGGTGATGTGACTGTCTACTGAATAAGGAAAGGGTGCCATGACTGACTATGCTATCTCTCGTAACCCCACCACAGGCGAAGAAATTGGCCGCTATCCGCTGCAGAACAGCAGTGAACTGGAAAATGCGTTGCGCCGCAGTGCAGACGCTTTTTCACAGTGGCGACACAGCGCGATGGATCTTCGGGTTAAGGTATTGCGTCAACTGGGCGAGCAGATCCGTCTGCGCGAACCGGACCTGTCGCGCATGATCACCCTGGAAATGGGTAAACCGATCGCTCAGGCGCGAGCTGAAGTGCTTAAATGTGCCAATCTGTGTGACTGGTACGCGGAAAACGGACCGGCAATGCTGGCTGACCAGCCCACTCAGGTTGCGGATGCATGGCAGCGATTCCGTCCGCTCGGCGTGATCCTGGCAGTAATGCCGTGGAATTTCCCTCTGTGGCAGGTTCTGCGAGGCGCAGTGAGTATGCTGCTGGCAGGCAACACCTATCTGCTTAAACACGCGCCTAACGTCATGGGAAGCGCAACGCTGATGGCTGAGCTGTTTGACGCCACCGATCTGCCGGCGGGTGGTTTTAACCTGATCAATGTCGATAACGACGGCGTCTCCGCCGCCATTAAAGACGATCGTATCGCGGCTGTCGCGGTAACCGGTAGCGTACGAGCCGGAGCGGCTATCGCTGCGCAGGCGGGTGCAGCACTCAAGAAAACCGTATTAGAACTGGGCGGCTCCGATCCCTTTATCGTGCTGGCGGATGCCGATCTGGATGAAGCCGTCAAATCAGCAGTGATTGGCCGTTTTCAGAACACCGGACAGGTCTGCATGGCGGCGAAACGTTTTATCGTGGAAGCGCCGGTTGCTGAAGCGTTCGAAAAGCGCTTCACCGCGGCCGTTCAGGCTTTAACGATGGGCGATCCGCTGGATGAAAATACTTTCCTGGGTCCGATGGCCCGTACCGATCTGCGTGATGAACTGGATCAACAGGTACAGGCCACGCTGCGCGAAGGCGCTCGTCTGGTGCTGGGCGGCGAAAAGGTGGCGGGGCAGGGCAACTTCTACGCGCCGACCATCCTGTCAGATGTGACCTCTGAGATGACCGCTTTTCAGCAGGAGCTGTTCGGACCGGTGGCGGCCATCGCCGTGGCGCGTGACCCGCAACATGCGCTGGCGATCGCCAACGACAGTGAGTTTGGATTAAGCGCAACAGTCTGGACCGCCAATGAAGAGATCGCCGATCAGCTGGCGTTGCAGCTGGAAGTAGGTGCCGTATTTATCAACGGCAACGGCGCTTCCGATCCACGAGTGACGATCGGTGGTGTGAAGAAAAGTGGCTACGGTCGTGAACTGTCACACTTTGGCGTGCATGAATTCTGTAACGTTCAGACCGTCTGGAAAAATCGCCGCTAAGATTTACTGCGCCGCCGGAAGATAAGCAGGCGCAGCGTTTTTATCATCTTCAATAAGCGGGCGCACTAACCGATCCGGTGCAAAGTCAGTCAGCATCGCCGGACGTGCGCCGCTTAACATCTCCCCGGCGACCAGCCTGCCGAGTAGCGGTGCCAGCGTCATGCCGCTGTGACTGACCATCAGATAAACCCGCGCCAGCCCGCTGACATATCCTATCGCCGGCAAGCCATCCGCCGGACGGGATCGCTGTCCCACCTCAATCCGCTCGATGCGCGCATCCTGACTGTTAGCGAACAACCGGCGCAGTCGCCGCAGCATTTCGTTCCCGATCATCCCATCCACCGCCACCGGACGCGCCGGATCGGCATGCTGATCCAGATCCAGCGCCTGCAGCATCAGGCGGCCGCCGCCATCGGGCCGGACATTCAGCTCCGGCGTAATAATATTGCTGCTGAGCTGAATCGGCAGCGGCTGTGTATAAGCCAGAAAGCTACAGGCGGCAGGGTTGGCCCGGTTAGCTTCGGTCATCGCCAGTTCAAAACCGCACTGCGCCAGCAGTTCGGCGGACCAGCGGCCGGTCGCCAGCACCAGCTGATCGCCCTGCCAGCGCTCGCCACTGGCAAGCGTCAGATCAACACCCTGATCGGAGGTGGACAGTGTGGTCACTTCGTCATGGCAGACCAGTTTAGCGCCCAGCGTCCGCAGATCGGCCAGCATCCGGGCAATGAACAGGCTGGGATAGAGCAGGCATTCAGAGGAGAAGAACCAGGCATTCTGCACCCGGGGATCGGGCCGCAGCTCCGGCAAAGCAGCCTGCAGCCTGGCGCGATCCCAGCTTTCTGCCGGGTAGCCGAGCGCCCTGAGCTTAGCCACGCGCTGTTCCAGCTGGCGATGAATGGCCGGATGCGCCGCCCACTCCAGCGTGCCGGTTTCCAGCAGCCAGGGCGCAGGCGCAGGATGCTCTGCCTGCCAGCGCTTATGCTCGTCAATCGCCGCTGCGTTGAGCCGGTGATAACTGGCGGGATCTTTGCCGTTAGCATTGACCCAGCCGTAGCTGATCTGGCTGGTGCCGCTTCCGGGGTAGCGTTTGTCAAAAACCGTGACCTGCGCGCCCTGGCTGGCCAGCGATCGCGCAACCGCTAAGCCCAGCACGCCGGCACCGATCACGGCAATACGTTGTGGTGCAGTGTGTTGTCGCACAGTCTTTTGAGGCATAGTCAGTTTTCTCCGGAATTGATCGATGCAGCGGGCGTCGCCGATAGCTGTCGATGGTTTGATTCAGGTGACCTGTTCATTCAGGCTGGATAGAAAGGATTAACTTAACCGGGAGCCAAAATGCAACAACTCTCCATTGTTCCGCGCCTGTTGCCCGCTGTCCGACACGGTGAAAAAACGCATACCCTGCGCTGGCAGGAAGGGGATATCCATCCCGGTCCGCTTCGCTACTACAATCAGCAAAACCCTGCCGACACGCTGGTGGTATGGGTGACGAGCGTTGAGACGCTGCCACTCAGTGCGGCAGCGGAGAGGCTGGGAAAACAGGCAGAGTGGCCGGATGAGGTACTGCTGGCCGGAATGCGTGAACACTATCCGGCAATTGAACTTAACAGCGAGGTTCAGCTGGTGCATCACCTCACACCTGAGGCGACGCGGCAAAAAATGGCTAAATCTGCGTCAGAGGTGCTCCATCACCCGTAACGCCAGAGTATCTGCTTCTCGCGCATGGCTTCTATCGACTATGAGATCGCCTGATAACGGCAGAGCCAGAGTGCGCGTGAAGCCTTTCGCAACCTGCGCAAATTTGAGTTCCTCATCACATAAAGGCGATCAGATAGATTTTACAGGCTGATGCAAAACAGCGGCAAAGGCACCATTTACCGCACCCGATTTTGTTTCAGCAATAAAAAACCCGCGAAATCGCGGGTGAATAAGGCGCTAATTCAATCAATATAAAGTTGTGTTGTTCTGCATTGATATAAAGTGGCTAATTTTTCAAGTGTTTGTTTTTGCGGTTTTTTCCTTGATTCTAATTTAGAAACGCCGGCCTGAGTTATTCCCAACGCAGTTGCAACGTCTTCCTGTGACATTTTGCGGTGTAAGCGCCAGGCAACATGCAAAGGAACAGACTGTCTGCGACTGATTTTCAGAACCTCATGAGGAATTGTTTCATCATCGTCAGGCCCAGCCTGGTATGGAACAGGCTCAAACGCTTCTTCTGATAAATGGCTTTCGGCCATTAATTTGTTGAATAGCTCGATAGGGATAACGGCACTGGTACGATTCCCGCGGTCGTCGGTGAGAAACTGTATAACTGACATGAGTGCTTACTCCTATACGGTAGCGGCAAGCCCGGTATTCTGGTCATCCACTGGATATTACTGTCGCGTGTTTTTGTCTGCAGAGAACAAAATGAAGAGATCGGCAAGGCGGTTTCTCTTCACCATCCTGTCAGCGCTTTTTGTAGGTCGTCGATGTTCTTCTCAGTACTTCCAGAATATCAATCACCACGGGCTGACCTTTTTCAATCTTCCAGAGAACACGATAGTTACCTACCACCAGCTTCATTCGCTTCTCCTTGTCGTCGGTCAGCTTTTCAACTTTCAAATGTGGAATTTCAGGCCATTTCGCGAGCTCTTCCACCGCGTCCTCAATGGCATCACCCTCTTTTTTAGGTAGCGCTGAAAGTTGTTTCGATGCCTTTTTTGTCCAGTTAATTTCTGGCATCTCTCACCCTTCCATGTGATTAAAGAAAAGACTGAATCAGGCTTAAATATAACTATATTCAGTCATAATTGAAAGTGGATGGTTATAAAAAATCGATTTTAGTCATAGGGTAATGCGCGAGTGACGTACTGCGGACACTATCCGGCAATTGAACTTAACAGCGAGGTTCAGCTGGTGCATCACCTCACACCTGAGGCGACGTGGCAAAAAATGGCTAAACCTCCGTCAGAGGTGCTCCATCACCAGTAACGCCAGAGTATCTGCTTCCAGCGCCCGGAAAATATGCGGCTCATCGCCCGGGTAAGTGATGTAGTCGCCCACATTCAGTTCGACCGGGGAATCGACCGGACCGACGAGCGCCCGGCCCTTAGCCACGATGATGTGCTCGTTGGTGTTAGGGGAGTGCGGCTGAGAACAGCGATCGCTGCCGGGCTGAACCTGCAACAGATAGAGGTCCCGTCGGGCGCCTGGCGGGCAGGTCGCCAGCAACACCGCCTGATAATCGGCTAAATCGGCGGTTACCGTTGGCCCTTCACCCCGGCGAATCACCTGCATACGGCGGGCTTCCGGTTCCATCAGGCGTGAAAAGGGAATATTCAGGGCTACGCACAGTGACCACAGCGTTTCGATGCCGGGATTACCATTGCCCGCTTCCAGCTGCGACAGGGTGGATTTGGCGATACCCGCGCGGCGAGCCACTTCCGCCAGTGATAAACCGGCCCGCTGACGTTCACGGACCAGCGCGTTAGCGATGATGCTGATAGGGGTATTCAAATGAACTCCATTTTCCTGATCGTTTTTTATAACGAACGTAATGTTCGACTTGTAAATGCATCTGTCGGTGTTCATTATAATGGGTAATTCGTTCATTATGAGATCAGGTCATGCTGTTTTCACAAATAAAATTGCTGGACAAAGGGGTGGTGAAGGCCATTTTTCTGGTCTGTCTGGCGGATGGCATTGTGGGTTTATCCTACGGTTCGCTGGCAACCGCCGACGGTTTTCCGCTGTGGGTACCGCTGGCGCTCTCCACGCTGGTACTGGCGGGAGCGTCAGAGTTTTTATTTATCGGTATCGTGGCGGGCGGTGGCAGTCCGTTTACCGCCGCCGCGGCGGGCCTGCTGGTCAATGCCCGCCATTTGCCCTTTGGTATCGCAGTCAAAGATCTGGCAGGACGCGGTCCGGTCGGCTTGCTGGGCTGCCATATCATGAATGATGAAAGTGTGGTGTTTGGTATTTCACAGCCAAAACTGGCGCAGCGCCGCATCGCCTACTGGCTGTGCGGCATCGGGATCGGTTTAATATGGCCGATCAGCGTGATGACCGGAGCGGCCATCGGTCAGTTTATTCCCGATACCTCAGTCATCGGGCTGGATGCGGTGTTTCCTGCCATCCTGATTGCCCTGATTTTTCCGGCGCTGCGTCAGCGCCGCACCCGTATTCCCGCCATGCTGGGCGCTTCACTGTCGCTACTGGCGACACCGCTGGTCCCGGCGGGAATGCCGGTGCTGTTCTCGCTGCTCGGCCTGCTGGCATGGAGATCGCGCAAATGAGCCACCAGACGATGATCGTTGCCGGAATTGCCCTGCTGGCGGCCGGAACCTGGCTGATGCGCTTCGCCGGTGTCAGGCTGGGAAATCGCTTACCGCTCAGTGAGCGCAGCCAGCAGATGCTGTCAGACGCTGCCACCATGCTGCTGTTCGCCGTCGCTGCCACCACCACACTGTTCGAAGGTCAGCATTTTTCCGGTATGGCGCGGGTGCTGGGTGTCGGATTTGCGCTGTTGCTGGCGTGGCGTCGTGCACCGCTGATTATCATTATTCTCGGTGCGGCGCTGATGACCGCGTTGCTGCGCTACTTTGGTCTACCCTGACCGCGATAACCCTATCAAACGCGGGATTTTTTCGCGGTGGATATTTGTTAGGATGCCGGTCAGTTAAGTTTTACTCAACACTGAACAGGCGTTGCTGAATGAATACAGCCCGAACCTTCCGGGGTTATGTCCTGCCGCTGCTGCTCGCGATGGCGAGCGTTTTCACGGTGAATCCCGCCACTGCGCGCCCCGATCTGCGCCCTCTGGGCGAAAATATCGCCGACAAAGGCTCGGCTTGGTATCGCTTTGAGAGCAGAACCTTTGACTCGCAGGACGGCAAGCGACATTACCGGGTCTGGCTCGGTATTCCGAAAATGGCGGCTCCTTCCTCAGGCTATCCGGTGCTCTATATGCTGGACGGTAACGCGGCGATGGCGCAGCTGACGGAAAGCCAGCTTAAACAATTACGCCGTGGCTCGTCACCGGTGCTGGTGGCGGTGGGTTATGACAGCAATCTGCCATTTGACGTGGTGGCGCGCAGCTACGATTACACGCCACCTGACGACGCGCCAGACCCGATAGTCAACATGCCGCAGGGTCGCAAGGGCGGCGGCAGCCATCTGTTTCGACAGCTGCTGCTGAACAGCATCGTACCCTGGGTTGAAGCACAGGCAGCCAGCGATCCCCATCAGCGCGGCTTATGGGGCCACTCCTACGGCGGTCTGTTCGTGCTGGATACCTTTTACCAGGCCGCCTGGTTCAGCCATTACTTTGCGGCCGCTCCGTCGCTGGGCTGGAACGATCAACGCATCATCGAACTGGCACGGCGTGCCGATCCCCATTCACTGCAGCCATTATCTCTCTACCTGATGGAGAGCGACGGCGTCACCGAGCGGCGCGCCGGGCATTCTGATGACCTGCAACAGGAAGAGGCTGAGCTGATACCTGTTCTGCGCCAGACCGGTGCTACGCTGCATCTGACCCATTATGCCGGGCTAAGCCACGGTCAGATCCTGCCGTCCTCGCTGGCGGATACGTTAAAAATCGTCTCCGGTTCAAAAGGTTGATCACCGCCGGCTAACCTGCGCATGATGTTTGTTTATACCCGGAGGAAGCCTTTTATGAGCTGCCCGCTACAGATTGGTCTGTTGCTGTTTCCTGATGTCACCCAACTGGACTTAACCGGTCCGTGGGAAGTTTTTGCCCGCACGCCGCAGTTTGCCTGTCATCTGATCTGGAAAGATTTGCAGCCGGTTCGCTCCGATCGCGGCTTATCGATTTTACCCACCGTGACGTTCGATGCCTGCCCGCCGCTGGATGTGATCTTCGTGCCTGGCGGTCCGGGACAGATTGCGCTGATGTCAGACAGTGAAACGCTGAACTTTCTGCGTCAGCAGGCCAGTCAGGCTCAGCGCGTGACGTCAGTTTGCACCGGCTCGCTGGTGCTGGGCGCAGCCGGACTATTGCAGGGTTACCGCGCCACGTCGCACTGGGGTTCGATTGATCAGCTGGCTTTGCTGGGTGCCGAACCGGTCAGCCAGCGGGTGGTACGCGATCGGAACCGCATTACCGGCGCGGGCGTGACCTCCGGTATCGACTTTGCCCTGACGCTGGTGGCGGAACTGTGTGGCGATGCCGTTGCCAGGGCGATTCAGCTCCAGATGGAGTACGATCCGGCGCCACCATTCAACAGTGGTTCGCCCCGGACCGCTCCGGCCGAAGAGGTGGAACAGGCGAGAGCGGGCATGGCAGCCTTTATCGCCACGCGTCGTCAGGCTACCGAACAGGCGGCGGCTCGGTTACAGGCTGATCAGTTTACTAACGCCGGGAATACGCAGCATCAGCAGTGAGATGACCATCGAAAACAGCAGCGTCAGGGCGATCACCAGCAGTTTATCGCCCAGCGTCTGAATCCTGATGGCCAATGCCAGCAGATTGAAGATCAGATAGTGCAGGATGTAAACGCCGGTCATGGTTTTGCCCAGCGTGGTCAGAAATGAGGTTATCCACGGCCTGTTTTCCGGCAGCCTGATGGCATTAATGCTGATCACAATCAGCAGCACCAGCAGGTAAACCTGCGAGCCGGTGAGCACGACCTCATTGCTGGTGGCAAAAAAACGGGCGATGAAGTAGTAGCGCTCATAGAGCCAGGTGAACAGCCAGACCGCGGGCAGTAACAGCAGGCTGCTTTTGATCACGCGGTGCGACATCAGCAGGCGTATCACCTGTGGTGCCGCCATCAGCCGTCCTGACAGGTAGTAAAGCACCCAGGTCCAGATGCGGTATTGCGGCAACAGTGAAAACGCCCGCTGATTGGGGTAGAGACTGGCCATCAGATCGTAGACAAAGGCAAAGATCAGCAGCAGCAGTATCCCCAGCGCCATCTTGCCAGGCGTACGGATCAGCCGGTCGATCAGCGGATGTGAGGCATAGATGAAGATTAACGCGATCACAAACCACGGCTGGATTAAATAGCCCTTCTTGTGCAGGCCGGCAAACCAGAAAAAGCTAAACCAGAAGAGGAAAATCAGCAAAATGCGGCGGATTTTGCCCAGTTGCCAGGCTGACGTATGCTGCTCGCCCGCATCCATATAGCCGCTCAGTAAAAAATAGAGCGGCGTGGCGATGGTTGAGACGAAGCTCAGCACGTTCAGCGCCAGATCCGAGTCGTAGTGGTAGCTGTCGTAACTCTGATAAAAAGTAAAAAAGGAGACGGCAGTGATGCAGGCCAGCATCTTCAGCATCGCCAGCCCGCTTTTATTCATTTTTCGCCTCCCGCCCGTGGAAGCAGCGATAGATCACCGGCAGCACCAGCAGGGTTAAAACGGTGGCGAAGCCCAGACCAAAGATGATCACCACTGCCATGCTCTGGAAGAAGACGTCGCGCAGCAGCGGCAGCAAGCCCAGCACCGTGGTAAAGGCGGTAAGCAGAATCGGGCGCAGACGTGAGGTTGCGGCATCAATGATCGCCTGCTGCAGCGGTTTTTCCTGCTGGAACAGACGAATCTCCTCCACCAGCACGATGCCGTTGCGGATAAGCATTCCCGACAGGCTGAGCAGCCCTATCAGCGCCATAAAGCCAAACGGAATGCCGGTCATTAAGAAGCCAAAGGTCACGCCGATCAGTGCCAGTGGCACGGTGATCCAGATCGCCAGCGCGTCGCGCAGCGAGTTGAACATCAGAATGGTAATCACGAACATGGCCAGGAATCCCACCGGAAGCGAACTCAGCAAACCACTCTGCGCTTCACGCGAACTCTCCAGCTCGCCGCCCCATTCAAGCCGGTAGCCGCTCGGTAAGGCAAGTTGATCGATTTGCGGCTTCACCCGCGCCACAATCTGTGCAGCGGTCAGGCCAGAGGCGGGATCGGGATCGGTTTGCACCGTCAGCACCCGCATCCGATCGCGGCGCATAATCAACGGATTTTCCCATTCCAGCCGAAAGTCGGCGATCACATTACTAAGCGGAACGAAGTGCTGTAGTGCGGCGCTCCAGAGCTGAATATTGGCGATATGGTCGATATCCTGTCGCTCTTCATCTGTGGGATAGAGCATCACCGGCATCAGGCGGGAGCCGTCACGGAAAATCCCCACCGCATCACCGCTGAAATTCATTCTCAGGGCCTGATCGATGTCGCGTTTATCAATGCCCAGCTCCTGACCGCGCAGCGCTGAATAGAGCGGCCGGATGACTTTGCTGCGTTCCTGCCAGTCATTGCGTACCGGGAACGTGGTGCCATCCGCAAGGAAAATGGCATCCAGCTGGCTGGCAATGTGGCGCAGTTTTTCCGGGTCAGGGCCGATCACGCGCAGGGCGATGGCGCTGTCGCTGGCGCTGCCAAACTGAATGCGTTTAATCCGCTCATTGACCTGCGGATAGTGCTGCTGAATATAGGCTTCCGTTTTCAGCACTAGCGCATCGAGCTGACGGGCATCTTTCACCCGCACCATGATCTGCGCAAAGTTGCTGTACTGGCGGGCGCCATCATAGGTCAGCGTAAAGCGCAGCGCGCCCTGACCGACGGTGGTGACCGTCGCTTCTGTGGCCGGGTCCTGATTGATATAACGCGCAACAGAGGCGGCTGTGTCAGCGGTGTAGTGGATATCGGTGCCGTAGGGCAGCCAGAGATCGGTAAAAAAGATCGGCGTGCTGGAAGAGGGGAAGAAGTTCTGTTTCACCAAACCGAAGCCATACAGTGACAGTGCCAGCAACGCCACCATGACCGTCAGCGTGGTCAGCCGGAAACGCAGTAATCCACTCAGCGCCTGACGGTAAAGCCGGAAAACGATGCCCTGATAGGGCGCCTCTTGCTGCTCTGGCTGACGGGTTGGCTGGCGCTGCTCGCTCCAGCGGATAAACACCGGCGTTAAGGTCAGGGCGGTAACCCAGCTCAGCATCAGCGAAATCAGCAACACCTGGAACAGTGATTTACAATACTCACCGGTGGAGTCCTGCGACAGGCCGATCGGGGCAAAGGCGATGATGGCAATCACGGTAGCGCCCAGCAGCGGCAGGGCGCTTCGCCGGATCATCCGGGTCATCGCCTGCTGCAACGGCTGGCCGCGCTGGTGATCAATTTTGACTCCTTCAACCACCACGATGGCGTTATCGACCAGCATACTCAGCGAAATAATTAACGCTCCCAATGATATTCGCTGCAGCTCCAGGCTGAACAGATCCATGATCAGCAGCGTACCCAGCACGTTGAGTGCCAGCGAGGCGGCAATCACCAGCCCGCTGCGCAGCCCCATAAACAACAGCAGCGTACCCACCACTATCGCCAGGGCCATCAGGAAGTTAAGGATGAAGCCATCGACCGACTGCTTAACCTCATGGGCCTGGTTATAGAACACGTTAAGGCTGATGCCCGCAGGCGTCTCCTGCTGATAGCGTGCCAGCTTGTTTGAAAGCGCATCGCCCACGTCAATCACGTTAACGCCAGGCGCAAACGAGACGCCGATAGCCAGGGCCGCTTCGCCATCGGCAAAGTAGAGGTTGGCCGGATTATCGGTGACGCCGCGCGTCAGGGTTGCGATGTCGCGCAGATGAACATTTTGCGGGCTGCCGGCGGGCAGAATCGGCAGGCTGGCCAGATCCTCAAGCGTCTGCAGTTCGCCAGTGGGATGGAAACGGATCGATTCACTGTCCACCCGCACGCTACCGGCATTGGCCACGCTGTTGTGGCGGCTGAGCAGATCGGCCACCCGCTGCGGTGTCATGCCGTAGGCGGTCATTTTGCTGGCCGAGAGCGCAATGCGTATCTCTTCCTGCTCAACGCCCGCCACCGCGACTTTTGCCACGCCAGGCACCAGCACCAGATCGCGTCGCAGCTGATCGGCATAGTTACGCAGTTCGCTGTTGGTGAAGTCTTTGCCGTGGATGACAAAGAAGTAGCCATAAACATCACCGAAATCGTCATTCACCAGCGGTGCCTGAACGCCCGGAGGAAACTGGCGGGCTGCATCATCCACCCGACGACGCAGTTCGTCCCAGATCTGGGGTAGCTGATCGGCGAGATAACGGGTATGGATATTGACGGTGATCTGCGACAGGCCATTTGCAGATATGGAACTGACATTATCCAGCGAAGGCAGACGTTGCAGGGCGTTTTCCAGCGGCAGGGTGACCTCTTCCTCAACCTGCTGCGCCGAGGCACCGGGATAGGCGGTCACTATTACCGCGGATTTGATGGTAAATAGCGGATCTTCCAGTCGTCCGATATTGAGCAGGGCATAAATTCCGCCCACGCCCAGCAGCAGAATGACCATCCAGTAGCGGATCGGCTTATCGAGGAAATGCTGCTGAATACGCATTATAACCCCCGCTCGCGCTGCCAGATGCGTACCGCTTCACCGTCACGCAGTTCGCCAACTCCGGCGGCGACAATCCGATCACCCGGCTGCAGTCCGCTGACAATCTCAACACCTTGCGCACTCAGCCTGCCGACCTCAACCTGACGATCTTTGACCCGCAGCACATCGCCCTGTTGTTCCACCAGCCAGACGTGCGGCTGATTAGTCGGGCTGTGATTGGGATTAAACACGGCGGCGGCAGGCACCACCAGACGAGGCTGGGCAGGTGCGTTGGGGAGATTGTGCAACTGGACGCGCACCGAGCCGCTCAGCCCCGCCACGCCGGGTAAATCTGTCGGCCGCGGCATGGTCAGCACCACCTGATAGGTCAGCGTGGCGGCGTTGGTCTGGCTGGTGTGTTCCTTATATTGCGCCTTAAAGACGCGTCCCGGCAGCGCATTAAACTGGACTTCGGGCTGGTAATGGATGTTCTGGATATCCAGACTGGCAAACAGGGTTTCTGGCAGGGTAAAGATCACATCCAGCAGGTCTGCGCGAGTCAGCAGCGCCACAGGCTGACCTGCCGCGACCACCTGATGATTCCGCACCTGAACCTGCGCGATCACACCATCAAACGGAGCACGTAGCGTGAGGAACTGTAACTCTTCTCTGGCAAGTTTTAACGCCGTTGCCGCCGCATCGCGATTGGCGGTCTGGATATCCATCTCTGACTTTGAAACCGCACTGCGCTGTGCCAGCGTGCGGAATCGCTGGTACTGACGTTCCGCCAGTTGCAGGCTGGTCTGGCGGTCACGCACCCGTAACTGCGCCTCGGCGTCGTTGAGGGTCGCGAGAGTCTGTCCCGCTTTTACTGTTGTTCCGTCACGAATATCCAGCGTAACCAACTGGCCTGCGCGCTTAAAAGCCAGATCGGTGTTGTCACCGGCCTGAATACGCGCAGGAAAAACACGGATATTTTCGGCGTGATTGCTTTCCAGGGTGAAAACTTTAATTACGCGCGGAGGTGGCGCATCAGGCTCTTTTTTCTCGTCACACGCTGTCATAAAAACACAACAGAGCAAAACGGAAATAACTTTGTGTTTGATCATTTTCTTCGCCTTAACATCAGCTATTTTAGCCGCGGTTTAATAAGCGTTGAGGAATAAAGTTACCTGATGCTTATCGCCACCGATTTAAAAATAAGTTTAACGCACTCAAAATATTTTTAGCCAGACGGCAGTGCCGCTTCGTTTGTTACCTATTAGTTTGCCATTTGCGAGACGACCAGCCAGGTCAATAGCCCCACCAGCGTGGTCGCGGCAACCGCGAGAATAACGAAACCGCAAAGCACGATAATGCTCTGTTTTTTCATCAATGTTTCCTTTTGTCTGCCACGATCTGAAACGGTGCAGAGTGCACGAACAGGTATAAACCTGAGTTAAACAAAAACAACGTTGTCATTCTGATAATATAGGTTAAATTTAATTTAGCCATTTCCTGTCATCCACCATACCTTTTTTGCTGAAAAATGATGTCGGTCATTACCTGTGGGTATCGTATCCCGCAAAATGCATTTTTTTAAATTTCGCGTTTAATTCATCGCTTAATGGCACGGGGTTTATATATGCTAAACAACGAAAAACAGGATAAAGCGCCGGCTTTATCAGAGCGTACCTGGTATCAGCGTAGTGTGACAGAGATATTTACTGACCTGCAAAGTTCCTCAGCGGGATTAACCTCCGCTACCGCTCAGGAGCGGCTAAAGAAATATGGTCCGAACGCACTGCCACAAAAAGCGGAAAAATCGGCGCTGATAAAATTTATCGCGCATTTCAAAGATGTACTGATTTATATCCTGCTGGCAGCGGCGGTGATCACGGCGATCATGGGCCACTGGGTGGATACCTTTGTCATTCTCGGCGTTGCTGTCATCAATGCGCTCATCGGTTTTATCCAGGAAAGCAACGCCGAGAAATCTTTGAAAAGCATCCAGAACATGCTGGCGAATGAGGCGATGCTGGTGCGTGATGGAAAGCAGGTCACCGTGCCGACGCGGGATATCGTGATTGGCGATGTGGTGATGCTACGGCCCGGCGATAAGATTCCGGCTGATTTGCGGCTGTTCGAAGTCAACAATCTGCGGGTTGAAGAGGCGATTCTGACCGGTGAGTCGACGGTGGTATCGAAAAGTGTCGATACGCTGAGCGGCGAAAAATCGCTGGGCGATCGCCTGAATCTGGCCTTTTCAGGCACCACCGTCAGTTCAGGCACTGCGGCGGGCGTGGTCATTGCCAGCGGAGGAGATACCGAACTCGGCCATATCAATGAGATGATCAGCGGCATTAAAGAGGTGAAAACGCCGCTGCTGGTGCAGATCGACAAGCTGGGGAAAGCGATCTTCTTCATCATCCTGCTGATGATGGTGGCGCTGTTCATTTTTGGCTACCTGCTGCGCGATATTCCGCTGGGCGAACTGTCGCTGTCGGTTATCAGCCTGGCGGTTGCTGCGGTTCCGGAAGGGTTGCCCGCTATTATTTCCATCATCCTGTCGCTGGGCGTGCAGTCCATGGCGCGTACCCAGGCGATTATCCGCAAGCTGCCTACCGTTGAAACGCTGGGTGCGATGTCCGTGATCTGCTCGGATAAAACCGGCACGCTGACGATGAACGAGATGACGGTAAAAGCGGTGGTGCTGGCGAAAAGCCGCTGGCGCGTCAGCGGCAACAGTTATGAACCGAAAGGGGAGATTGTTGCCGAGCAGGCTGCAGGCGACGGCGCGAATGCGGCGCAGGACCCGCTGTTTCAACAGTTCCTGCACGCGGTAGACACCTGCAATGAAAGTCAGCTTCGTCAGGACAATCAGGGACACTGGACCATTGTCGGTGGCCCGACCGAAGGTGCGCTGAAAGTGCTGGCGGCGAAGGGGATGACCAGCGCCGTGCCGGTTGAGGTAGTCAGCAAACTGCCGTTCGACTCCCTGTATAAATATATGTCGGTCAGCTGTGTGGCTGGCGGTGAATCCTATGTGCTGCTGACCGGCGCGCCCGATGTGCTGCTGAATCTGTGTCAGCAGCAGCAAACGCCGGAAGGCGTCGAGCCGATTGACCGTGCTTACTGGGACGCAGCCATCACGACTTACGCCAGTGAAGGATTACGCACCGTGGCCGCGGCCTGGAAGAAAACCGCTGCGCCGGTTACCTCGCTCGATCATGATGAGCTGAAGCATGACATGGTGCTGCTGGGGCTTGCCTGCATGATGGACCCGCCGCGCCCTGAAGCGATCGCGGCCATCGATGAGTGCCAGCAGGCGGGTATTCGCGTCAAAATGATCACCGGTGACCATCAGGAAACCGCGATGGCGATCGGTCAGATGCTGGGTATCGGCAACAGCCAGGCCGCCATCACCGGTTATCAGCTGGAACACATGAACGATGCCGAGCTGGCTGAGGCGGCGAAAACTTACGATATCTTCGCCCGTACCAGCCCGGAACATAAACTGCGGCTGGTAAAAGCGCTGGAAGCCAGTGGCGAAATCGTCGGTATGACCGGCGACGGCGTCAACGATGCGCCGGCGCTGAAACAGGCTAACGTCGGTATTGCGATGGGGATTAAAGGCACCGAAGTGACAAAAGAAGCGGCAGACATGATCCTGGCTGACGACAACTTTGCCACTATCGCCGCTGCGGTAAAAGAGGGACGTCGGGTTTACGACAACCTCAAGAAGACCATTCTGTTCATCATGCCGACTAACCTGGCGCAGGGCTTGCTGATTATTATCGCCATCCTGATGGGTAACCTGCTGCCGCTAACGCCGGTGCAGATTTTGTGGATGAACATGGCGACCTCTGCCACGCTGTCGTTTGGTCTGGCATTTGAACCAGCGGAAGCGAATGCCATGCGGCGTCCGCCGCGCAATGTGAAAGCGCACGTCATGGATGGTTACGCCATCTGGCGCGTGGTGTTTGTCGGCCTGCTGATCTCCATCAGCGCCTTCGTGCTGGAAGCCTGGCTGCAACCGCGTGGCTACAGTGCGGAATTTATCCGCACCGTGCTGCTGCAGATGCTGGTTACCGCACAGTGGGCCTATATGCTCAACTGCCGTAACGCTGATGGCTTCTCACTGGATCGCGGTCTGCTGAAAAACCGCGGTATCTGGCTGGTGACGCTGGTACTGATCGTGCTGCAGGCGATTATTATCTATGTGCCGCTGATGAATACGCTGTTTGGCACCCGTCCGCTGCCGATCAACTACTGGCTGATCTCCCTGATTGTCAGTATGGCGATCTTCATCGTGGTCGAGATTGAAAAACGCCTGACCCGTTCATGGCGTAATAAAGCCGCCTCACTGCGTTAATGTTGTCTGTGAGTCCTGCTGTTGCGGATAGCCCGCCAGCAGGACTTTTTTGATCAGATAGGTTAACGGTATCGCCAGTATTGCCCCGGTTATGCCCAACAGTGCCTGCCAGAACAGAAACGCCAGCAGCTGGCTGGTTAAGGACATATCAAGCCGCCTTCCAATCAGCAGCGGTTCAATGACTGAACTCAGACAGAGATTCAGCACCATAAAGAAGCCGGCCACCGCCAGCGCCATCTGCAGATCAAACAGTATGTAACTCTGGATCACCGGCGGGATCGCCGCCAGAAACGAGCCCAGCACCGGCACATAGTTAAAGACAAACATCAGCACGCCCCAGAAAAAGGCAAATTTCAGACCCAGCAATTGCGCGCCGGTTCCGACAATAAGCGCGCCCAGCAGGCTGGTCAGGGTTTTGACGCGGGCATAAACAATCACGCTCAGTATCCCTTCCTGCAACGCCTGATAAATCGCCTGATGCTTTCCGGCTACCCGCTGCTGAAGCGCGCGTTTCAGCAACGGTAATTCATACAACATAAACAGCAGCATCAGAAAAACCATGATCCACCAGGAGATAACGCCGGGGATCTGCGTCAGAAAAGCGGTGACAATCCGCACCACGGCACCGGCATCGATAAAGGTTAATAGCTGGTCGGGCGTCATGCCGATATCCAGCCGGGCGAACACCAGCGTGAGCTGTTCCAGCCGGGCTGCCAGCAGCAGCGGTGCCTGACGGCTGAGCTGCATCAGATCGGGGGTCAGCACCGTCAGTTTAATGATGGTAAATACCACCACCATCAGCATCAGAATAATGACCAGTAAGGTCGACAGAATGCGCGGTATGCGTCTCCTCTCCAGCCAGCTAATCAGCGGATCGAGCATGATCGATAACAGCATCGCCAGCAGGACCTGGTTAATCCACGGCGCGGCCAGATACAAACCGCTGAGAATGATAGTGAGTGAGGCGAGAACAAAAAGTACGCGGGCCAGAGGCGGCCAGAGAGTGAACCAGCTCAGTTCCATGAGGGCGCTCCTTGATTGAGGATAGTTTGCAGTATAGATGAGCGGCAGATGACGGTGCTTTGCGTCAGGTCAGACGGCAGTGTATCCGGCAGGCGTGACGGTTTCCGTTCTGGCTGTTGATAAATTCAGGAAGCCAGCCCTTTTTATTCTGAGGAAGATGGTTTATTTTTAAGGAAATGATCATTTCCTAAAGGTAAGGCGATGGGCCATCATCATCCGGTGAAAGAGCGGGGCCGGCCGCGAGAATTTGAGACTGATGCGGTGTTGGACAGCGCGATGCAGATCTTCCGCGAAAAAGGGTATCACGCTACCTCGATAGGCGATCTCAGCCGCGCGATGCAGCTCACCACCGGCAGCATTTATAAAGCGTTCACGGATAAACGCTCGCTGTTCGCGCAGGTGTTTGCACGCTACCTCTCATTACGCAACGCCGCGCTAAGCGAGCGGCTGGCGCAGTGTGAAAACGGTCGCGCCAGGCTGGCAGCACTGCTGCAATTTTATGTGGAATCAGTACGTGATATTGAAGGCGAACGCGGCTGTCTGGTTGCCGGCAGTGCCGTTGAACTGCAGACGCTGGATGACGATCTGGCCGATGCGGTCAGTGACGCGCTGACGCGCAATCAGCAGAATCTGCGGCAGCTTATCGTTCTGGGGCAGCAGGATGGTTCGATCAATGCAGCACTGAGTGCTGAAGCGACCGCCTCGCTGCTGTTATGCATTGTGCTGGGAATGCGGGTGGCCGGTAAAGTGGCTGCCACCCGACCCGATGAGAGCGTTATCCCGCTGGCCCTGAAAATCCTCGACTAAATTTTTTAGCTAATATGGAAACGAACGTTTCCTAAATTATGGAGCGACATCATGCAATATCCTCAACACTATCAGCATCACTTTGCCAGCGTGGATGAGATCCGT